>JANXYN010000027.1 GCA_025356035.1 Geobacteraceae bacterium
CCACGTCACGTACGTGACGTGAGGATATCTTGTCTCATTGACCGGGGAATGAATTCCCCGGCTACCATCCTTCTGTCCCTACGGGACGTAAGCAAAACCCTACTTATTCTTTATTTTTTGCATCTTTCTCTGTCTCAGTGGTGGATTCTTCCGGCTTTGCGCCGCGTAGCCACGCCATCCGCTCCTTGATCTGTTTTTCGTAACCGTGGCCGGGGGGGCGGTAGAACTTGCGGCCTTGCAACTCGTCGGGGAGGTATTCCTGCGTCACGTATCCTTCCTTATAAGCGTGGGCGTATCTGTAATCCTTGCCGTAACCGAGCTCCTTCATCAGGCGGGTAGGGGCGTTGCGGATATGGAGCGGCACCGGCAGTGCACCGCTTTTGCGGACCTCGGCCAGCGCCTCGTCAATCCCTAAATAGGAGGCGTTGGATTTAGGTGCGGTGGCGAGGTACGTGACCGCCTGGGCGAGGATAATCCGTCCCTCCGGGAGCCCAACCAACTGGAAAGCCTGCAGGGCAGCCACTGCCATTTGCAATCCCCGCGGGTCGGCGTTGCCCACATCCTCGCTGGCGAGGATCACCATCCGACGCAGTATAAAGAGCGGGTCTTCACCTGACTCCAGCATCCGCGCCAGCCAGTAAAGGGCTCCATCCGGGTCGCTGCCGCGCATTGACTTGATGAAGGCGGAAATAACGTTATAGTGTTCTTCGCCTCCCTTGTCGTAGAGGAGCGGTTTTTTCTGGACCGCCTCCCGGGTGGTGTCGAGGTCGATCAGCCTGTTTTTGGTGAGGCGCGCCGCAGTTTCCAGGGTGTTGAGGGCGATCCGGGCGTCCCCCTCGGCCTGCTCGGCCATGAATTTGAGAGCCCCGGGCTCGACTTCGAGCCGGAGTTTGCCGAGGCCGCGCGCTTCGTCGTGCAGGGCCGCCGTCAGCACCTTTTCCACCTCCTCGTCCTTCAGCGGGTAGAGGACCAGCACCTTGCAGCGCGACAGCAGCGGCGCGATCACTTCGAAGGAGGGATTCTCGGTGGTGGCGCCGATGATTGTGAAGGTCCCCTTTTCCACGTGGGGAAGGAAGGCGTCTTGCTGGGTCTTGTTGAAACGGTGGATCTCGTCGACGAAGAGGATGGTCTTCTTCCCTTGGTAGCGCCGCTCGTCCTCGGCCTCCTTGATCACCTCGCGGATTTCCTTGATCCCGGAGAGGATGGCGGAGAAGAAGATGAAGTGGGCTTTGGTGGCGTTGGCGATGATCCGGGCCAGGGTGGTTTTTCCCGAGCCGGGGGGGCCCCAGAAGATGAGGGAGGTGACCTCATCCGCTTCGATCAGCCGGCGCAGAAGTTTGCCCGGTCCCAGGATATGCTCCTGGCCCACAAACTCGGCCAGAGTCTGGGGCCGCATCCGTTCTGCCAGAGGCGCCTCCCGGAGCTTCTCGGCGGCGCCGGTCTTGTCGAAAAGGTCTATGGTCTTCATTGCGGGGCTTCCGTGTCTACTCTCATTCTAGGTCTATTTATTGACGTAAATGGGCCGGCTAAAGGCACTAGGCAAAGGGCTAAAGGTCCTAAATTTTAACCATTCGCCTTTAGCCTTTAGCCCTTAGCCTGCTTCTACCTATGCAGAATCTTGCAGTTGACGGGCACTTCCACCGGTTCCACCTGCCAGATCTCCCGGGCGTACTCCGCAATGGTCCGGTCGCTGGAGAATTTACCCATGCCAGCGGCATTGAGAATGGCCCGTCTGCTCCATTCGGCCTGGTCGAGATAGAGCCGGCTCACCTCCTCCTGGCAGGCCACGTAGGCTGCATAATCGGCGAGTAGCAGGTATTGGTCGCCATGGTTAAGGAGGGCATCCAGCAGCGGCTTGAACAGATCCGGGTTGCCGGGGGAGAAGAAGCCGTCGCCGATCATGTCGAGCGCCTTTTTCAACTCCGGTTGGCGCTGGTAGTAGTCGCGCGGGTTGTAGCCGTTGCGTTTCAAGGTGGCGGCCTCTGCCGCCGTGAGGCCGAAGATGAAGATATTTTCCTTCCCTACCTCTTCCATGATCTCGATGTTGGCGCCGTCGAGGGTGCCGATGGTCAGCGCGCCGTTCAGGGCGAACTTCATGTTGCCGGTCCCCGAAGCTTCGGTGCCGGCGGTGGAGATCTGCTCCGAGAGATCGGCGGCGGGGAAGACCAACTCCGCCAGGGAGACGCTGTAGTTGGCGAGGAACACCACCTTGAGCCGGTCGCCTACCGCTGCGTCGCTGTTCACCACATTGCTCAGAGCATTGATCAGGCGGATGATGAGCTTGGCCAGGAAGTAGGAGGGGGCGGCCTTGCCGCTGAAGATGAAGGTGCGGGGGACGAAATGGCCGGTCGGGTTTTCCCGCATCTGGTTATAGAGCGTGATAATATGAAGTACGTTCAACAACTGCCGCTTGTATTCATGGATCCGCTTTACCTGGCAGTCGAACAGCGAATCGAGCGAGATCTCCACGCAGTTGTGCTGGAAGATATATTCCGCCAGCCGCTTTTTGTTGGCCCGCTTCACCTGCTGCCAGTCGGCGAGGAAAGCCGGGTCCGCCGTCAGTGGCCTGAGCTTGTGCAGTTCGTAGAGATCGGTAATCCATCTGTCGCCGATCTTGGCGGTGACCAGTTCGGCCAGGCCCGGGTTCGCCTTTTTCAGCCAGCGTCGCTGGGTGATGCCGTTGGTTTTGTTGTTGAACCGCTCGGGGTAGAGTTCGGCGAAATCTCGGAACACTTCATTCTTGACGATTTCCGAATGGAGTGCGGAGACGCCATTGATGGAGTGGCTGCCAACGATGGCCAGGTGCGCCATCCGCACCATCCGTTCGCCGTTTTCCTCGATCAGCGACATCCGCGCCAGCCGGGCGTCATCGCCGGGGAAGCGCGTTTTAACTTCCAGCAGCAACTGCTCATTGATTTGATAGATGATCTGCAGGTGGCGGGGGAGCACCTTGGCAATCAGCCAGATTGGCCATTTTTCCAGGGCTTCCGGCAGGATCGTGTGATTGGTATAGGCACAGATCCTGACCACGATGCTCCAGGCCTTTTCCCAGTAGAGTCCCTCCTGATCGCAGAGGATTCGCATCATCTCGGCAATGGCGAGCGCCGGGTGGGTGTCGTTCAGCTGGATAGCCACCTTGTCCGGCAGCAGTTCCAGGTTCTTATGCTTCTTTCGGAAGCGGTAGAGAATGTCTTGAAGCGTGGCCGAGGCGAGGAAGTATTCCTGTTTGAGGCGCAGCTCCTTCCCCTCCACCACGTTATCGGCAGGGTAGAGGACTTTGGAGATGTTCTCGGTCATCAGCTTCTTTTCCACCGCACCGATGTATTTTCCTTCGATAAAAAACTGCAGGTCGAATTCACGGGTCGCCTTGGCGCTCCAGAGGCGCATGGTATTGACGGTGTTGTTGCCATAGCCGGGGATCTGGATGTCGTAGGCCATCGCCATCACGTTCTCGGTATCGACCCATTCGTAAAGTTTCTGGCCGCTGCCGCCACTCCTGGTGGTCACCTTGCCATAGAATTTGACCGGGTGCAGGTGTTCCTGTCGGGCGAATTCCCAGGGGTTACCATAACGGAGCCAGTTGTCCGGCATTTCCACCTGGGCGCCGTCGACTATTTTCTGGTAGAAGATGCCATATTCGTACCGGATCCCGTAGCCATAGGCCGGGATCGACAGGGTGGCCATCGAATCGAGAAAGCAGGCGGCCAGCCGCCCGAGGCCGCCATTGCCAAGGCCGGCGTCCCATTCGACTTCGCTGAGGGTCTCCAGATCGAGCCCCATCTCCCGGACCGCCGCTTCCCACTTCTCCTGTAACCCAAGGTTGATCAGGCTGTTGTCGAGGGTGCGGCCGATCATGAATTCCATGGAGATGTAATAGACCCGTTTGACGTCGTTCTGGTAATAGGACTGTTGGGTGTCGAGCCACTTTTCCACGAGCAGGTCGCGCACCGCAAAGGCCAGCGCCAGATAAAGGTCGGACCTGGTGGCGGAAAACTTGTCCTTGCTGAGGGTGAATTCCAGATGGCGGAGGAAGGAGTTTTTCAAATCCTCCACGCTGTAGGTTTCGTCGTTGTTCTGTAGGGGATTTTCCGGTTTGGGCATGGACCTTTCCTTTCGCGGCTGCGTGTAGAGACGCTTTGCAATGGGCCTCTACCCGACTTCACGGCCAGTATAGCCGCAAAGTAGCGCTAATGCAACTGCGCGTTTGTATTGGACAAGAGTGGCAATCTGTGGTAAAAAATCCACAAACTAACGCACCGAGGACTCGTTTGAAACATATCGGCATATTTGCCAAAGTTCATGACCCCCGCTGTCAGGGGGTGGCGGAAGAACTCGTCAGATGGCTCGACCGGCGCGGCTTGACCCCCTTGGTGGAAGCCCATCTTGCCAAACATCTTCGGTATGACGGCGGCATTGACGCCGATCAGATCGCGGCCCGGGCCGACCTGCTGGTGGTACTCGGCGGCGATGGCACCCTCATTTCTGCAGCTCGACTGGTGGGGGAACGGGAGGTGCCGATCCTCGGCGTGAACCTCGGCAGCCTCGGCTTTCTCACCGAAATCACCCTTGATGAGCTCTATCCCTCCCTGGAGGCGTGCATAAACGGCGATTACCGGCTTTCCGAGCGGATGATGCTGAAGGCGACCATCCTCCGCCGGGAGCAAGAGTTTAGCAGCCACCTGGTGCTGAACGATGTGGTAATCAACAAGGGGGCTCTGGCCCGGATCATCGACCTGGAGACCTCCGTCAACGGCTATTATCTGACCACCTTCAAGGCCGACGGCCTGATTGTCTCCAGCCCCACCGGCTCCACCGGTTACTCGCTCTCCGCCAACGGTCCGATCATTCACCCCTGCTTGAAATGCCTGGTCATTACCCCGATCTGTCCCCACACCCTCACCAACCGGCCGATCGTGGTAGCTGATGACGCCCTGGTCTCGGTAACGCTGCAATCTACCCATGAGGATGTGTATTTGACCCTGGATGGCCAGGTGGGAGTGGAGCTCAAGTACGGCGACATCCTCCAGATCAGGCAGGCGGAGCATAGCACCAAACTGATCATGTCGCGGAACAAGGATTATTTCGAGGTGCTAAGGACCAAGCTCAAATGGGGCGAACGCTAGTTCACGCTGAAAAACGCCCAGCTGCGGCGTTGCCTTCGTCTCTGCGCAGCTCACATACTATTCGTATGCTCCGCTGCTCGCTCCTCGGCGCCTTGCACCTGGGCATTTTTGAGCGTGAACGTTAGATTTGGGATTTTTCTCAACCTTTACCTTTACCCTGGTACTGCCATGCTGACCGATCTGAACATCAAAAACTTTGCGATCATCGACTCGCTGCATGTCTCCTTCAAACCGGGGCTCAATATCCTCACCGGCGAGACCGGCGCGGGGAAGTCGATCATCATCGATGCGGTCAACCTGATCTTGGGGGGGCGGGCCTTTGCCGACGTGATCAGGACGGGTGAGGAAGAGGCGACCGTGGAAGCGCTCTTCGATCTCTCCGGCCGGCCGGAGCTGTTGAAGAAGCTGGCCGAGATGGGGGTGGAGAGCTCCGGCGAGCTTTTGGTGAAGCGGGTGATCTCCCGGGCGGGCAAGAACCGGGTCTTCCTCAACGGCACCATGTCGATTATCACCCTGTTGGCGGAGCGGTCCCGGGAGATGATCAATATCTACGGCCAGCATGAGTCCCAGACCCTGCTCCGGCCAGACAACCATCTGACCCTCCTCGACGGCTACGCCGGTCTGCTGCCGAGGCGCGCCGAGTTTGGTGCGATCTTCGGCGACTACCGCAAGACCCTCGACGAGCTCAAGCGGCTGGAGGAACTGGAGCGGGAAGCAGTCCAGCGTATTGATCTGCTTGGCTTCCAATCTAGCGAGCTTGCTGACGCAGCGCTGCAGCCTGGTGAAGAGGAAGCCCTCACCCAGGAGCGGCAGCTCCTGGCCCACGCGGAGAAGCTCTTCCAGAACAGCCAGGGGGCCTTTGAGGCCCTCTACGAAGGGGACGCTGCCATCCTCGGCGTGTTGGCCGGGATCAGGGCCAGGGTAGCCGAGATCGCCGCTATTGATGGCTCCCTGCAATTGCCACTTGAGGGGCTGAGTAGTGCCCATGCCCAACTGGAGGATGCGGCTCTGGCCCTCCGCGACTACGCTGCACGGGTGGAGGTTGACCCTTTGCGTCTGCAGGCCGTGGAGGAACGGCTGGATCTCATTCAGCGTCTGAAACGGAAGTACGCGCCGACCATTGAGGAAATCTTGGCCCTCAAGGAGCAGATCGACCGGGAGCTGGAGCAGCTGCTGAACGCGGAGCGGACCAGGGGGGAACTCGATGCCCAATTGACTGAGCTGGCGGCTCGCCTGCAGCTGAAGGGGAAAGAACTCAGCGAAAAGCGTTTGCTGGCGGCCAAAGCGTTAAAGTACGCCATGGAAAAGGAACTGCATGGCCTTAACATGAAGGATGCGGTATTCGAAGCCGGCTTTGAGACCCTTGCCGAGCCGAGAGCCGCTGGTCTGGAGCGGGTCGAGTTTCTCTTTTCCCCCAACCCCGGCGAGCCGCCGAAACCGCTTTCGCGGATCGCCTCCGGTGGCGAGTTGTCACGACTGATGCTGGCTCTGAAGCAGATCCACCCGGAAAGCGACGTTCCGACCCTGATCTTTGACGAGGTAGACAGCGGCATCGGTGGCGCCACCTCGGCACTGGTGGGGAAGAAGCTGAAGAAGGTGGCGAACCGCCAGCAGGTCCTCTGTATTACCCATCTTCCCCAGGTGGCGGCCTTTGCGGATCACCACTTCAAGGTGGAGAAGCGGGTGGAAGGGGGGCGGACCACCACCGCGGTGGCCCTCCTCGCCGGCGAGGCACGGGTGGCTGAGATGGCCCGCATGCTAGGCGGGGAGAAGATCACCAGCAACACGCTGGCCCACGCACGGGAAATGATCGAGGAAGGGCGGCTTACGAATTCGTAATAATGGAGGCTCTTGCAAAACTTTTGCGGGGCCGGTCTGCAGTGTTGCCGCTCGCTCGCGCCTTGCATCCCGGCCTCCTCATGACGTTTTGCAAGAGCCTCAATTGAGTCGCAAAAGGAATCCCCCATGCTCCGCAAGGCAGAGATAAATGATGTGAAAGAGATTCAGAAGCTCCTTACCCACTTCGCCAACCGTGGTGAGATGCTGTCACGCTCCCTTTCCGAGCTGTACGAGGCGGTGCGCGATTTTTACGTGGTTGAGGAGGAGGGGAAGCTCCTCGGCACCACCGCCCTCCATATTGTCTGGGAGGACCTGGCCGAAATCCGTTCGGTGGCGGTGGCTGAGGATGCCGGCCGCAAGGGGATCGGCACCCAGCTCATTGAAGCCAGCCTGGCCGAGGCCCGCGAGCTGGGGTTAAAGCGGGTTTTTTGCCTTACCTATAAACCCGACTTCTTCGCCAGGTTCGGTTTCCGCATTGTCGATAAGGCGGAGCTACCCCACAAGGTCTGGGGCGACTGCATGAAGTGCGTGAAATTCCCGGACTGCGACGAGATAGCGATGATCCTCGATCTGCAGTAATCTCGCTCATATCCTGCCATTTTTTATGAGTTCACCGGCAGTAACCACCACTACCGGTTCCCTTTCTCTTCTGCGGGCTTGCTCGAATGGGGTAAGTGGGCGCCGTTATCTTAAGCGTGAGGCCCCCTTGGATACCCTTGGCATAGTCGCGAAAGTGGAAAAACTCCTTAAATCTCGCTCTCTGGATGGCTATGAGATCTATCTGGCCAGCTCCCACAATCTTTCCATCGAGGTGAAGGAGCAGAAGGTCGACACCTTCAAGTGTTCGGCGCCGGTGGGGGTCAGTGTCCGGGGCTTGAAGGGAGGCGGGCTCGGCTTTTCCTTTTCCACCAGTCTCGACGAGGCAGATCTTGGCCGGATGGTGGAGAGCGCCCTGGTCGGGGCGCAGACCCAGACCCCTGACGAGTTTAACGGTCTGCCGTTGCCCCAGGAATATCCTGTGTTGGGCGGTCTCTGTGACGAGCAGCTGACGTCAGTGGCCGAACCGGACAAGATCGGCCGGGCCATGGAGCTGGAACGGCAGGTACTTGCTTTTGACCATCGACTCAAGCGGGTGCGCAAGGCAAGCTATGCTGAATCCAGTTATGAGGTTGCCATTTGCAACTCCCACGGGGTGAACGGGAATTACCGCGGGACCTCGTTCTCCGCCAGTGTCACCGCCGTGGCCGAGGAGGGAGGGGATTCGCAGATGGGGTGGGACTTCGGCCACAGCAATCTTTACTCCGGCATTGAAGTGGAAAAAATCGCGCGGCAAGCTGCAGCAAAGGCGGTGGGATTGCTGGGCGCAAGAAAAATAGCGACCATGCGCGCACCGGTGGTGCTTGACTCATATGTGGCCGCGGAGATCCTGGAAGTGCTCGCCCCCTCCTTTTTGGCGGATAATGTGCAGAAGGGGAAATCGATGCTGGCCGGCCGTCTGGGGTCGCACCCATTTTCTTCGCTCCTGCGGATCAGGGACGACGGCACTCTGCCGGGCGGGACCGATACCGCCCCCTTTGATGGCGAAGGTGTGCCCCAGCAGGATACGGTCATTGTCGAAGGGGGCCGGTTGTTAAGGTTCCTCTACGACAGTTACTCTGCCCGCAAGGATGGAGTGAGTTCCACCGGCAACTCGGCACGGGGCGGAGTCAAGGGGCCGCCCCGGCTGGGGATTACCAACTTTTTCATCGAAAATGGCGCCCTTCCCCGTGCCGACCTGTTGCGGGGGATCGACCGCGGCGTGCTGATTACCGACGTGCTCGGCATGCACACGGCCAATGCCATCACCGGTGATTTTTCGGTGGGAGCAGCAGGCTTTCTGATCGAACAGGGGCGTGCGGCCCATCCGGTGAAAGGAATTGCCATCTCCGGCAATATAGTTGAGCTGTTCCGCGACGTGGAAATGGTCGGCGATGATCTCCGTTTTTACGGCGGCATCGGTGCACCGTCCCTGCGGATTGGAGCCCTGGATGTGAGCGGCGATTAACCACGGGCTGTCCGGCTCCGTTGTTGTGAACATCTTCTGAATCAGGCGGTAAGGGGGGGGGGCGGATTTCGTTCGCCCCTTTTTTCTTGCGCAAATTCAATATAACCCAGTTTGCCGGGGATCGTTTTATTTTTGAGCTCGACCAAGCCGAGGTATGGATTTTGCTGTAAAGATAATGTATACTTAAAGAAATTTTACATAATAATTGCTAATTCAGTCTGTTGGTAAGAGGGATGCCGCCTTGAAGCCGTGCCTTGCCAGGGCCGTGGGAGAGCGTGTGGACATGCCACTAAGTGTATTGCTTGTGGAAGACTCGGCTGATGACGCGGACTTGCTGCTGCGTTCATTGTGCAAAGGCGGTTATGTACCAGCCTGGCTGCGAGTTGAAACTGCGGAGGCAATGGCGATTGCCCTCGCCGGGCAAAAATGGGATGTGATAATCGCCGATTACATTTTGCCGCGTTTTAGCGGGCTTGCCGCGTTACAACTGCTTCAGCAAACCGGGCTTGATCTGCCATTCATCATTGTTTCCGGGAAAGTTGGCGAAGAGCGAGCGGTGGAGGCCATGAGGGCTGGTGCCCATGATTTCCTGCTCAAGGAGCGTCTGGAGCGCCTTGTCCCTGCCATTCAGCGGGAACTGCATGAGGTGGAGGTCCGTCGGGAATGGGCACGGGCCGAGGAGGATTTGCGCAATGCCAAGAGCAGGGCGGAAGAGGATAGGTCCAGGTGGGAATCAATTTTTGAAGCCATCGGTGACGGGATCAGCGTGCAGGACACCGATTTCAGGATCCTCTACCAGAACCAGGCCCAGAAACAACTGATGGGGGAGCATGTGGGGGAGTACTGCTACCGTGCCTACCAGGGGCGAGAGACGGTGTGCGATGCCTGTCACCTAGTCCAGGCGTTCCGTGACGGCCTGATTTACAAGGTCGAAAGTAGTTCCCCTGCTGACTCCGGGAAGCCTACAGTCGAGATTACCGCTTCCCCCCTGCGGGACCAGGGAGGTATGATTGTCGGCGGCATTGAGGTGGTCAGGGATATTTCCGCGCGCAAGGAAGCGGAGGAGAAGATGCGCTATATGAGCAGCCATGACATCCTTACCGGCCTCTATAACCGGGCGTACTTCGAGGAGGAGATGGCCAGGCTGGAACGGGGGAGGACCCAGGCGGTAAGCATCATCATGGCAGACATGGATGGCCTGAAGGAGGTCAACGACAGCAGGGGGCACGCCGCTGGCGACCGGATGCTGCAGGAGGCGGCACGCATCTTCAAGTCGGTGTTTCGCGCCGAGGATATGGTGGCAAGGATCGGTGGCGATGAGTTTGCCGTTCTCCTCCCCGATAGTGATGCTGCGGCAGTCGCGATTATCATAGAGCGGATCAGGACCACGCTCGCCGCTCATAACGGCTCACCGAAAGAAGTTCCTCTCAGTCTGTCGTTTGGCGCCGCCACCGCGGAAAACGGCATGACTTTGGTTGAAGTGTTAAAGCTGGCGGATGAACGGATGTATCGAGCCAAATTCGCTCGCGCCGGCTGAAGATTGTCCCCACCGATCTACCTAAACGTCACCCGCCATTTTATCGGAATGTCTGCGGACTACGCAGCCACCCCCCACTGTCCCACCTTTGGTCTACGGCCAGTCAGAGACGCAATTCCCTTTTAGCAGCAGTTTCGGCCACGCCTGCCAACCCTGGTACTGAAAATTATGGCATGTGGGGCGACTGTTGTGGTATAAAATAAAGTTTCAAATTTCCTCAAAGGGGATGGAGCATGAAGATATCAGTTATCGGCACCGGTTATGTGGGGTTGGTGGCCGGCACTTGTTTTGCCGAGAGTGGCAATAGTGTGGTCTGTGTTGATGTTGATCAGAGCAAGATCGACGGGCTTAAGCAGGGCGTAATCCCTATTTATGAGCCAGGCCTCAAGGAGCTGGTGCTGCGCAACAGTGAAGAAGGGAGGCTCACTTTTAGTACGGATCTGGCTGCCTCGATCAAGTCCTCTTTGATCAATTTTATCGCGGTTGGTACCCCGCCAGGGGAGGACGGCTCGGCCGACCTCAAGCATGTGCTGGCCGTGGCCCGGGAAATTGGCCGGCAGATGGAGAGCTATAAGATAATTGTTGATAAATCGACCGTGCCGGTCGGGACGGCGGACCGGGTGCGGGCGGCGGTAAAAGAAGAACTGGCCAAGCGCGGAGTCACTATCGAGTTCGATGTGGTGTCCAACCCCGAATTTCTCAAAGAGGGGGCCGCCCTCGATGATTTCATGAAGCCAGACCGGGTGGTGATCGGCACCGACAATGTCCGCACCGCCGAGATCATGAAGGAGCTCTATGCACCATTCATGCGCAAGAGTAACCGGCTGATCATCATGGACATCAAGAGCGCTGAGATGACTAAATATGCCGCCAATGCCATGCTTGCCACCAAAATCGCCTTTATCAACCAGATCGCCAACCTCTGCGAGCGGCTTGGGGCCGATGTGGCTGCAGTGCGCGAAGGGATCGGCTCCGATTCCCGGATCGGCTATGATTTTCTCTTCCCAGGAGTAGGTTATGGTGGTTCCTGCTTTCCCAAGGATGTGAAAGCCCTGGTCAAAACCGCCGAAGAGAATGGTTATGATTTTCTCTTACTGCGGGCGGTGGAAGCGGCCAATGAGCTGCAGAAAGAGGTTCTGACCGAAAAGATCGCCGCCTATTTCGCCCGGACCTCCCCGGAGCGGCCACTGGCTGGCAAGAATATTGCCATTTGGGGGCTTTCGTTCAAACCGCGCACCGACGACATGCGGGAAGCCCCATCGGTGGTGATCATCAACCGTCTGCTGGAGATGGGAGCAAAGGTCTCTGCCCATGATCCGGAAGCGATCCGGGAGGCGCAGAAGATCTTTGGCGATCGCATCAGTTACAGCCACAATCTTTACGAGATCCTGCCGGGAGCCGATGGCCTCGCCATCGTCACCGAGTGGAACGAATACCGCAACCCGGACTTTGATAAAATCCGGGAGCTGATGAAACAGCCGCTCATCTTTGATGGCAGAAACCTGTATGAGCCACGCCGGATGCGTGATGCCGGTTTCGACTATTTCCCGATCGGCCGCAACGGTAAAACA
Organism: Geobacteraceae bacterium; assembly: GCA_025356035.1. Classification (GTDB taxonomy): domain Bacteria; phylum Desulfobacterota; class Desulfuromonadia; order Geobacterales; family Geobacteraceae; genus JANXYN01. The sequence continues at coordinate 12,115 of JANXYN010000027.1, forward strand.
ATGCTGGAAGGGTAAAGAGGGGTGAGGAGTGAGGGGTGACTTTGAGCTTTTGAACCTCGAACTTGTGAACTTTGAACAAAAAAGGGTTTAGTTATGCGCATTCTGGTCACCGGCGGCGCCGGGTTCATAGGCTCCCATCTCTGCGAAAGGCTGCTCGGCGAAGGGCATGAAGTCCTCTGCCTCGACAATTTTTTTACCGGCAGCAAAGGGAATATTGAGCCGCTTCTCGATCACCACCGGTTCGAGCTGATTCGCCACGATATAACCCAGCCGATTCTGCTCGAGGTGGAGCGGGTCTACAACCTGGCTTGTCCCGCCTCCCCTATCCATTACCAGTATAACCCGGTGAAGACCATCAAGACGAGCGTGCTCGGGACTATTCACATGCTTGGCCTGGCCAAGCGGGTGCGGGCGAGGATCCTGCAGGCATCGACTTCGGAGGTTTACGGCGACCCCCAGGTTCATCCGCAGACCGAGAATTACTGGGGGCATGTCAATCCGATCGGGATCAGAAGCTGCTACGATGAGGGGAAACGGGTGGCTGAGACGCTGATGATGGATTATCACCGGCAAAACCAGGTGGATATCCGTATCGTCCGTATCTTCAACACCTATGGCCCACGGATGGCTGTCAATGACGGCCGGGTGGTTTCCAATTTCATCGTTCAGGCGCTCCGTGGAGAGGATCTTACGGTCTATGGCGATGGTAGCCAAACCCGCTCCTTCTGCTATGTGGACGATCTGGTCGAAGGGATGATCAGAATGATGGAACGTGAAGCGGTTACCGGCCCCCTGAATCTGGGGAATCCAGCCGAGACCTCCATTCTGGAATTTGCCCAGCGCATCATCGATCTTACCGGCTCAACGTCGCGGATTGTGTTTAAACCCCTGCCGGCTGATGATCCGCAACAACGCCGTCCGGAGATCAGCATGGCCAGGGAAATGCTTGGCTGGCAACCTGACGTTCCCCTTGAAGCTGGCCTACGCAAGACGATCGACTATTTTACCGCGCTGCTGGCTCGGGGTTAGCCGCACCTTCCGGAGAGCGTATGAAAAAGAAGATGTATCTCATTCCCGCCGGCGGGATCCTGTTTATCCTTTTCTTTACCATTTTCGGCGAGCGGGGACTGCTGAGGATCTACCAGCTGAATCGGGAAAAACAGGTGATGCAGAAACGTTTGGAAGAGTTGCACGTCGAAAATGATCAGCTGAAAAGGGAGCTAGAGGCACTCAAGTCTGACCGGCGCTACCTGGAGAGCATCGCGCGGAAGGATTTCGGGCTGGTGAAGAAGAACGAGACCATCTACCAGTTCCCTTCGACCGACAAACCGATCGGGAATGATGCATCGAAAATGCAGGATAAGAAACGGACGGAGTAACTATGAACACCAGCAGCAGACAGTTCTGCGCCATCTGTGCCTGGCGGGAGAACTGCGCCAAGAAATTCTGTGTGCCCGATGGCGGGGCGCATTGCCCGGATTATAGCCGGGACATTTCGATCAAGGATGACCGGGTCGCTGAAGCAGGGCAAAGCAAGGATACAAGCGGCGATCGGGAGGAACAATGAAAGAGCTGGTGCGGGAACTGGTCAGGAAAAGTCTGGAGCAGGCCTATGCAAAAGGCGAGTTGGCATCCGGGCAATTTCCGGCAGTCGTCGTCGAGACCCCTGCCCACGCCGAGCATGGCGATTTCGCCAGTAACGTTGCCATGCAGCTGGCGAAGCTGGAGAAGAAGTCTCCCCGTGTGGTGGCGGAAATTCTCGTCCAGCATCTTGCTGCTGCCGACACTTTTGATAAGGTGGAGATTGCCGGTCCCGGTTTCATTAATTTCTACCTGAAGGGAGCCCTCTGGCGACAAGCCCTGGGGGAGATCGACCGGGTCGGGGCTGAGTACGGCAAAAGCCGGATCGGCAATGGTGAAAAAGTACAGGTGGAATTTGTCAGTGCCAACCCGACTGGGCCGTTGCACATTGGCCATGGACGGGGAGCGGCCATAGGCGATTCCCTCTGTCGACTTCTTGACGCCACCGGCTGGGATGTATCCCGGGAGTTCTATTACAATGACGCCGGTCAGCAGATAGCCAACCTGGCCCGGTCGGTGCAGGCCCGTTGTCTCGGCATCGAGCCGGACGATCCAAGCTGGCCGGCCGACGGCTACCAGGGAGAGTACATCAAGGATCTGGCCCGATGCTATCTGGCGGGTGAGACAGCCGATGCCGGTGACCAGCACGTCACAGCAGCTCGGGATGCGCACGACCTCGAGGCGATTCGCCATTTTGCCGTAGCCTATCTGCGGCGCGAGCAGGACCAAGATCTGGAAGCCTTCGACGTCCGGTTCGACGTCTATTATCTTGAGTCAAGCCTCTATGCCGATGGCCGCGTCGCCGAAGTGGTCAAGCGCCTTATGGACAATGGCCATACCTATGAACAGGACGGCGCCCTCTGGCTGCGTACCACCGCCTTTGGCGACGACAAGGACCGGGTTATGCGCAAGGCGGATGGGAGCTATACCTACTTCGTCCCGGATATTGCCTACCACCTGACCAAGTGGGAGCGCGGCTTCATCAGGGTCATCAACGAGCAGGGGGCCGATCACCACAGCACCATCACCCGGGTGCGTGCCGGTCTGCAGGCGCTCGACCTGGGGATTCCACAGGGGTGGCCCGAGTATGTCCTGCACCAGATGGTGACGGTCATGCGCGGTGGCGAGGAAGTTAAGATCTCCAAGCGTGCCGGCAGCTATGTCACGTTGCGGGATCTGATTGACGAGGTGGGACGTGACGCCACCCGTTTTTTCTTTGTCATGCGCAAGCCGGATTCCCAGCTCGTCTTCGATATCGATCTGGCCAAGCAGCAGACACTCGACAATCCGGTCTACTACGTCCAGTATGCCCATGCGCGGATCTGCAGTATCTTCGAGAATGCACGGGAGAAGGGGCTGGTACCGGCAAATCTCGCTTCAGTCCCGCTGGACCGGCTTGAGACAACCGAGGAGATGCTGCTGATCAAGGCGCTCGCCTCGTTCCCGGAGGTGGTGGAAGGGAGCGCCCTGAATTTTGAGCCCCACCGGATCACTAATTATCTGCAAGAGCTGGCCGGTCTGTTTCACAGTTTTTACAACAAAAACCGGGTCGTCACCGAAGAGCCGGCCTTGACGGCGGCGCGCCTCTTTCTGCTGAAATGCGTGGCCCAGACTGTGCGCAACGGCCTGGCCATGTTGGGGATTGCAGCGCCGGAGCGTATGTAAGAGGAAGATGCAGCCATGGTTCAAGATTACCGGGAACGCAAGGTTGGGAAAAACCTTCCGCGAAAAGGGGATGGCTGGCGCCGGCAAGCTCACCTGCCGCTGACGGTTCTGCTGGCCTTTGTGCTCGGGATTGCTGCCGGTTGGGTTCTGTTCAGGCATGGCGCGCAACGAGCGGGAGCCGGCCCGGGAGCCAAGGCTGAGTCGGCAGCTCCGCCTGCAGTAGCTCAACCGCCGGTCGCTGACGGTGCCGGGGACAAGGGGAAGGACCCCCCCATGACCTTTTATTATACGTTGCCGAAGGGGGAGAATCCCCCGCTTGGCAGTGGCATCAATTCGCCGAGACGTGAGGAGCGTGGGGGCATCAAGGGAGCGGCTCCGCTGGGTGTATCGGTGCCGGTAAAGTCCACTCAGCCGCAGCGCCCAGCCGCAACTGGCGAGGCGAGCAAGGCGCATCCAGCAAAGGGTCGCTATTGTGTGCAGGTAGCCTCCTATCAGCACAAAAAGGAAGCAGAGCTGGTAAAGGCCCGGCTTGCAGCCAGCGGTTTCGACGCCTATATCGTGGAGTCAAACGTCCCTGATAAGGGAGTAAGGTTCCGGGTGAGGATCGGGAGAAGTCTTGATCTCTCCACGGCAACCGGCCTGGCTGCAAAGGCGGCTAAGGGGGCAATGGTCGTGCCAGAGTAACCGGGTGAGCGCTTTTGACGAGATTGGCAGGGGAGCTTCCCTTTAGTCGGGCCAGAAAAAAATGGCCAGCAGTAAATTTTGTTTGACATTCTGCTGCCGCCGATGGTATAAATACCAAGTTAACTTGTCGCGGGGTGGAGCAGTCTGGTAGCTCGTCGGGCTCATAACCCGAAGGTCACAGGTTCAAATCCTGTCCCCGCAACCAATCAACAATACCTCTTTGGCGCTGCCAAGGAGGTTTTTTATAAATGTAACGGTGGATCGTCAGATTTCTGGCGGTGTAGCTCAGCTGGTTAGAGCACACGGCTCATATCCGTGTTGTCCGGGGTTCGAGTCCCTGCACCGCCACCAAACAACAGGACCCCTCTTTCTCCAGAAGAGGGGTTTTTTTGTATCCGGATGCTGGTAAGGCGAAACTTGATAGGCTTGCTAATTGCAAAGGGTGCCATGTGCTGAACAGGGTGCGGAGATACATTGCGGAGCATCGCCTGCTTGCCTTTGGTGATAGGGTAGTTGTGGCGGTTTCCGGAGGGGCGGATTCGGTGGCACTCCTCGATCTGCTGGCCAACCTTGCCGAGCTCAATCTTTCGCTGGTTGTTGCGCACCTAAACCATAGACTCCGCGCCGGAGAGGCCGATGCCGATGCGGCATTTGTCAAAGAGCTGACTGGGCGTTACGGAGTTTTGGCGGAGATTGGCACAACAGATGTGCGAAAACTGGCCAAGGAGCGGCGTCTTTCCCTGGAAGATGCTGGCCGGGCTGCCCGGTATACCTTTTTTGCAGAAGTTGCCAGCCGATTCCAGGCAAACCGGATCGCTCTCGGCCATCATGCCGACGATCAAGCCGAGACCGTGTTGATGCGCATTTTACGCGGGGCTGGCACCAGCGGGCTTGCCGGCATGGCGCCGCAAACTGCAGGAGGTAAATATATCCGGCCGTTGCTCGGCGTGAGCAGGCGGGAGCTGGAAGAATATCTTGCAACACAGGGGCTTTCGTGGCGGACTGACAGCAGCAATGCAGATCCGCAGTTCCTCCGCAACCGGATCCGTCATGAACTCCTGCCGCAGCTGGCGACGTATAATCCTGCCATCTCAGCCAGGCTGGTGGCCACTGCGCAAATAGCGGCCGCTGATGAAGCTTTGCTGCAGACTGTCACGAACCAGGCCTTTGAACGTCTTGCCACGTTGGGCGAAGCCGTGGTCACCATGGATATAGCCAAACTAAGAACTGAGCCTGACGGTCTCCGTCTGCGTCTTTACCGGCGCGCTCTGAAACAGGTAAAAGGTGATCTGGAGCGGATCAATTTTCACCATTTGCTGGAGATTGACGCAGCTCTAGTTTCCCCGCGGCCCCACCTGACCCTGGTGTTGCCCGATGGTCTGTTGATCAGGCGGTGCTATGCCGAGCTCTGCTTCAGCTTGGCGGCGGTTGGGGAGATCGACGCCTCTTACGAGCTTGTGATCGGAGGGGCTGGATCGTACCCTCTCCCTGGCGGTGGAGTGTTGCAGGTGGCACTGGGTCGGGCGCCGGCCGATTGGGCAGGAACCACTCGGGAGCAAGCCTTCTTTGACTTGGATCTGGCGCCGTTTCCCTGGTGCGTCAGGACTTTCCGCCCTGGCGACCGCCTTGTGCCACTTGGCATGACCGGCCGGAAAAAAGTCAAGGAGCTGTTTATCGATGAGAAGATTCCGCTCTCCACCCGCCGCCGAGTGCCGATGTTGTTCGCCAATGGGGAACTGATCTGGGTCTGCGGCATCCGAGTGGCGAATGGGGCAAGCGTTACGGCCCGGACAAAAACGGTCGCAGCGGTGGAGATCGCTGGTTTTACACCGTAAATTAACTTGTAACTGGCGACGCTTTTGTGATAATTTAACAAACTTCCTGCAACTATACTATACACGGCATTTATTCAGCCAAGCCGGCGGCACATCCAGATTGGTGCCTGTCGTGCTCAAATACATGGGGGTAACCTTGAATCAATTTTACAAAAACCTGGCGCTCTGGCTCGTTATTATCCTGATGATGGTCCTTTTGTTTAACGTCATGAAAGACCAGCACCAAACCCAGGCTCCGCTCAGTTTCAGCGAGTTCCTCACGGCGGTTGACGCCGGCAAGGTTACTTCAGTGACTCTCCAGGGAAATGACATTACTGGGACCTATGTTGATGGCAAGGAATTCAAATCCTATAAACCGGCAGATGCGCTCCTCTCTGACAAGCTCTACGGCAAAAATGTGAAAATCACCGCTACGCCCGAGGCGGAGAAGATTTCCTGGTTCTCCATATTCATTTCGCTGTTTCCGGTGATCTTGCTAGTGGGGATCTGGATCTTTGTCATGCGACAGATGCAGGGGGGGGGCGGCAAGGCGATGGCTTTTGGCAAGAGTCGCGCCAAGCTCCTCAATGAGACGGAAGGACGGATCACGTTCGATGACGTGGCCGGCGTGGAAGAGGCCAAGGAGGAACTGGAGGAGATCATCGCCTTCCTCAAGGACCCGAAGAAATTTACCAAGCTGGGGGGGCATATTCCGAAAGGGGTGCTGCTGGTAGGCTCTCCCGGGACCGGTAAGACTTTGCTGGCCAGGGCCATAGCTGGCGAGGCAGGGGTGCCGTTCTTCACTATTTCCGGCTCCGACTTCGTCGAGATGTTCGTAGGCGTAGGCGCCAGCCGGGTCCGTGACCTGTTTCTGCAGGGGAAAAAGAACGCCCCCTGCATCATCTTCATCGATGAAATCGATGCGGTCGGCCGGCATCGCGGCGCCGGCCTGGGCGGAGGCCATGACGAGCGGGAGCAGACCCTTAACCAGTTGCTGGTGGAGATGGACGGCTTCGAGTCGAACGAGGGGGTGATTCTGATCGCCGCCACCAACCGTCCTGACGTGCTTGATCCGGCTTTACTCCGTCCCGGCCGCTTTGACCGGCAAGTGGTGGTGTCGCGTCCAGACGTGAAGGGGCGGGAAGCCATTCTCAAGGTCCATACCAGAAAAACTCCCCTTGGTCCCGACGTGGAGCTGGCGTTTATTGCCCGGGGGACCCCTGGTTTCTCTGGGGCGGACCTGGCCAACGTGGTGAATGAGGCGGCCCTATTGGCAGCCCGTAAAGACAAGAGTATGGTCGAGATGGAAGACTTCGACAATGCCAAGGACAAGGTGCTGATGGGGGTGGAACGCCGCAGCATGGTCATTTCCGACGAAGAGAAAAAGAACACCGCCTATCACGAAGCCGGCCATACCTTGGTAGCCAAACTGATTCCCGGCACCGATCCGGTGCACAAGGTCTCCATCATCCCGCGGGGCAGGGCGCTTGGCGTTACCATGCAGCTCCCGATCGAGGACAAGCACAGCTATTCTAAGGAGTTTCTCCTGAACAAGATTGCCGTGCTGATGGGGGGGCGAGCCGCCGAAGAGATCATCTTCAGCAGCAGGACTACTGGCGCGGGGAACGACATCGAACGGGCCACCGAGATTGCCCGCAAGATGATCTGCGAGTGGGGGATGAGTGACAAGATGGGGCCGGTGAACTTTGGCAAGAAGGAGGAGCAGATCTTCCTCGGCCGGGAAATGGCTACCCACAAAAACTACAGCGAGGCGACCGCCGTGGAGATCGACACCGAGATCAGGCGCATTGTTGAGGACAATTACAAGCGGGCCCACGAGCTCATTGCCGATCGCATCGAGATCATGCACAAACTCTCCGAGGCGCTGATTGAAAAGGAGAGTCTGACCAGTTTCGAAGTCGATGAGATCATGGCAGGGCGGCAACTTGCCGCACCAATAGTGGTCCCTGCGGTGTAATGACGAGATCTTCGCAGTTATGGGAGATCGGCAACCGCGCCCTTGATCTGTCCCTGCGTCCCTTGATCATGGGGATTCTTAATGTGACCCCCGATTCGTTTTCCGACGGCTCCCTGTTTCTTGATCCGCAGCGGGCAGTGGCCCGAGCCCTGGAGATGGAAGCTGAGGGGGCAGATATTATCGACATCGGGGGGGAAAGCACCCGCCCCAATGCAGCACCGGTTGATGAGGCTGAGGAGTTGCGGCGGGTGCTGCCGGTTCTGGAGAGGCTTGCCGGCCAGCTAAAAATCCCGGTATCCATTGATACCTACAAGGCGGCAGTGGCGGAAAGAGCCCTGGCAGCAGGGGCAGAGATCGTTAACGACATCAGCGGCCTCACCTTTGACGAGCGGATGGGAGAGGTGGTTGCTGCGGCCAGGGCTGGTCTGGTCGTGATGCACACCCGGGGCACGCCTGCCGAGATGCAGAAGGAAACCGGCTATCGCTCGCTGATCGGTGAAATTACCCAGTCGCTGCGGGCTTCGCTGGCCAGGGCTGAATCTGCCGGGATTGCTGCAACGCGGGTGGTCATCGACCCCGGCATTGGCTTTGGCAAAAGTGTTGACGGCAACCTGGAAATATTAGCGCGGCTCCGGGAGTTTGCCGTGCTGGGGCGGCCGATCCTGATTGGTACTTCCCGCAAATCCTTTATTGGCAAGGTGCTTGGCAGAGAGGGGGGAGACCGCCTCTTTGGCACGGCGGCAACGGTAGCCGTAGCCCTGCTCAATGGGGCCTCTATTTTTCGGGTCCATGATGTGAGGGAGATGCGCGATCTGGTCGATATGACCCAGGCAATAGTGAAGCATGCTCCCCCGTAAAGGCGATGATGTCTCTATTTCACGATCTACAATGGCTGGATCTGCTGGATATTGCAATTGTCGCCTTTCTTATTTATCGACTCGTCCTGCTGATCAAAAATGCCATGGCGGTCCGGATCCTGCTCGGCATCGTCATCGCACTCATCGTTTTTACCGGCGCCCAGTTGCTGGGGCTGTCGACCTTATCCTGGATTGTTGGCAATCTGCTCGGTTCGCTGGTGGTGGTGCTGGCCATCATCTTCCAGCATGACATCCGACGGGTGCTCCTCACCATAGGCCGGAAAGGGTTGAACAGGTCCCGGGGCGCAGCGGAAGTTACCGAGCTCATTGAAGAGCTCGCCGATGCCGTGGAATCCCTCGTGAACAAGAAAATCGGCGCACTGCTGGTAATCGAAAGGGATACGGGTGTTGACGATTTTATCGAGGTTGGCACCGAGATCGATGCCAAGGTTACCAGTGAGCTGATTAACTCGATATTCCTCCCCTATTCCCCCATTCACGACGGTGCGGTTATCATCCAGAAGGGGAAGTTGACCAAGGCGGGCTGTTTTCTCCCCCTATCAGCGAATCCCGAAATTAGCAAAGCTCTGGGGACTAGGCATCGGGCTGCTATCGGTCTGACCGAGCAGGTGGACGCCGTGGTGCTGGTGGTTTCCGAGGAAACCGGCCGAATTTCCCTGGTGGTCGGTGGCAGGATTACTCCTGAACTTGACCTGGTTTCGCTGCGTAAGTTGCTCAAGAAGCTTCTGGAGAGTCAACACCAACGGTGGTTGAAGTGACGATACCTGAAAGGCTCACCAGAAACCTGTTGGTCAAGGTGCTGGCACTACTGCTGGCTTGTGCTCTCTGGTTTTACGTAACCGGCGGCAGAGTGGCAGAAAAAGAGCTGACGGTACCGCTGGCAGTAAAGGATCTGCCGGCGGGCTTCGTTGTCGCAGAAAGTTACCCGGCAACGATAATGGTGTCCGTGGTTGGCCCGCGCCTCCTGCTGAGCCAGCTACGTTCCGAGCAGTTGCGGCTGGAACTGGAGCTACAGGGGCTCAGAGAAGGAACGGCGCTCTTCACCGGTTTCGAGCATAAGATCCAGCTCCCGGTAGGCCTGCATATTACGCGGGTATCCCCGGCCACCATTGAGCTCAGGTTGATTCGGAATCGTTGATGGCAGTTGCTTAGTTTTACGTATATCTTCATGGCAGTTCTGACACTGCTGTCTGGTTAATTATTCAGGTTAAGGAGTTGCAGGGATGAAAAAACTGTTTGGAACCGATGGGGTGCGCGGGGTGGCGAATGTTTATCCCATGACTACCGAGATGGCCATGCAGCTTGGCAGGGCTGCTGCCTATATCTTTAAGAACGGCCATCGGCGGCACCGTATTGTGATTGGCAAGGATACCCGTATTTCCGGCTACATGATCGAAAACGCCCTGGCGGCAGGAATCTGCTCCATGGGGGTGGATGTGTTGCTGGTGGGACCGCTCCCTACGCCGGGGATTGCCAATATTACTTCTTCTATGCGTGCCGATGCCGGGGTGGTTATCTCCGCCTCGCACAACGCCTTTCAGGACAACGGCATCAAGTTTTTTTCCCGGGACGGTTTCAAGCTTCCTGACGAGATGGAACTGAAGATCGAGGAGCTGATCTTTTCGAAGAAGATCGATTCGCTTCGACCGGTGGCCACCGAAGTGGGGAAGGCTTACCGGATTGACGATGCGGTCGGGCGCTACGTGGTGTTTCTCAAGAGTAGTTTCCCCAAGGAGCTCGACCTGGCCGGCATGAAGATTGTCCTCGACTGCGCCAACGGGGCTGCCTATAAGGTGGCGCCGGCGGTGCTAGAAGAACTTGGGGCGGAGGTGATTCTGCTGGGGGCAAAGCCGAACGGGACAAATATCAATGCTGGCTGCGGTTCCCTCCACCCGGAGGTGATCAGTGAGGCGGTCAAGGAACACCGGGCAGATCTCGGCATTGCTCTCGATGGCGACGCGGACCGGGTCATTTTTGTCGATGAGTTTGGCAATGAAGTTGACGGTGACCATATCATGGCCATCTGTGCCACCGATATGCTGAAACAGAAGAAGCTGCGCAAGGGCACCCTAGTGTCGACGGTTATGAGCAACATGGGGCTCGACATTGCGCTAAAGAAGGCTGGTGGTAAAGTTATCAAGACTGCCGTTGGCGACCGTTACGTGGTGGAGGAAATGCGCAAGGGTGGGTATAACCTTGGCGGCGAACAGTCGGGGCATATGATTTTCCTCGATTACAGCACCACCGGTGACGGCGTGCAGTCTGCTCTGCAGGTGTTGGCAGTCATGCGGCGGACGGGGAAGACCCTTTCCGAGCTGGCAGAGGTGATGATTCCGTTGCCCCAGGTGCTGGTCAACGTCAGGGTGGCAGAAAAAAAGGATATTCTCATCATTCCCGAAATCGCCCGGCTGATCAAGGGGATCGAGGAGAAGCTGCAGGATGAAGGACGGATCCTGATCCGTTATTCCGGAACCGAACCGTTGTTGCGCATCATGCTCGAAGGGCAGGACAAGTACCAGATCACGGCTTTCGCCAAGGAGATTGCCGATTTGGTGGAGAAGAAGCTCGGGGGGAAATGACCATGGCCAAGCTGGGGGTTAATATCGACCATGTTGCCACCATCCGCCAGGCCAGGGGTGGGGCGGAGCCAGATCCAGTGGCTGCTGCGGCCATTGCCGAGCTGGCCGGAGCAGATGGCATCACTATTCATCTTCGCGAGGACCGGCGACACATTCAGGACCGTGATCTGCGACTGTTGCGCCAGACGGTCAAGACCCGTCTGAACTTGGAAATGGCTGCCACGGAGGAGATGGTGGCCATCGCCATGGCGGTAAAACCGGATATGTGTACTCTGGTGCCGGAAAAGCGCCAGGAGCTCACCACTGAGGGTGGGCTGGACGTGCAGCTTCTGCTGAAAACCATCGCAGAAGCGATTGCTAAGCTTAAGGACAGCGGCATAGTCGTCAGTCTCTTTATCGATCCCGATCCTGACCAGGTCAAGGCGGCCAACAAGGCCGGCGCTGACTTTGTGGAAATTCATACCGGTGCATTTGCCGAGGCAACTGGCGAGAAGCGCCAGCGGGAAGAACTGCAAAAGATCGAGAACGCCATCAAGCTCGCGGCTAAGCTCGGTCTTGGGGTAAATGCCGGCCATGGTCTGAATTATAGCAACATCAAACGGCTGGTTCGCCTCGGCGGGATCGAGGAGTTCAATATCGGCCATGCCATTATTTCCAGGGCGGTGCTGGTTGGTCTTGACCGGGCGGTGCGAGAGATGGTGGATCTGCTAAGCGCCGTTGAGGCCAGATGATCTTCGGCACCGGCGTAGACATAGTAGCGATCTCCCGGTTTGAGCGCTTTGTTCGGGAAGGTAACGATGCCCTGTTCAGGCGGCTCTTTACCCAGGCTGAGATCGCTTACTGTGCCGGCAAAAGGCGTAGCGCCCAGCACTATGCACTCCGTTTTGCCGCCAAGGAGGCCTTTTTGAAAGCTTGCGGCATGGGGCTGCGCGAGGGGTTGTCCTGGCAGGATATCGAGGTGGTGAACGATCCCCTGGGCAAGCCGGAACTGCACCTGTCGGGCGCGGCGCAGAAACTGTTTTGCGAGATGGAGCTGGCAAAGAGCTTTGTTTCCCTCTCCCATGACGGTGATTATGCCGTGGCGCTGGTGGTGTTGGAGCGTCAATGAAAGTTGTCAGTGCAGAAACCATGCAGGCCATCGACCGGCGCGTTATTGGAGAATTCGGCGTGGCTGGCCTCACCCTGATGGAAAATGCCGGGCGTGGCTGTGCCGAAGCAATTGTCGCCGAATTCGGCCGAGAGGTGCGGTCTAAAGCGGTTATTGTTGCAGGAAAGGGGAATAATGGCGGAGATGGTTTCGTCATTGCCCGGTTGCTGCAGCAGCAAGGGTGGGAGGTAAAGGTCTTTGTGCTGGCGGGGCGTGGGGAGATCAGCGGTGATGCGGCCGTAAATCTTGACCGGCTGGCGAGTGCATCGGTTATTTTCTGCCCCGCTACGGGAGGGCTTGCCTGTTACAGCGCAGATTTAGCGGGGGCGTCAGTCATTGTCGATGCTCTGTTCGGCACTGGCCTCAACAGTGAAGTCAAGGGGGCCTATGCAGAGGCTGTTGCTCTGGTTAACGGCGCAGGCCGGCCGGTGGTCGCAGTAGATATCGCCTCCGGCATCGATGCCAGCTCCGGTCGACTGCTTGGAATAGCGGTCAAAGCGGATCTGACCGTGACCTTCGGTCTGGCCAAGTTTGGCCAAGTGTTATACCCAGGCGCCGAATATACTGGGCGGCTCAAGGTCGTGGAGATCGGTATTCCCGCCGAGGTCACTGTGGCGGCCCAAGGAGGTGAATTTCTCGACGTAGAGACGGTCAGCTCTTTGCTGAAAAGTCGGCAACGGAGCGCGCACAAGGGCGAGTTCGGCCACTGCCTGCTGGTAGCGGGTTCGACCGGCAAGACAGGCGCTGCTGCCATGGCCGCCAACAGTGCGGTGCGCGCCGGTGCTGGACTTGTTACTTTGGCGGTCCCCGCCAGCCTCAATGCCATTCTGGAAGTGAAAGTCACCGAGGCGATGACCCTGCCGTTGGTGGATCTGGAAAAGGGATATCTCTGCTGCCATGCCCATGACCAGCTGACCATGGCGTTGAGCGGTAAGGCAGCGATTGCCATCGGTCCCGGCCTTTCCTGGAACCCTGAGACTGCTGATCTGGTGCGCCGGCTTGTGACGGAGATTTCGCTGCCGCTGGTGATTGACGCAGACGGGCTTAACGCCGTTGCCGAAGATATCTCGGTATTGCAGCGGAAACAGTCGGCCAGCGTCGTCCTCACTCCACATCCCGGGGAGATGGCCCGGCTTACCGGTCTCACCACTGCTGCGGTGGAGGCTGACCGCCTCGGGGTGGCCCGCGAGTTTGCTGGACGCTACGGGGTTTACCTGGTGTTGAAGGGGGCGCGCACCATTGTTGCCACGCCGGCGGGGGAGCTCTCCATTAATGGCAGCGGCAACCCTGGTATGGCCTCCGGTGGCATGGGGGATGTGCTGACCGGGTTGTTGGTGGCGCTCCTCGGTCAGGGATATCCACCTGACGTAGCTTGTCGCCTTGGGGTTTTTCTCCATGGGCTCGCCGCTGACCTTGTGGCAGCCGACAAGGGGGAAATCGGTATTTCGGCGGTGGATGTGCAAGAGCGGCTGCCGTACGCGTTTAAAAAACTTATGGGCTAAGGGCAAAAGTCTAAGGGAAAAGCAGGTGATTTACCGGTGCCTTTTGCAAGTTTCTATCGAGAGGGGTTATTATGCTGACAGTTGGCGAAATCATGACGAAAGAAGTGATCACGGTAAAGAAAGCCACCACCATCCGCGAGCTTGCCGCGCTTATTACCAAGCACCGTATCGGCAGCGCCCCGGTGGTTGATGACCAGGGGAACCTGATCGGCATCGTCACTGAATCGGATTTGATCGAGCAGGACAAGAGTCTGCACATTCCGACGGTCATTTCCCTGTTTGATTGGGTGATCTACCTGGAGAGCGACAAGAAGTTCGAGAAGGAACTAAAGAAGGTGACCGGTCAGACCGTGGCCGATATTTACACGGAGCAGGTCGAAACCGTTACCCCGACCACGCCGGTGAACGAAGTGGCTGATCTGATGAGCCGCAAGAAGATCCATACCTTGCCTGTTGTGGCAGGGAATAAGCTGGTAGGGATCGTTTCCCGCATCGACCTGATCAAGACGATGATTACCTAGGCTGTCGGTGCGAACGATGGTTACCAACAGTGTGGTGGAGACGCTGACCCTCGGCGAGCGGCTTGGCAGGCTCCTTGCCCCCGGCGATTTTGTCGCGCTGGTGGGCGAACTGGGCGCCGGTAAAACCCATTTTGTCCAGGGAGTTGCACGGGGGCTCGGCATTGATCCGGCAGTTCCGGTCACCAGCCCCACCTATACCTTGCTTCATGAATATCGAGGCCGGATTCCCCTCTACCATTTTGACCTCTATCGGCTTGGTGGTGTTGACGACATTCTAGAACTCGGTTTTGTCGAATATTTTTATGGCGACGGCGCCTGTCTGGTGGAGTGGGCGGAGCGGCTCGGCAACGAGCTTCCCCCGGAACAGTTGACGATTTTTCTGACGCATCGCGGTGATGACGCCCGCGACATTGTGTTTGAGCCACATGGTGCAAGATATGTGGAGCTGCTGGAGCGGCTCCTCTCCGCCACCGGGTGAAAAATGTTTTGACCCTGACGTGGATTCTTGCTATTAAGGAGCGGTAAAAAAACGTTTCTAAGATGCTGCGGATAAATTATTGGTATCATTCTTTGTGACAAAAGGAGGAATCGTTAAATGGCCCTGGTAGTTCAAAAATACGGCGGCACCTCGATGGGAACAGTGGAGCGGATAAAGAACGTTGCCAAAAGGGTCGCCAAAACCTATGATGCCGGCAACGACATGGTGGTGGTGGTGTCGGCCATGTCTGGCGAGACCAACAAGCTGGTGGCGCTCGCCAACGAAACCTGTGAATTCCCGGACAACCGTGAGTACGATGTGCTGGTTGCTTCCGGCGAACAGGTCTCCATCGCCCTGTTGGCCATGTGTCTGAAAGCCATGGGGTATAAGGCAAAGTCCTATCATGGCTGGCAGGTGCCGATTCTTACCGACAATGCATACAGCAAGGCGCGGATCGAGAAGATTGATGATACCAAGATGCGGGCCGACTTAAATGATGGCACCATTGTCATCGTTGCCGGCTTCCAGGGGGTGGACAAGGATGGCAATGTGACCACCCTCGGCCGTGGTGGCTCGGATACCTCGGCAGTGGCGCTGGCGGCGGCGTTGAAGGCCGATGTCTGCGAAATTTATACCGATGTGGACGGGGTCTACACCACCGATCCGAACATCTGCACTGATGCGCGCAAGATCGAGAAGATTTCCTATGACGAGATGCTGGAGCTGGCCAGCCTGGGGGCGAAGGTGCTGCAGATCCGCTCGGTGGAATTTGCCAAGAAGTACAGCGTCGATGTGCACGTGCGCTCGAGTTTTAATGATAATCAGGGAACCATGGTTACCAAGGAGGATAAGGATATGGAAGCAATTCTCGTTTCAGGGATAGCGTACGACAAGAACGAAGCCAAGATCGCGGTGATGAATGTGCCCGACAAGCCGGGGATTGCCGCCAAGATCCTGTCGGCCCTGTCCGATGCCAATATTTCGGTCGATATGATCGTGCAGAACGTAAGCGAAGCCGGTTTCACCGATTTCACCTTCACCGTCACCAAGGCCGATTTCAAAAAGGCGCTCGCCATTACCAGAGAGACCGCCAAAGAGATCAGTGCCAAGGATGTGGTGACCGATGAAAATATCAGCAAGATCTCCATCGTCGGCCTCGGAATGCGGAGCCACGCCGGCGTCGCCACCAAAATGTTCCAGACCTTGGCCCGGGAGGGGATCAATATCCAGATGATCTCCACCTCTGAGATCAAGATCTCGGTGGTGATTGACGCCAAGTACACCGAACTGGCGGTGCGGGTCCTGCACGAAGCATTTGGCTTGTCCGGCAAGGGTGTAAAGGTCGCATAGCGTTCGGCAGGGCGGAAGTACGGAAGTGCGGAAGTTGGTTCTCCCTCCGCGCTTCCGCACTTCAGACTTCCGCTCTAACTAAGGTGAGAAATATGAGCTTAGTCAAACTATACGACACCACTCTGCGGGACGGGACCCAGGCGGAAGATATTTCACTGCTGGTGGAGGACAAGATCCGGATTGCCCGCAAGCTGGATGAGATGGGGGTCCACTACATCGAGGGTGGCTGGCCGGGTAGCAACCCCAAGGATGTGGCCTTCTTCAAGGATATCCGCAAGGAAAAACTGTCTCACGCCAAGATCGCGGCGTTTGGTTCGACCCGCCGCGCCAAGGACACTCCCGACAAGGACCACAACATCCGTACCTTGATCCAGTCCGAAGCGGATGCCATCACCATTTTCGGTAAGACCTGGGACTTTCATGTGCGCGAGGCGCTGCGCATCTCCCTGGAGGAAAACCTGGAGCTGATCTATGACTCCCTTGAGTACCTGAAAAGACACGCGCCGGAGGTCTTTTACGACGCCGAGCATTTCTTTGACGGTTACAAGGCCAACCCCGAGTACGCCATCAAGACGTTACAGGCAGCAGAGGAAGCAAAGGTCGACTGCATCGTGCTCTGCGATACCAACGGTGGCACCATGCCGTTCGAACTGGTGCAGATCATCAAGGATGTGAAAAAACAGATCAAGTCTCCATTGGGAATTCATACCCACAACGATTCCGAATGCGCTGTGGCCAACTCGCTCCATGCTGTGGAGCAAGGGATCGTACAGGTCCAGGGAACCATTAACGGCTTTGGCGAGCGCTGCGGCAACGCCAACCTCTGTTCGATCATTCCAGCGCTACGACTGAAAATGAAACGGGAATGCATCAGTGACGAACAGCTGAAAAAGCTCCGGGAGCTTTCCCGCTACGTCTACGAGCTGGCCAACTACTCGCCGCACAAGCACCAACCCTATGTGGGGAACTCAGCCTTCGCCCACAAAGGGGGCGTTCATGTCAGTGCCATCCAGCGTCATCCTGAGACGTATGAGCATATAAGGCCAGAACTAGTGGGAAACACAACCCGCGTGCTGATTTCCGACCTTTCCGGGCGGGCCAACATCCTGGCCAAGGCCGAGGAATTTAAGATCAACCTTGACAGCAAGGACCCTGTTACCCTGGAGATCCTGGAGAATATCAAGGAGATGGAGAATCGTGGCTACCAGTTCGAAGGGGCGGAGGCCTCGTTTGAACTGCTGATGAAACGTGCTTTGGGGACCCATAGGAAATTCTTCTCGGTGATTGGTTTCCGGGTCATCGACGAGAAGCGCCACGAAGATCAGAAGCCGATCTCCGAGGCGACCATCATGGTCAAGGTGGGGGGAAAGGTTGAACATACCGCCGCCGAAGGGAATGGCCCGGTAAATGCTCTGGACAATGCGCTGCGTAAGGCTCTGGAGAAGTTTTATCCAAAACTGAAGGAGGTCAAGCTCCTCGATTACAAGGTGCGGGTTCTGCCGGCCGGCCAGGGTACCGCCTCGGCTATCCGGGTCTTGATAGAATCGGGTGACCGGGAGAGCCGCTGGGGGACGGTGGGGGTTTCCGACAACATCATTGACGCTTCCTACCAGGCTCTGATCGACAGCATCGAGTACAAGCTGCACAAGGAGGATGAGACGGAGCCAGGCAGGAAGTGATGGAACGCCACCATCGTTTCATGCTCTGGTTTGTTGCGTTGGTGCTGATTTTGCCCCTGTTGCTGAAAGGCCACAGCTCCCCGGAAAAACAGGGGGCCGTGGCCTTTTTACCTTATACAGCAAGGGGCATCTCGGTGCGGCTGGCGGGAGAGTTGAGCGCCCCCGGTGTGTATAAATTCCCTGACGGAAGCCGGCTAAGTACCGTCACAAAAATGACGGTTTATTCGCCAGAGGTTTATGTAGCTGAACGGGGGGGCGTGGATCTCCCCTTACATAATGGTGACATACTGCAAGTTGTCTCTACTCCCTCCCAACATATCAGAATCACAGTGAAAAAAATGCGGGCGCCGGAGCGGATGGCTCTGGGGATACCGCTCGATCCGAATCTGATGGACCAAGATGACTGGGATGCGCTGCCGGGAATTGGCCCCCAATTGGCGGAACGGATCGTCTATGACCGTCAAATTAATGGCGACTTTAAGGCTGTTGAAGATCTGCTGCGGGTATCGGGCATCGGTAAAGGGAAGCTGGGAAAAATAAAAAGTTTTTTCTAATCTATGGCTAACTGTTTAAATTATTGGTTAAATGTATCTAGTGTCGAGCAAGTGTTATAAAGATAGCGTTTGAGAATTTTGAAGGGTGGCATGCATTGTGTACACAGTATTCCCCATCCAGGTTGTTAATTCCATGGTTGATGGGGGTGCTCATATGAAATGTCCAAAATGTAAAGGCCGCATGTTTGCAGAAAAATTCTACGATTTTGTCAGGTCTTTTGATGCAATGAAATGCACCAATTGTGGTGAAGTGCTCGATCCTACCATCCTGGCGAACCGGGCCAGAAATTTCAATACATATCTAGGCTAAGCGTCGTTTTGTAGTATGCTTTTACTTTGCAGAGGGGGGATTGTAGATTCCCCCTTTCAATTCTTCACCAATCCTCTTCGGTACAGGACCATCCTACCTCAGTTCGTTTGCGCTGTCAGCTCCGGCATGGGCAGATGCGCACCTCTTTAGTTGTCCGCTTTATCTTGTATTTCCCACCCATTACGCTAAACTGTAGCGGATTCATTCTTGCCAGGGATTACAAGGAGGCCCGATGCCGGCCGTGTCTGCTGATCGGCTGCAACAAACGAAGGAATATACGGACAGGCTGCTGAGCTGGGTAAGGGGGAAGGGGAAGGTCGTCATTGTTGTCCATGACAATCCGGACCCGGACTGCCTTGCGTCAGCCATGGCACTACGGCACCTGTTCGTCATGAAGCTGAACCGCGACGCTGTCATTACCTTTTCCGGCATGATCGGCCGTAGTGAAAATCTCGCCATGGCCAAGGAACTGGAGATTCCGCTGACCCCTTTGACAATTGTCGATCTGAAGGATTATCAGGTTGTCTGCATGCTCGATACCCAGCCGGCCACCGGCAACAATTCCCTTCCTCCCGGCACCAGGGTGGATATTCTCATTGATCATCATCCGCCGCGAGAGGCAAGCAAGCAGTGCCGGTGGGTGGATATTCGCGACGATTATGGCGTCACCGCAACCATCCTCTGCGAATATTTGGTGGCCCAGGAGGTTTCCATCGGGACAAAGCTGGCGACGGCACTATTTTATGCCATCAAATCAGAAACCCAGGACCTTGGCCGGGAGGCCAACCGCCCCGACCGGGATGCCTATCTTAAGCTGTTTCCTTTCACCAACAAAAAACTCCTCTATGAGATTACCCATCCCAAACTTCCCATCGAGTATTTTCTCACGGTCAATCGTGCCCTGGAAAACACCAGGATTTATGGCAACCTGCTCATTGCAAATTTGCTGGAGATAAGTTTTCCCGAAGTGGTGGCCGAGATCTGCGATCTGCTGGTAAGGCTGGAAGGGATTGAAACCGCCCTCTGCATGGGACATTATAACAATGAGATGATCCTCTCCATCCGCACCACCACGCATACTATTAATGCAGGTGAAGTCATTAGGCGCCTGGTGGCTGGGCGCGGCACGGCCGGCGGGCATGGCATGACTGCCGGTGGCAAAGTGGATCAGGTGCCGGCCGAGCCTGTCGTCATCCACGAGGTTGAATCGTTTCTTGCCAAAAGGCTGCTGGCGGAGTTGCATCTGGAAGGGATGGTTTCACGGCGGCTGATTGGGTCCAAACAACCCTGAAGGGAATCGTTAGTGGTTGTGGCGCTTCACGCCAGGAGAGACGTTGACAAGATGGGCTTCTTTAGGATATAAAGAAGCCCTTTTCAATCGAGCAAGTCGCCAGGGAGAATTATGCGTATCGATGGTCGCAGTGCAGGGAGTCTCAGGGATGTAAAGATAACCAGAAACTACCTAAAACACGCCGAGGGGTCGGTGTTAGTGGAATTTGGTGAAACCAAAGTCATTTGTAACGCTACCATCGAGGAGAGTGTTCCGCCGTTTCTGCGGGGCAGGGGGACCGGCTGGGTAACGGCTGAATATTCCATGCTGCCGCGGGCCACCCATACCCGCTCACCCCGTGAATCCTCGAAGGGGAAGATCGGGGGGCGTACTCATGAAATCCAGCGGCTGATCGGCCGGTCCCTGCGGGCCGTTACCGATTTAACGCTCCTGGGCGAGCGGAGTATTATTATTGATTGTGACGTGATTCAGGCCGATGGCGGCACCCGCACCGCCGCCATCACCGGCGGCTACGTTGCGTTGGCAGATGCTCTGCGGCCGCTTGCCGCCAAAGGGGTAATCGGTGGATTCCCGTTGCGGGAGGCCGTGGCAGCGGTTAGCGTTGGTATAGTTCAGGAGGAGGTGCTGCTCGACCTCAATTACCCTGAGGATTCCTCGGCCGAGGTGGATATGAATTTTGTGATGACCTCGTCGAACCGATTTGTGGAAGTACAGGGGACTGCTGAAACCACTCCGTTCACCTTGGCACAGATGGACGCCATGCGTAGTCTTGCCATGGCTGGCATCACCCGGTTGTTCAAGATCCAGGCAGAGGCTCTGGCCCCATGAAGGAGCTTTTGGTTGCCACTGGCAACAAGGGAAAGCTGAGGGAGCTGCAACTGCTGTTGCAGGGAAGTGTCGAGCGTCTCCTTTCGCTGGCCGATTTTCCGGAGCTCCCGGCAGTGGAGGAAGACGGCAAGACCTTTGTGGAAAACGCCATCAAGAAGGCCCGCAGCGCTGCAATGGCGACCGGGCTGCCGGTGCTTGCCGATGATTCGGGGCTGGTGGTCGATTTCCTTGACGGTAGACCGGGGGTCCATTCTGCGCGGTTTGCCGGAGCAGCGGCCACCGATGCTGAGAACAATGCCCTGTTGTTAAGGGAACTGGCAGGGGTGCCTGTCGATTTGCGGGGCGCTGCTTTTCGCTGTTTCATTGCCCTCTGTTTACCCGATGGCGCTTGTGAAACCTTTGACGGTGAATTACGGGGCATTATACTGGAAACGCCGCGTGGCACGGAAGGATTCGGCTACGATCCGCTTTTCCTGGTGCCGGAATACGGCAAGACCCTTGCGGAGCTTCCATTGGCCACCAAAAACCGCATAAGTCATCGGGGCAAGGCGCTTCTCAGCTTAAAGCAATTTCTTGCTGGCCATTGACAGCGGCCGCTCTTTTTTATAAATCACTGCCGGTGGCAGCCTGTTCTAAAAATGCTTGCATCACGTTTTGTTCTATGTTATAAACATTATCTTTGTATCGGGGTGTAGCGCAGCCTGGCTAGCGCACCTGCCTTGGGAGCAGGGGGTCGGAGGTTCGAATCCTCTCACCCCGACCAATCTCTGCGCCTGTAGCTCAGTTGGATAGAGCAACGGACTTCTAATCCGTAGGTCAGAGGTTCGAATCCTCTCTGGCGCGCCAAATCTCATTATGGTGGCTGTGGTGAAGCGGTTAACACAAACGACTGTGACTCGTTCATGCGTGGGTTCGAACCCCACCAGCCACCCCATTAATTAATCCAGCCCCGTTGATCACGGGGCTTATTGTTATCTACAAAGCTGCGAGAGTGGCGGAACTGGCAGACGCACTGGACTTAGGATCCAGCGGGCAACCGTGGGGGTTCAACTCCCCCCTCTCGCACCAGTCACCTTACAATGTCTGAGCTCCCTTTCTTATCTTATCCCTGTCAGACTAGTACATCAAAAACCTCATGTGAAAAATAGGTAAGTTTTAGAACTGTATAAATAGGTATAGAAAGGTTTTTATCATGCGTGTCAATGTGGAAAAAGTGAGTCCCGTTAAACAGAAGATCAATTTTGAACTTCCTGCTGATCGTGTTACGTCCGAGATCGATAAGGTGTTTGGCGAGATCAGGAAACATGCCGCGATCAAGGGGTTCCGCAAGGGAAAGGTGCCCCAGGCCCTTATCGAAAAGCACTTCAGTGACAAGATGTTGGAAGATGTCCTGAAAAATTTGATCAACGAGACTTTTTACAAAGCCCTCTACGAGCATAAAATTCATCCGATTTCACAACCGGTCATCGAGAGTAAGCAGCTGAAAAATGGGGAGCCGTTTACCTACTCGGCCACTGTGGAGGTTCTGCCGGAGATAGAGGTTAAGGACTACCTTGGCCTGAAGCTGAAAAAAGAACAGTACGTGCAGAGCGACGACGTGATCAATTCCAGGCTCAAGCAGATGCAGGAAAGCATGGGGCAACTAAAGCCGGTCGAGGAAAAGCGTCCTGCCGCTGTGGGTGATCAGGTAACCCTGGATTTCACCGGTTCCATTGGCGATAAGCCGATTGAAGGGGGTTCTGCCGAGGATTACCAGCTGGAGCTTGGCTCCAATCAGTTTATCCCTGGTTTTGAGGAGCAGTTGGTCGGGATGCAGGTGGGAGACGAAGGGCCGATCAAGGTCAGCTTTCCCGGGGAGTACAACAATAAAGAGCTTGCCGGCAAAGAGGCGAGCTTCGCTGTGAAGATCAAGGAGCTGAAAACCAAGGAACTGCCGGCGCTTGATGACGATTTTGCTAAACAGTTTGGCGAGTTTGAGACCCTAGATCAGTTAAAGGCTAAGCTGGCCGAGGTTCACAAGGGTCAGGAACTGGAAAGGATCGAGGCTGAACTTCGGGAGCGCCTGGTGAAGGCCCTCATCGAAAAAAATCCTATCGAAGTTCCTGACGCCATGGTGGATAAGCAGTTGCAATATATGCGCGAGAATATGAAGAAACGTCTCTCCTATCAGCAACTCACTTTAGAAATGGTCGGTCTTGACGAAGAGAAGTTCAATAGTCACTACCGCGAAGAGGCGCTGACTCAAGTGCGGGGTATGCTACTCCTCGATGCGGTTGCCAAAAAGGAAGCATTGACCGTTGAGGAGCCTGAACTGGCGGCGAAGATTGCAGAGATTGCCACCAAGACCGGACAGAAACCTGAACTGGTGAAAAAGCATTACCAGGAAGACGAATATGCCAGAGAAAACCTGGCTGCCCAGCTAAGAGAAGACAAGGCGCTTGCGCTGATGCTTGAAAAGGCCGAGGTTTCCGAAGTTTCCCGGGAGAAACTCTAAGATCGATGGGGGTTGCTATGTATGTACCGATAGTGGTTGAGCAGTCCGGCAGGGGCGAGCGTTCCTACGATATTTACTCACGGCTCCTGAAAGATCGGATCATCTTCCTTGGCGGCGCGATCGACGACCATGTGGCCAATCTGGTCATTGCTCAGTTGTTGTTCCTTGAGGCAGAAGACCCGGACAAGGATATCCATCTGTACATCAATTCTCCAGGCGGCGTGGTGACAGCAGGGATGGCCATATATGACACGATGCGTTATATTAAAGCACCTGTTTCAACAATCTGTATCGGGCAGGCGGCTTCGATGGCGGCCCTGCTACTAGCTGCCGGCGAGAAGAAAAAACGTTTCAGCTTGACCCATTCGCGGATCATGATTCATCAGCCCCTTGGCGGTTTCCAGGGGCAGGCCACCGATATCCATATACATGCACAGGAAATCCTACGGATGAAACAGGAGTTGAGCGAGCTGCTGGCATCCCTCTCCGGCCAGCCGCTGGAAAAGGTAGCAGCCGATACCGAACGTGATTATTTTATGTCTGGTGAAGAAGCCAGGAAGTATGGTATCATTGATGAATTGGTAGTCCGAAAAAGTATCACGGGAGGTCCCCGGTGAGCAAAGACGATAGATCCGATCACCTGACCTGTTCTTTTTGTGGCAAGAGTCAGGAAGAAGTCAAAAAGCTGATCGCTGGGCCAACTGTTTATATTTGTGACGAGTGCATCGAGCTGTGCAATGACATCATCGCCGAGGAGACTAAGCTCGAAGAGGCTATCGGACCGGATATCAAAAGGCTTCCTAAGCCGCGCGAAATCAAAGAAGTGCTTGATGAATACGTGATCGGCCAGGAACGGGCAAAAAAAATCCTGGCGGTGGCGGTTTACAACCACTATAAGCGGATCGAGTCGATGAAAAAACCTGGTGAAGTGGAGATGCAGAAGAGCAATATTTTGCTTCTGGGACCCACTGGCTCCGGCAAGACCCTGCTGGCTCAGACTCTGGCCCGGGTTCTGAAAGTTCCGTTCGCCATGGCTGATGCCACTAATCTCACCGAGGCAGGTTATGTGGGCGAGGATGTGGAGAACATTATTCTCAACCTGCTCCAGGCTGCCGAGTATGATGTGGAAAAGGCACAGCGTGGGATCATCTACATTGACGAGATCGACAAGATCGCCCGCAAATCCGATTCGCCCTCGATCACCAGGGATGTTTCCGGTGAAGGGGTGCAGCAGGCGCTGTTGAAAATAATCGAGGGTACCGTTGCCAGCGTCCCTCCCAAGGGTGGGCGGAAGCACCCGCAGCAGGAATTTCTCAAGGTAGACACCACCAATATCCTGTTTATCTGCGGCGGCGCCTTTGCCGGTCTGGAAAATGTCATCCAGCAACGGATCGGGGTGAAAACCCTCGGTTTTGGCGCGGATGTGAAGAAAAAATTTGAGAAAAAAGTCGGTGAACTGCTGACTGACGTGACTCCTGAGGATCTCCTCAAGTTTGGATTCATTCCTGAATTTATCGGTCGACTGCCGGTCCCTGCCACCTTAAGCGAGCTAGATGAAGAGGCGATGGTGCAGATCCTGAAAGAGCCGAAAAATGCCCTGATTAAACAGTATCAGAAGCTGTTTGAAATGGAGCATGTGAAACTGAAGTTTACCGACGGCTCGCTGGTGGCGATTGCCAAGGAGGCGCTTAAGCGCAAGACCGGCGCGCGTGGGCTCCGCTCAATCCTGGAAAATGTCATGCTCGACATCATGTATGAAATCCCTTCCCAGACCATGGTCAAGGAAGTAATCATCAGTGAAGAAGTGATTAGCAGCAAGGAAAAACCGATCATCGTTTATGAAACCATGGCGGAATCCGCCTGAGTTTTCGACAGGACAGAGATATGGCGTTCAATGCAGTTGAGAAGCAGTCAAAAGGAGGGGATCCTAACAGATTCCCTCTTTTGCCTTTACGAGACATGGTCATCTTTCCATCGATGGTGGTGCCACTGTTTGTGGGTCGTGAAAAATCGATCCTCGCCCTGGAAGCGGCAATGAACGGCAGCAGATCCATCTTTCTGGCTGCCCAGAAGAATGCCAAGACGGAAGAGCCTGGCGAAGACGACATCTTTGAGGCCGGTACGATCTGCCAGATTATCCAGCTGCTAAAGCTTCCCGATGGCACCGTTAAGGTGCTGGTGGAAGGGAAAAAACGCGGGACGATCCGGAGTTATCTGCCCCATGCGCAATATTTTGTTGTAGCGGTAGAGGAGGTTGTCGAAGATAACCAGTTGACTGCCGGGACCGAGGCCCTCATGCGCGGAGTAAAGGCGGCCTTTGACAACTATGTCAAGCTGACCAAGAAGATTCCGCAGGAGATCCTGACGAGCTTAGTCGCTATTTCTGAACCGACACGGCTTGCGGATAGCCTGGTCGTGCATCTTAATCTGAAAATCTCCGACAAGCAGGAACTCCTTGCTTCCCGGGAATCGCTCTATCGGCTGGAAAAGCTCCTCGGCCACCTGGAATCGGAAATTGAGATCCTGCAGATCGAGAAGAAGATCCGGAGCCGGGTAAAGAAGCAGATGGAGAAGACCCAGAAGGAATATTACCTTAATGAGCAGATGCGAGCGATCCAGAAGGAGCTCGGCAGCAAGGACGAATTCAAGCAGGAGATCCGGGAGATCGAGGAGAAGGTCGAGAAGCTGAAGCTTTCTGCGGAAGCAAAGGGTAAGGCGTTGTCGGAGCTGAAAAAACTTCGGCTGATGTCTCCCATGTCCGCCGAGGCGGCGGTGGTGAGGAATTATGTAGATTGGCTGGTGTCGTTGCCGTGGGGCAAGCTCACCAGGGAAAAACATGATATTGTCAAGGCCGAGGAAGTCCTCCATGAGGACCATTATGGCTTGGACAAGGTCAAGGAGCGGATACTCGAATACTTGTCGGTGCAGACCCTAGTAAAAAAGATTAAGGGACCGATCCTTTGTCTGGTCGGACCACCGGGGGTAGGGAAAACCTCCTTGGCCCGCTCGGTCGCCCGGGCAACTGGCCGCAATTTCGTCAAGATGTCCCTCGGCGGGGTCCGTGATGAGGCTGAAATCAGGGGGCATCGCCGTACCTACGTGGGAGCGATGCCGGGAAAAATTATCCAGAACCTGAAAAAGGCCGCAACCAACAATCCGGTGTTTCTCCTGGATGAAATCGACAAGATGAGTGCCGATTTCCGTGGTGATCCTTCTTCGGCCTTACTGGAAGTGCTTGACCCGGAGCAGAACGCCATCTTTAACGACCATTTTCTCGATCTGGACTATGACCTCTCCCATGTGATGTTCATTACCACGGCCAATTCGCTCCATGCCATCCCCAGACCTTTGCTGGACAGGCTTGAGGTGATCAGGATCGATGGTTATACCGAAAACGAGAAACTGCATATTGCCCGGCGCTATCTGCTAAAGAAGCAGTTGGAAGCCCATGGCCTGAAACCCAGC
The DNA here is from genome assembly GCA_025356035.1 of Geobacteraceae bacterium. Lineage (GTDB taxonomy): Bacteria > Desulfobacterota > Desulfuromonadia > Geobacterales > Geobacteraceae > JANXYN01. The sequence goes on from JANXYN010000027.1 coordinate 38,913, forward strand.
GAGGTGACCGTTTCCGACAAAACTATCAGCGAGATCATCCGCTGTTATACCCGGGAGGCAGGGGTACGTAACCTGGAGCGGGAGTTGGCCAATCTTTGCCGTAAGATCGCGCACCGGCGGGTTAAGGGGGCAAAACAGAAAGTTGCCATCCAGCCCCGGCATATTAGTGAATACCTCGGGGTGCCACGTTTCACCCATGGGGTCGTTGAGGAAAAGGACGCCGTCGGGATGGTGACCGGTCTTGCCTGGACCGAGGTGGGGGGGGAGCTGCTTAATATCGAAGTGGCAATTTTGCCAGGCAAGGGGAAGCTTACTATTACCGGCAAGCTGGGGGAGGTAATGCAGGAGTCTGCCCAGGCAGCCATGACCTACGTCCGTTCCCGTGGGGAGCTCCTCGGCCTTGATCGGCAATTCTATCAGAATATGGACATTCATATCCATGTGCCGGAAGGGGCGATCCCCAAAGATGGTCCATCGGCCGGCATTACCATGGCGACAGCCATCACCTCTGCCTTGACCGGGCGAGCTGTGCGGCGTGACATTGCCATGACCGGCGAGATCACCTTGCGCGGCAGGGTGCTTGCCATCGGTGGGCTCAAGGAAAAAATCTTTGCCGCCAGACGGGGAGGTATCAAGACGGTGATGATCCCGCACGCCAATGGCAAAGATCTTACCGAGGTGCCGAAGGATATCCTGGATGGGATGACCATTCATCTTGTGGAACATATGGATGAGGTGCTCTCCCATGCCCTAGTGGGAGAAACCACTATTAGCGGTCCACTGGGCGTGTCGCCGGCACCGACGGAACTCGGCGTTGACGGCCAGATTGCCCATTAACCCTGAGGGGGGGGCCGTTTACGTTGCAAGTCCCTGTTTCATGGGAGCAAAAAACCCGCTCTGGGTCAGGCAGCTTGCTGGAATGCTTTTCTACGCCAAGTTCCGCTAAAAAATAACTTGACATAGGGCCTGCCACTTTGGTATAAGAGTTCCTCTTTGTCAATTATATGCTAACTTACTTCATTACGGGGGTGCGTTGTGACCAAGGCTGAATTGGTAACTGCAGTTGCTGGAAAAGCTGGGATCACCAAGGTTGATGCCGAGAAAGCGGTAAAGGGCTTAATCGATGCAGTCGGCAAATGCTTGAAAAAAGGTGACAAGGTCAGCCTGGTCGGTTTCGGTACCTTCAGCACGGCAAAACGGGCCGCCCGTCAGGGGCAGAACCCTCAGACCGGCAAAAAGATCAATATCCCCGCCTCCGTTTATCCGAAGTTTAAGGCAGGCAAGGGGTTGAAAGAAGTTGTCAACGGCAAAAAGAAGTAGGCTGAACCGTCCCGGGAGTAAATGTTTACTCTTCCTTCCGTTCATGTAACGTGTTGTTTTCAGGGGTCGTAGTTAAGTTGGTTATAACGCCGGCCTGTCACGCCGGAGGCCGCGGGTTCGAGCCCCGTCGACCCCGCCAATCAAGGGCGAATAGCTCAGCTGGGAGAGCGCCAGCCTTACAAGCTGGATGTCACAGGTTCGATCCCTGTTTCGCCCACCATCTCTGCATCGGGAAGGTCTTTCCCGATGCAGGTTTTGGTTTTTAGAAGGTAGCACAAACCAGTAACTTGCTTCGCGTTACACGTCACATTTCATCAGGGGTCGTAGTTAAGTTGGTTATAACGCCGGCCTGTCACGCCGGAGGCCGCGGGTTCGAGCCCCGTCGACCCCGCCAGCTATTCGAAGATCATGGGTTTCCGCCCATGATCTTTTTTTTTGGACTCCGCTCCACTCCCCGTTTCCCTTGACTTCAACGGCTCAAATCGTATATTCTATCAACAATTCAACTACAAAGGGGCATATATGCGCTTATCCCGGATGATTCTTTCAGTATTGGTGCTGCTGCTTGCAGTTGCTATCTCGCCATTCGCGCTGGCCAAAGAGGGAGTAGTGGTGACCGTCAATGGCGTTGACCTCTCCGCTGCTGATCTGAATCAGGAGCTGCAGAGGATTCTGCCAACCGAGACAAGCTTTCACAGCGGCGTATCTGCGGAAAAGAAGAAGGATCTGGAAGCCAAGGCGCTTGCTGTACTTGTTGATAAGGAACTGCAATACCAGGACGGCCTTGCCAAGGGGCTTAAACTGAGCAAACAGGAGTTGGCGGAAGAACTGGATAAACTTGCCAGGAATTTCAGCTCAAAGGCTGAATTTGCGAAGGCGCTGCAGGGTGCCGGCTTCACCGAAAAAACCATCGCCAGCTTTGTGGAGAGGAATATCGTCGCGGAGAAGATAACACATCGCGAGGTGGACGAAAAAATCATGATCACCGACGAGATCATTAAGGCATATTATGAAAAAAATCGGGCCCGCTTTTTCAAACCGGAGGAGTTCAGGGCCAGCCAGATCATGGTCAAGGTCGACCCGGCCGCCACTGCTGAGGAAAAAGGGAAACTGAAGGAACGGGCGGAACAGATTCTGAAGAAGTTGAAGGAAGGCGCAGACTTTGCCGCTCTGGCCGCAGCGGAATCCGATGATGCCTCGCGGATCAAGGGGGGCGATCTTGGCTATTTCCATCTGGGCCGGACGATTCCCGAGTTTGAGGCGACGGTCAAAACCTTGAAGGTGGGGGAGGTGAGCGGCGTTGTTGACACTATCTATGGTTTTCACATCATCAAGCTGACCGAAAAAAAGGAGCCCCGCCAGTTATCGTTTGAGGAGATGAAGGACAAGCTGAAGGGCCAGCTTTCCGCGGAGGAACGGTCCCGCCTGCATGGGGAGTGGATGGCCGGCTTGAAGGCCAAGGCCAAGATTGTTTATCCCGAGAGCAGGTGATAGCTTGAAAGTAATGGTGGTGGTCCCGACCTACAACGAACGGGACAACGTTGAAAAACTGATCGGTCAGGTGCTGGCCCAGGACCCGGATATCCATATCCTCGTGGTCGATGATAATTCTCCCGACGGAACCGGCGCTTTGGTGGACAAGCTGGCCGCTGACAACGGTCGAGTCCATGTTCTCCATCGCAGCGGCAAGCTTGGGCTCGGTTCCGCCTACCGGGACGGATTCAGTGTCGCGCTTGAGAAGGGTGCTGATTACATCGTGGAGATGGATGCCGATTTTTCCCACGACCCGGCATCCCTGCCGCAGTTTTTTGCGAAAATGGGCAATTACGACCTGGTGATCGGTTCCCGCTATCTGAACGGCGTGAGCGTGGTCAACTGGCCTCTCCGCCGGCTGATGCTCAGTTACTGCGCCAGCGTTTACACCCGGCTCGTCACCGGCCTTAAGATTTCCGATTGTACCAGCGGCTTTAAATGCTTTCGTCGTGAGGTAATCGAGGCGATTGACTTAGGCCGGATCAAGTCCGACGGCTATTCTTTTCAGATTGAAATGAATTACCGCTGTGTGGAAAGAGGGTTTCGGGTAGGAGAGATACCCATTATCTTTATCGACCGCCACTCAGGCTCCTCCAAGATGTCGAAGAAAATCGTCCGGGAGGCGGTGGTGATGGTTTGGAAACTGAAGCTCGGTTCACTCCTGAGAAAATTGTTCCGCTGGAGATCGTGAATGTTAAATGAAGGCTGGGCCCTTATCTGTGAAATTGGCCTGTGGGGATGGATACTTGCGGCCGTAGGCTTGATTCTGCATGCATTTCCCGCCAGGGACGCCTTCAACGGCCGGGCAGCCCTCCGCTGGGGAAGCTGTCTGGTTATACTTTATGCCGTTTGGATCGTCGGGATGCTCAACGCCTGATTCCGGGAGCGTGTAATTTGCCGTACCGCCTGCTTATAGTGTTGATTTTCATTTTTGTCTCAGGCTGCTCCTGGATCCATGGCGACCCGCTTCCGCTGCGTGATCCCGGCGTTGATCTGGTCTGGCCGCGTCCCCCTGACCAGGCACGGATCAGATTCCTGCGTGTGATCAACGGTCCAGACGATCTCCTGCCAGAGAAGGGCCGTGCGCGGCGTCTCTTCGACATGGTTACCGGAGAGCTGGAGCAAAAAGTGGAGTTTTCCACTCCTTATGCCATTGCCACCGATGGCGGTTCTATCATCTACATTGCTGACAGTGCCGCCGGGGTGGTACATCGCTATGATCTGGCCGCCAGGGAGGTTTCGTATATATTCCAGGCCGGTGAGGAATTCCTTGAAAGCCCGGTCGGGGTGGCGGTGGATCAGGGGGGGAACCTTTATGTTGCCGATTCCGTCAAGGCGCGGGTTTACAAATTCAGCAAGAATGGCTCCTTTCTCCGGGAACTTGGCGCGAGAACGGTGACGTTGCAACGGCCTGCCGGTATCGCCATCAACAGCCGAGGTGAAAAGCTGGTCGTTGATGTTTTGGCACACAAATTGAAGGTTTTTGCCCAGGATGACACTTTTGTGCGGGATTTCCCCCGTGAAGGGGCCGGTGAACCGCTCAACCTCCCCTCCAGTGTCGCAATCGACCGCAATGACGACGTTTACGTCACCGATTCCATGAACTTCAAGGTCAAGGTGTACGACCGGGAGGGGAACTTCAAAAAGGCGATCGGTGAAATAGGGGATGCACCCGGTTCTTTCGCTAGGCCGAAGGGTGTCGCCGTTGACAGCGAGCTCCACGTATATATCATCGATGCCACCTTTGGCAATTTCCAGGTTTTTAATCAAGAGGGGAAGCTCCTGATCTTCATTGGCAGAAACGGCAAGGGGCCCGGCGAGTTTTCCCTTCCGAGCGGTATCTTTATCGATGGCGGCGACCGGATTTTTGTTGCGGACACTTATAACGGCAGGGTCCAGATTTTTCAGTATCTCAAACAGGGTGGTAGGTAATGGGGAAGAAACTCATATTTCTGGCAGTCGTTGCAACGTCTCTTTTATATGTCGAAGCAGCTCTTGCGGCCGGGCCGAAACTTTCAGAGAGTTTGGGCGTAAATAGCAACAAGCACAATCTATCTTCGAAGAGTGCCAATACCTATAAGGCGGCAGTAAATGCAGCTGACCCATCCCAGCGGGATACCCAGATCTGCATTTTTTGCCACACCCCGCACAATTCTTCTCCCCAGGGTGCCCTGTGGAACCGTAATGATATTACGGTTTCTTTTGGCCGGTACTCTTCAGCAACACTAGTGATCCGAAACTTCGCCTCGGCTAAATACGCGGAGCCTAATGGTTCTTCTCGGCTCTGCCTTAGCTGCCACGATGGGGTCACCGCCCTCGGGATGGTGAAAAATGGTGCGCAGATCTTTATGCAGGGGGGGCAAGACAAGCTTACCGGCATAGCTGTGTTTGACGCAAAGAAAGTGAAACTTGGGCATCATCCGGTGTCGTTCGTCTATAATGATCAGGCGCTCTTGGATGCTTTAAATCTGAAAACGGGGCTTTATGCCGGCACTTACAGGTTTCCAACCAACCCTGCGGTCCCTGCTGATGTGACCGCAGTGGTTAAGCTCGACAAGCTCAGTCGGATGCAATGTGCAACCTGCCACGATCCCCACCAGAACCAGTCATTGGAGGATGTCTATCCTTCATCCACCAGAAAAATTGCTCCTTTCTGGGTTTTTCACGAAAATAATCCCCTTGCCACTGCGGTCTCGGACCATGATGCGGTGTGCAAAGCCTGTCATCCATTTACTAACTACGATCCTGCGGTGCCAACTCGACCCTGGCCGTCCCCGTGAACTTCTCTTTCAGGCATAAGGAAAAATCTTTATGTTAATCCAACGCCTGCTTCTCATGGCTGCCATGCTCTCTCTTTCAATCTCTGCTCTGGCCGCCACCTCCGTGACACCTCCTCATCTTGACCGGCAAAAGCTTCCCTACGGCTGCGGCTCTTGTCATGTGGGGTTTAATTTCAGAACAGGGGCTGGTTCAGATGGTTGTGTGGCTTGTCATGGCAATCCTTCTAAATTAGCTACTGGCTTGATTGGCGGTGGGCTTAAGCTCAAAGATATTGAGGCGGAGTTCAAGAAGACTTACCGTCATCCGGTCTTTGACGCCCCCGGTCTGCACAACGGCAACGAAACGCTCCCCGAAACCGATCCGCGGGCGCCGCGCCATGCGGAGTGCGTTGACTGCCACAACCCCCACTATGTCGACCCCGCCAACCGTTTTGCCGGGATCAAGGGGAAGCGGGTCGGCAACCTGACTGCCGACATCACACAGGAGTATGAGCTCTGTTACAAGTGTCATGGTGACAGCGCAAATCTCCCCGGCCGCTACACCAACAAACGGGCGGAGCATTCGATTAATAACCCCTCCTTCCACCCGGTGGAAGGGGAGGGAAAAAACCTGGCGGTGGTCAGTCTCCTGCGGCCTTACAAGGAGAAGAAGGTGGCGCCGAATGATGTCTCCGTTATCAAGTGCGCCGACTGCCATGGCAGCGACAACGCCGCTTCTCCCATTGGCCCCCACGGCTCGAACTTCCAGTATATTCTGGTGGACAACTATTCCACCAAGGATAATCAGCCGGAAAGCCCTTACACCTATGCCCTCTGCTATCGCTGCCACAGCCGCACCAGTATCCTGGCCAACGAGAGTTTCAAGTTCCACGCCAAGCATATCCAGGGGACCAACCAGGGATTGGCTAACGGCACGTCCTGTTATACCTGCCACAATTCCCACGGTAGCTCGGACAACCGGTATCTGATCAAGTTCAACCCGGCAGTGGTCACCCCCAATGCCCGGGGGGTGCTGAAGTTCGCCGAGAAGGGGATATCGACCTTCCAGGGGGAGTGTTTCCTCTCTTGCCATGGTGTGGACCATGATCCGAAGAGCTATTAACCTGGGAATAGAGTTTGTTGCGAATTCCCACCCAGCAGGCTGCCTTTCCTGATCCACCAGATAAACAGACACTTGTAAATCCTTAACACAAAAACCAGCGGCGTGAATCCGGTGGTTTTTGTGTTTTACTTTCCCTGTAATTGTGGTAATACTACTACGTTATGCCACTTTATACCTCCAAACTCGGCTCTCCTGACGGCAGGATCGTCAAAAAGGATTTTGAAGCCGCATCGGCAAAGATCCTTCGGCAGAGCCTGGAAGAGCAGGGTTTTTCCGTATTCGAGCTCAAGGAAAAACCTTTTCAGTTCCTTTGGGACAAGGGGATTGCGCGCCGTCGGGTCGACAACAAGACGCTCCTCACCTTCAACCAGGAACTGCTTGTCCTAATCAAGGCTGGTCTGCCGATCATCCAGGTGCTCGACACCATTCTGGAGCGGCTGGAAAAGGGGAAGCTGCCGGAGATCTTACGGGAGGTACGGGAGGATATTAAGGGGGGGGCATCCCTGTCCGACTCCTTCGAGAAACATCCGAAGGTTTTCCCTCATCTTTATGTCGCATCCATCCGCGCCGGCGAGCGGACCGGCGACCTGCCGCAGAACATCAAGCGCTACACGCTTTTCCTGAAAAGGATCGAGGCGCTACGCAAGAAGCTTTATTCCGCCATGGTGTATCCGGCCATCCTGGTTTTTTTCTCGGTGGTTGTCGTGTCGGTCCTGTTTATCTTTGTGGTGCCGGAATTCAGTAAGGTATTTGCCGATGCCGGGACTCAGCTGCCGCTGGCCACCCGAATTCTGATGACTGCCGCCGGTCTATTGAAAAAGTATATCCTCCTCCTGATCGTCCTGGGGATTGCCGGGCTGGCCATGTTCAGGCGCTGGGCTGCCACGGAAACCGGCCGGTTCCGGGTTGATGGGTTAAAGCTGAAGATCCCCCTGCTTGGAGATATCTGGGGCAAATACTCGGTGGCCAGTTTCACCAGAACCTTTGCCAGTGTCCTCGCCAGTGGCATTCCGATTGTCGAGTCGCTGAAGATGTGTGCCGGTACCCTTAACAACAAAGTGCTGGAGCGGAAGCTGCTTGAGGCAGTGGTCAGGGTGGAAGAGGGGACCCGACTCTCCATTGCCCTTGAGTCGGCACGATTGATGCCCCCCCTGGCCATCAGGATGCTTGGGGTGGGGGAAACGACTGGTTCGCTGGAAGAAATGCTGTCGGATATTTCCGAATACTTTGAAGATGAGATAGACGGGCGGCTTACCGTGCTGACCTCCATTATCGAGCCGGTGATCCTGATCTGCATGGGGCTTTTCATCGGCACCATCGTCATAACCATGTATCTGCCAATATTCAAACTGGCTGGCGCGGCAGGTTAAAGAAACGCATATGACCCAGAACTACAAGCGGAAAATTATTGGCGATATACTGGTTGACCGGGGTGATCTCGATCCGGCGAAGCTCCCTTTTGTCATCGACCGGCTGAAGACGAGCCGGGAGCGATTTGGGAGGATCTGCGTCAGTGAGGGGTTGATCACCGAAGAGGCATTGGCCAAGGCCCTGGCGGAGCAGTTTGGGTTTGACTATGTCGATCTTAAAGGCTTCAAGATGGATGAGGCGCTGCTCGGTTTGCTCCCCCCCGATGCTATCTATCGTTACCACTTTGTGCCGCTGGCTGCCCAGGACGATGGCCTGGTAGTGGCCATTTCCGACCCGACCGACGTAATCAGGCTCGATGAACTGGAACTCCTTCTTGATCGCCCCCTCATCATCAGGCTCGCCGCCTTAACGGACATTGAAGCGGTGCTGAAAAAAGGTGAGGGGACCAGCCGCGTCCTTAAGGGGGTTTCTGAAGATTTCATGCTGCAGCTGGTGAAGGAGACCGACAAGGGGGAAGAAATTCTGTCGGTGGAAAAAATCTCCGAAGACACCAGCCCGATCATCAAGCTGGTCAATTCCACCATCATGGATGCGCTTTCCAAGCGGGCGAGCGACATTCACATCGAGAGCAACCAGGACGGGGTTATCGTCAAATACCGGATTGACGGCGTGCTCTACAAGGCGATGGATCCCATCGACGGACATTTTCAGGGGCCAATCATCTCCCGGCTCAAGGTCATGAGCGAGCTGGATATTTCCGAGCGGCGCATCCCCCAGGACGGCAGGTTTAAGGTGCGATTCGCCGACAAGGCCATCGACTTCCGGGTCTCCATTATGCCGAGCGTCTTCGGTGAGGATGCGGTCATCCGTATCCTCGACAAGGAGAGTATCGCCAGCAACCTGAAGGGGCTGACCCTGGAAGCGCTCGGCGTCCATGATCGGGAGCGAAAGAGGATCCGCAAGTTCATTCATGAGCCGTACGGGATGTTTCTCGTCACCGGCCCCACCGGTTCCGGTAAGACCACCACCCTCTATGCGGCACTGAGCGAAATCCATACCGGCGAAGACAAGATCATTACCATCGAGGACCCGGTGGAGTACCTGTTGCGCGGTATCGTCCAGATCCCGGTCAATGAGAAAAAGGGGCTGACCTTTGCCCGGGGCCTCCGTTCCATCCTGCGACATGACCCGGACAAGATCATGGTCGGCGAGATCCGCGACCCGGAAACTGCCCAGATCGCGGTGCAGTCAGCACTGACCGGTCATCTGGTCTTCACCACGGTCCATGCCAACAACGCATTCGACGTCCTTGGCCGTTTCATCCATATGGGGATCGACCCCTATAACTTTGTTTCCTGCCTCAACTGCGTGCTGGCCCAGCGCCTGGTGCGCAAAATCTGTAGCAAATGCAAGGTGCCGGTTAGTTATGCCGACGAAACCTTGAGAGAAGCGGGGCTTGACCCCGAACAATGCCGCGACGTTACCTTTTACGAGGCAAAGGGGTGTGACGAGTGCAACAATACTGGCTACCGCGGTAGATCGGCCATTGTGGAGCTTCTCGATCTTAACGATGAGGTGCGTGAGCTGATTGTGGCAAAAGCCCCGGCCGCCCAGTTGAAAAAAGCCGCCAGGGAAGCCGGCACCGTCTTTTTGCGTGATGCAGCAGTCGAAAAGGCCTTTGCTGGCGAGACTACCCTCCGTGAAATTAACCGGGTAACGTTTGTGGAGTGAAAGGTTGCCATGCTGTTTGCAAAGAATGCGGTAGGTATCGAAATTGGCAATGACGGCCTGAAAATGGCCGTCATCGGTGGCAAAAGCATCATGCCGCGGCTTGATGCTTGGCAGAGTACCACCTTGCCGGCTGAGACCGTCAGGTTTTCCCATCGGGAAGCGAATGTGTTGAATGCTCCGGTCTTCGTCAGCAAAATCCGTGATACCTATATCAGACTACTTACCGGTACCCGGCGTGTTTCGTTGTCACTTCCCGATACCATCGGCCAGGTACGGCTGCTGGAACTGGAGACCAGGTTCAAAAGTCGGGACGAGGGGGCTGACATCATTCGCTGGAAGCTGAAAAAAAGCCTCCCTTTTGATGTGAACGAGGCCCATCTCGACTATCAGGTGCTGACAGAAACAGACACAGGCGAAATCGCCGTGCTGGTGTCGCTCATCATGCGGCAGGTCGTGAACCAGTACGAAGAGTTGTTGCTGGAATCCGGCTTGGAGCCGGTACGTATCGATTTCACCTCGTTCAATCTCTATCGGCTTTATTCCCGGCGGCTGGAGCTTGCGGAAAGCTCCGTAGTGATTTCCCACTATGGCGGGATGCTGAGTATCCTCATTTTTCATGATGGGGTGCTCGATTTTTACCGGGTCAAGGAGCTTTCCGCTGGCAAGGGGAATGCCAGCACCCTGTTCCGCGAGATCAACAGCTCGCTGCTGGTCTATCGTGATACCAAGCCTGCGCGCACTTTCAGGGAGGTCTTTTTCATGGCCCCCCAAGAGGAAGCAGAGCCGTTGCGGCAGATCATTGCAGAAATTTGCGCCCTTGAGCCGGTCCTGCTCGATGTTGGGCAGTTCATCACCCGCCGGGAGGGAGTTGCCTTCGACCGGCAAACCTTGTACACTCTGGCTGCTGCCGTCGGTGCCGCGATGAGGGCTTTGTAATGCGTTTCAGAATTAACCTCGCAACCAGGACCTATGTCAACGCCGGCCAGCTCAAAGCTGCGATTGCCGCGGCGTTAGCGCTGCTGGCGCTCCTGCTGCTGATCAATATCCAGCGGTTTGCTGCCAACGCCGGTGAGACGATGCGCCTGCGAAATGAACTGGGGGTCTCCAAGGGGGGCGGCAAGGTTGTATCCGACCAGGAATATCAGGCACTTCTGGCCAGAATCAAGTTTGCCAACGGTGTTATTGAGAACAAAACCTTTGACTGGCTGGCATTGCTTGATAAGCTGGAATTAGTGGTCCCTGACGGGATTTCCCTGACCAAGATCGAGCCTGATATCAGGAAGAACGAGCTCAAGGTCAGTGGTGTGGCAAGGGATTTCAAGAACCTGCGCCATTTCATGGAAAATCTGGAAGGTTCCGCCACCTTTACCAACGTCTACCTCCTTGGCCAAGGGTTGCCAGGCAGTGGCGAGAAGTTCAAGGGGATAACCTTCAACATTGCCTGCCAGGTGGATTTTAAAAAGTTATGAAACTTTTCCTTGAGATCATAAAAGGGCGGAAGAAGACCTTTGTCTTCCTGGTCGCCCTGTTGGCTGTCAACATCGGTATCTACACGTATGTTGCCTTCTTTCAGGAGCCTCGGCTTGAGCTCTTGCGCAAGAGCTGGGTTGATATGCGACGGCAGACGGAGAGTGGTGGGAGCTGGGACCCTGCGGCCGTTTTCAGCCAGGGTACCACCGATCTGGCGACTTTTCAGACCAGGATGCCGACAAAGAAGGAATATGCCCGGCTGGTCGGGGAGTTGTTCGAGATGGCGGCCGATAATGGCCTGCAGGTCAAAGGAATCTCCTATAAACCGACGCCGCTCAAGGAAGAAAAATTACTGTTGTACACCATCACGTTGGGTGTGGCAGGCAAGTATGCGGCGGTGAAGAGTTTCATCGCCGACCTGGAGCAGCTGCACGATCTGATCACCATTGACCATATCTCTCTTGACGGTGATGCGGCGACTGAAGAATCGGTAAAAATGCAACTTCAGCTCACCGCTTATTTACGGATGGAGGGGCAATGAACCGGCAGAAACTGACCCTTGCCATTCTGTTGCTGATTTTGGTCCTGGCTCTGCTCTACAGTTTCTGGCGGACACCACGGCAGCAAAGGGTGGCGAAGCTCAAATACATCCCTGGCGTCGTGGCTGAAACCGCCAGGACGGTCAAACCGGCGCCCCTTGATGAGAAAAGGGTGCATCTGGAGCTGCTTGACCGGAAGTCCCGGAGGTTTTCTGGGTTCCGCCGCAATATTTTCCGCCCCTTTTTTCAGGAGGAGGCTGATTCCCTTCCCCAGACAGCCCGGCTCCCCGCTTCTTCTCCACCGCCGGTAGTGCCGCCTCCACCACCGGTGGTGGAGCCAACCCCGCTGCAAAGGGATTTGGCGGCGTTTACCTTTCTTGGTTTCCTGAAAAAAGAGCAGCGCAAGACCATCTTCCTGGCGAAGGGGAAAGAGATTTTTCTGGTGCGGAAGGGGGATCGGATTGCCGGCAAATACGAAGCGGTGGAAATATCCGATGAAGCCCTGACCATCAGTCTCCTGGAAGACGGTGGTGAAATTGTCATTCCGCTGGTGGAAAACATGGCGCTCAGCGCCCCCCGGCGCTAGCAGAATATTGAAGCAATCTGCAACGAGGAGCATGCAATGAGATATATACAAAAGCTGGCCCTGATTTGCTGTTGCCTGGCGCTGCTGGCAGGTTGTGCCGCCGGCCGCTCAGCCTTCAATACTGGCCTGGAACTCGAGCAGGCTGGAAAACTCGATGAGGCGGTGCTGAAATATGCCGAGGCGGCCCAGGCCGACCCGGAGGCCGGAGAATACCGGTTGCGCTTTCTGAAAGCACGTGAACAGGCCGCCATGGTCCATTTGAAGCTTGGTGACGACGTCATGGCCGAACAAAAATATGACGAGGCGTTCCAGCAGTATCAGACTGCGCTGGCCCTGAATCCCGGTCTGGATCGTGCTGCGCTGGGTTCTGCCAAGGCCGGCAAGCTGCGGGATGCACTGCAGTTTTTCAAGGAGGGGGAGAATTTTGAAAAGAACAACAAGCAGCGGGACGCCTACCGTTCCTACAAAAAGGTGCTGGAGCTGAACCCAGAGCAGCCTGGCGTCAAGGAAGCCCTCGACCGGCTTCTCAGGAACAGGCGGATTAAAATTGACGGCTATGAGTTGAACCTGAAATCGAACAAACCAATTACCCTGAAATTCAAGGACACCCGGCTCAAGGATGTCTTCAATATCCTCTCCCAGTTGTCCGGGATCAATTTCATCTATGACGAAGGTCTCAAGGACCAGAACATCAATATCTATCTGGAGAACGCCACCTTTCAACAGGCCCTGGAGATTCTCACCAGTCTGAGCAAGCTGGGGAAGAAAGTGCTGAACGATAGCACCATCATCCTCTACCCGAAGACGCCGGACAAGGCCAAGCAGTATGAGGAACTCGTGGTTCAGACTTTCGTTCTTAGTCATCTGGACGCAAAAAAGGCAGTGAACCTTCTGCGCACTATGCTGCAGCTGAAGAAGGTTTATGTGAACGAGGATCTGAACGCGATCGTGGTCCGCGACACCCCCGAGATGGTGGAGGTGGCTCAGAAGATTATCGACGCCAACGACATGCCGGACGCCGAGGTGCTCCTCGAGGTGGAGGTAATCGAATTCACCAGTTCCAATGCGGAAAATTTCGGGCTCACTCTCTCGACCTATGGGGTGTCGGGAGTGCTGGCCAAAAACAACCAACTCCTTTCCGACAAGTTGAGCACGGTGACTACTACCAGTGGCACCACTACGACTACGGCTCCGTCCAACCTCCTCAACGTTTTCAATTCAGGGAGCTACTCCGGGTTTATCACAGTCCCCTCTGCCACCTACAACTTCGGCAAGACTCTGGCTAATGGCGAAACTCTCGCCAACCCGAAGATCCGGGTAAAGAACCGGGAAAAGGCCAAATTCAACGTGGGGACCCGCTTGCCGATCACTACTACCTCAACCAACGGCACGGTCGGGGGGGTCAGTGTCAATGTCCAGTATGTGGATGTGGGGGTAAAACTTAATGCCGAGCCGACCATTCAGGTGGATAATGGCGTCAATATCAAGGTGAGTCTCGAAGTAAGCTCGGAGCTGAAGCGGGAAACTGTTGGCGGCCCAGAATCAGCGACGGTCGTCTCCACCATCGGCACCCGTAACCTGGATACCGTCCTCAGTCTCAAGGATGGCGAAACCAGTATCATCGGCGGGCTGATCCAGAACAGCAAGAGCAATAATGCTAAAAAAATCTACCTGATCGGCGACATCCCGCTGATCGGGCCACTTCTCTCTGGATACGCAAACTCTAAGGACAAGACCGAACTGGTGCTGGCCATTACTCCGCGGATTGTCAGGTCGGTTTCGGTTCCTGAACCGGATCTTGCGCAGTTCTGGTCCGGCAGGGAAGACGATCCATCGACGGCCAAGCCGGGCGCAGTCTTCAGTCAGGAACCGGACCTGGCCCCGGAGCCGGCAGCGGCTCAATCTGTTAACGAGACGCCTGCAGCCAAGGCGGCCCCTGCTCCATTGCCTGCAGCAGCGCCAGCTCAGGTCCCAGTCCCAATCGTGGCTCCAGCCCCAGTTGAGGCTCCAGCGACGACTCCGGTTCAGCCGCCACCTGCGGCGCAGCAGCCAGTTATGCAGCGTCCAGTCGCGAAGGGGGTGCTCAATCTGATTGTGCGGGCTTCAGTGAAGGTAGGCGAGCAGTTTGCCGTTGAGGTGCGGGGCACCAATCTGCAGAACATCTACAGCGCTCCGTTCACCCTGGTTTACGATCCGCTCTTTGTCGATTTTGTCGGCGTAGTCGAAGGTGGTTTACTCAAACAGGACGGCAAACCGACGGTCTTCCAGAGCTCGGTTGACCCTGCCACTGGCCGCCTCACCGTTACTCTCAGCAGGGTTGGCCAGGTGGTGGGAGTGAGCGGTGCCGGCACCCTGGTTACCGTCCAGTTACGTGCAAAAAAAGCAGGCCCAGCCAGCCTGGGGTTGCAGAACCTGAACTTCACTGCTGCTGGCGGGACTCCCCTGGAAATGCTCCCGTATAGTGCCCTGGTGGAGATCAAGTAATAAAGCAGGGACCGATGACTAGAGATGAAATGCAGGGACGCCCTGTCACCCGCTAACTGTCACTTGTCACTGCTTTAAAAAGGCCAACCATGCGCATGAACAAACGCGGCCTCACCTTGGTGGAGCTGCTGATAACCTTGACCATTCTGTCGGTGCTGGCTTCGCTCATTCTCCCCATGGCACAGATGACCAACCGGCGGGTGAAGGAGATCGAGCTGCGGCGGAACCTGCGCGAGATCCGGATGAAGATTGATGAATTCAAGAGGGATTATGATCGGCTGGTCACGGTCAGAGTCGTCGGCAAAAACGGCTATCCGGAAACCCTGAAGCAGCTGGTGGAGGGATACGATTTCGGCACGGTCGAAAAAACCAAGCGAAAGTATCTGCGCCGGATCCCAAGGGACCCGTTCAACCCCCCCAAGCCGGGGGAAGAGCAGGAATGGGGGCTTCGTTCCTATACTGATGAAGCAGACAGTACCTCCTGGGGCGGGGAGGATGTTTTTGATGTCTATTCCCTGAGTGAAGAAACGGCCATTGATGGGACGAAATACAAGGATTGGTAGACGGGTGGAGGGAGAGTAGGGGCGAAGCAAACGCCTTATCTGCTTCGCCCTTTTGTGGCAATGTCGACTAGGACGATGAAACATGCTGGGCGAAGCAGAAACTACTTGCTTCGCCCCTACCGAATTTGTAAACGTTGTGTATGGGAAGATTAAATCGATGCTGCGAAAGCTGTTAAAAAACCGTCGAGGCTTCACCCTGATCGAGCTGATGGTCGT
>JANXYN010000035.1 GCA_025356035.1 Geobacteraceae bacterium
GGCCTCATTCAGGCTGCCAAGAGAAGGGCCAGAGGATATCGCTCTACGAAGAACCTAATCAACATGGCTTACCTCATTGCAGGTAAGCTTGAATTCAGTCTACCCACGTGAAACAGCGCGGAGCCCCAAAAAGGTTCATGCGCGTAAAACGCATGGGGGTCAGGTGAACCAGGTGGCAGTCCTCGCCCACCTGCCCCATGCCAATGAAGGAGTAACTGTTAGTACTAAGAGCAACCTGCGTACCAATCTTTAGAATTTACTGGATAATCCGTTTTTTGACTGTAATTACGCGTGGTTGCAAACCTGAAGTAAAGTCTGTGGCCGGAATCCGGTACAAATTTATTTGCACAAATGCAAAAATGGGGGGTGATTAGGGTTTTGTCGGGGATGAATTACATCAGGCAGGCAGCACAGTAAAAATGTTCACTTGACAATTCAAGACGTTACGAGTGAAGGGAGCAGCAAAAACGGGGATTTGCAGCGATGCGAAGCAGTTGAGGTGATTTTGCAGATTTGCGAAACCAGCAGGTCTCCCTCCCTTCCCCCTGCCGCGCTAGGAATAATCCTCTTTCTTAATGGTGTACTTCTTGATCTTCCGGTAAAGGGTGGCCATGTTCATCCCCGCCTCGCGGGCAGCCCCTTCCACATTGCCACGGTGCTTGCGCAGCAGTCCCTGCAGATATTCGCTCTCAAACCGTGACAGGGCACGGGTGTAATCCCCCTCCTCGTCACCAGCCCCACTCTCAGAAGCTGCCAGAGGCACCTCGATAAACTGGGCGAGGACCGGTAGAGTAAGATACTCATCACCCTCCATGGCCATCGATGCCTCGATTACATTTTTCAGTTGGCGGATGTTGCCTGGCCAACCGAACTGCAGGGCCGCTTCCATTGCTTCGGGAGTAAGCCCTTTGACCCTGGTGCCGAACTTCTTGTTTTGCTGGGTGATGAAATGGGCGGCCAGCAGGGGGATGTCTGCTTGCCGCTCCCGGAGGGGCGGCAGCAGGATATTAACCACATTCAGCCGATAGTAGAGGTCTTCGCGAAACGTCCCGCTCTTCACCGCCACCTTCAGGTCGGAGTTGGTTGCGGATAGGAGCCGGACATCAACCTTGGTCGGGATGGTATCGCCGAGTCGATTGAATTCCTGCTCCTGGAGGAAGCGGAGCAGCGTCTTCTGCACGTTCATCGGCAAGTTCCCCACCTCGTCGAGGAACAGGGTGCCACCGTCTGCAGCCTCCAACAATCCTGCCTTGTTCTCCTTGGCGCCGGTGAAGGCCCCCTTTTTGTAACCGAACAGCTCGCTCTCCAGGATCGACTCCGGCAGGGCGCCGCAGTTGATGGCGACAAACCGCCTCTCCTTCCGGAGTGAGTTGTAATGGATCGCCTGGGCGACAAGCTCCTTGCCGGTCCCCGATTCACCGGTGATGAGGACTGACGTGTCTCGGACCGCCACCTTCTCCACCTTTTCCAGGACGCTTTTCAACCCCTCGGAAGCGCCGATGATATTGTCGAAGCGGAACTTCCCCACCAGCTCTTCGCGCAGCTCCCGGTTCTCCTCCAGGAGCTGGGTGTGCTGGAGCGCGTTCTTCACCCGGTAAAGGAGCTCGTCGGGCTCAAACGGCTTGGTCATCATGTCATAGGCCCCCTTGCGGAGAGCCTGAATCGACATATCCACCGTGGCATAGGCGGTGATCATAATCACCGGCAGGGCGGGGTCCTTGGCCTTTACCTTCTGCAGCACCTCGATCCCGTCCATCACCGGCATCTTCACATCGGTGATGAGGAGGTCCCACTCCCCAGCCTTGAACCCCTCCACCGCCTCAAACGAGCGGGTGTAGGCCTTGACCAGATAGCCGTTATCGAGGAGCACCGCCTCGATCATCCGGCAGAGCCCCTCTTCATTATCGACCAGCATGATCCGTTTTTGTTCCGCCATGCAAAACTCCGTTTAGCGTGTTGCGTGTGCCGCTCCTCAACCTAAGCGGCAACAAGGTCCAAGCCACCCTACAGTTCCTGTTCCACCGGTAATCTCACCGACACCGTGGTCCCCTTCCCCACTTCGCTCTCGATGGCGATCTTCCCCTGATGCTGTTCGACGATCTGCTTGGTAATCGCCAGACCGAGGCCGGTCCCCTTCTCCTTGGTGGTAAAGAACGGCTCGAAGATCTTCTCCAGGTGCTCCGCCGCGATCCCCGCGCCCGTATCGCTAAAGACCATCTTCACGTACCCTACCCCGTCGAGCATGGTCCGAACCGTCAGGACCCCGTCCCCCTGCATGGCGGCGCCGGCATTGAGAATCAGGTTGATCGCCACCTGCCGCATCTGATCGCCATCCACCATGATATGGGGGAGGCCGAGCGCAAAATCCCGGATGATCCTGACCTTGTGCAGGTCGGTATGATTGGCGGCAAAATCGACAATCTGTTCCAGCAGGGCATTGATGTCAGTCTCTTCCGGCGTCGGCTTCGGCGTCCGGGCATAGGAAAGAAGGTCCTGGACGATCTTCTTGCAGCGCTTGCTCTCCCGCTTGATCTCATGGATATATTGATAGTTGGGGTCAGCGGGGTCGAGTTTCCCCTCCACATAACCTGCATAGCCAAGGATCACCCCCAAGGGGTTGTTGATCTCATGGGCCACCCCCGAGGAGAGGACGCCGAGTGACGCCATTTTCCCCTGTTGTGCCAGGGTCGCCTCCATCTCCTTGTTGCGCTTGATGATCGCCGTCATCCGGTTAAAAGCACCAGCCAGTTCCCCCAGCTCGTCGTTGGTCTCCACCGCCATTCGCTCGTCAAACCGCCCTTTTTTAACCTTGCGGATCACCTCCATCATGTGATTGATCGGGTCGGTCAGGACCTTGGCCGCCAGAAACACCAGGACCACCGAGATCAGACCAATAAAGATGGTCATCACCATCATGCTGGCGAAAATCCGCCCGTTGATCTTGTTGGCCTCGCGGTAAAACTCATCCTCATAGGAGCCGACCGCCACAATCCACCCCCACGGCCGGAAATAATTGTAGCGGACGATCTTCATCCGCGGCGTGCTCTCTCCCACATTCCGCCAGGGATAGCGGATCCAGCCGCTCTGTTTCTGGCACATCTCGCGGATGAACGGAAAGCCGCTGGAGTCCCGCGCATTGTAGAAATTCTGCCCCTCCCCATCGGGGTGGACGGTGAAATTCCCCTTTGCATCCATGCAGAAGATGTAGCCAGTCTCGCCGACTTTTTTACTCTTGATCCTTTCCTTTAGCTCTTCAAAGGAGCGCCGCTCAAAAGCGACATCCTCGTAAGTCTCCTCCAGGTAGCCGCCAGTGGCGACAATCCAGTCCCACTCCTTGAAGTAACGGTACGCTACCACCTTACGACGCGGGATTTTATCGCCGAGCACCGCATTGCGCCAGGGGTAGATAATGTACATAACCTCGCCAGGCTTAGATTTCAGTGCAGTCCGGCACATGACCCGGATGAAATAGCGGCCGTTCTCGTCCTTCTCGTTGTAGACGTTCTCCCCTTCGCGGGCCACGTGGACCGCCAGCTCCCCCTTGGTGGTCATGGCATAGATATAGCCGGTCTCCCCCACATTGACCCGCTTCAGGGCTTTACGCGCCTCCAGCTTGGCCGAGGCCAGGTCAATCCTGCCGCTCCGGTATTGGCGATCCTCCGCCTCAACCAGGTTATAGGCCAGATTGGTAAGGGTCGCCAGCTCCAGGTGAAAGCTCCGCTCCTTGTCCTGCTTGTAGACCTGGAACTGCTGATAGTGGGAGTTGAGGAGATCAATGGTGAACTGGGCCATATGGTCCAGGTCATCCTTACTGGTTTGGGTGATCCCCCGATAGGCCTGGCGGGTGGCAATATAGCTGATCATCCCGCCAACCACGAAAATGGGGATGATCACCAGCGGCAGCACGACCACCAGCATCTTCCAGCGGAGTTTCAGATGATTCATGAATTTGAACACGTAGTGGTGCATAAAAACGCCTTTTGAACACCTTAAAGGTTTGATATTATGTAAACAGTATGGCAAAGTCAAGTGGTATGACCGTTGCATGAGAGATGGCGACGGGTAGAATGGGGCGCCGCTGGGAAATTGCCAAGAAAAGCAGGCGTACCGCCAATCTCAAAGCTCAAGGAGAAGCTGATGACCCCGCAAATGGAACGGATTAATCCCTGGCAGATGGTGCTGGCCCAGATCGACAAGGCGGAAAAGCACCTGCACTGCGATCCGAATATCATCGAAAAGCTCAAACATGCCGAACGGGCCTTGCTGGTGGCGGTTCCGGTTCGGATGGACGACGGCAAGGTCAAGGTATTCAAGGGATTCCGCGTGCAGCACAGTACCGTGCGCGGCCCGTCCAAGGGGGGGATCCGCTTCCACCCCGATGTGGATCTGGATGAGGTAACGGCGCTGGCCGCCTGGATGACCTGGAAATGCGCGGTGATGAACATCCCGTTTGGCGGAGCCAAAGGGGGAGTACAGTGCGAGCCGAAGGGACTCTCCCTGGGGGAACTGGAGCGACTTACCCGGCGCTATACCTCGGAAATCCTGCATTTCATCGGCCCGGACCGGGACATTCCGGCTCCGGACGTCAACACCAATGAACAGATCATGGCCTGGATGATGGATACCTACTCCATGCAGGTGGGGCACTCGGTGCCGGGGGTGGTAACAGGCAAGCCGATCGCCATCGGCGGTTCCGAAGGGAGAAGCGAGGCGACAGGCCGCGGCGTGGTCTACATGATCATCGAGGCCGCCAAAAAGCTCGAAATCAACCTCTCCGGGTGTACCGCCGCCGTCCAAGGTTTCGGCAACGTCGGGGTCTCCACCGCCAAGAACCTCTACCTCGAAGGGGTAAAGATCGTCGCCGTCAGCAACGTGCAGGGGGGGGTCTACTCCGCCAAGGGGATCGACCCGCTGGCGCTGGAGGACCATATCAAGACGACCGGGAGCATTGTCGGCTTCCCGGGGTGCGACGCCATCGGCAACGAGGAGCTGCTTGCCCTCGACTGCGACATCCTGGTGCCGGCCGCCCTGGAGAACGTCATCCACAAGGGAAACGCCCATCAGATCAAGGCCAGAATCCTCGCCGAAGGGGCCAACGGCCCGGTCACCCCGATCGCCGACGAGATCCTCCGGGAAAAGAACGTCTTCATGATCCCCGACATCCTCGCCAATGCAGGCGGGGTGACGGTCTCATACTTCGAATGGGTGCAGGACCTGCAGAACTACTTCTGGAACGAGGCGGAGATCAACAACCGGCTCCGCCAGCTGATGGTGGTAGCCTTCAAAAAGGTGATGGCCATCGCAGACGAGCATCAGGTGGACAACCGCACCGCCGCCCAGATTCTGGGGATCGGCCGGGTGGTGGAGGCGGTGCGGCTGCGGGGACTTTACCCCTGATCCCACTTAACAGGCTGTCAACTCAACCTGCAAAACGACATGAGGAGAAACCATGGCCCGCACCTCTTGCAAACTACTATTACTGCTGCTCCCTATTATTCCTGCCGGTTGCGCCGAGCTGCAAAACGGCCTTATGACCGATGACCTGCTTCGCTCCATGCAGCAGGCCCCGACCAAGGCAAAGCCGGACGAACAGACCGTCGCCGCGGGATTGAAGGAAGCCCTCCGGGTCGGCGCCGAACGCACAGTCGCGGCAACCTCGAAAACCGACGGTTTCCTGACAAACCAGTTGATCCATATCGCCTTGCCGGATCAATTCAACCAGATGGCCCGTACCCTGAGAAAAGTGGGGTTGGGGAATCAGGTTGACGCCCTGGAAACCGGCATGAATCACGCGGCAGAACGGGCCGCCGGCGAAGCAAAAACGGTCTTCTGGGACGCCATCACCCAGATGACCCTGGTCGATGCCTACAATATCCTGAACGGCGGCGAATCAGCCGCCACCGGTTACTTCCGTGCCCACACCGCCGAACGGCTCCGCAGCCGGTTCCACCCGATCGTCGCGGCAAAAATGCAGGAAGTCGGACTCTACCAGCTCTCCAATCAGGCGATCAACAGTTACAACGCCCTCCCCTTCGTGACCAAACCCGCCGTCGATCTGGAGAGCTATGTCACCGAGAAAGCCCTGGATGGGCTCTTCAAGACCCTCGCCCAGGAGGAAAAACGGATTCGCCAGGACCCGGCGGCACGGAGCACCGAACTGCTCCGGCGGGTGTTCGGCAAGTAGAGCATGGGACGCCGCCTATTCCTTTTCGGCACCGCCGCTCCATTCGCCCCGGCGCAGAAGAACCCGGAATACGATGTAGTGCGTCACCAAAAGGGCAGGCACCCAGAACGCCCAGAAATCTGGCAGCAGGAGAAAAGAGGAGAAAAGGGGACAAATTAGAGGAGAAGAGAAAAGAGAAAAGGGGACAGATTTATTTTCCACACCGAATATAACTTGCCTGTTGTGCCCCCGCTGGATTATGTGGTGCGGGTAGCCTGCTATTATTATTCGTGATGTTCTCGGCATGCGCATTTTAATTAGCAATACCTAAAATAAATCTGTCCCCTTTTAGTCCCATGAATTGCCCTCTTGAGTCTATCCAAAGCAATTTGTCGTAAGGCTCTGATTGTGTGTTTAGTAATCGAGTTTTATCGGTAAGTTCTATGGAGGTAATAAGAGGATGAGATTCTTTAAACTCATTTATTTGATTTACTCGCTCTTCATTTGCTTGATACGCATCAAAATTCAATATGTATTCTCCGCCTTCCATGCAGGCAGGAATGTGAAAGCGCCTGTCTTCCATCTCTTGAATGATGTGAATGTCTCCAGTGTCGTGGGAGCGTCCAATAACAAGACCTCCTCCGCGACCATCGACAACCCATCCGGCTGCGATCATTGTTTGAAAAGTTTCCTTGCTGAACCACATAAGCATCCTTTCGGGTTGGTGAGGTGTATGGTGAACGGAGGATTTGTTAAATTTGATTCTTAATTTTTGTTCGTATAACGCCCTAAGCCTGACCGGCCGGTGTTTTAGGCCGGTCTTGGCGCTGGTTGTCCTCGCCGATTCATTTTGCTGAATTTAAAATCACTCGTATCTTCCAGTACACGACATCGTTGATTTGGTCTTTGTTTGTGTTTAAGTACCTAAGGATACCCTCCCTATGGGTAATACTATTGATGTCGAGCATTGGCTTCCCACAACTGCTGCAGTACGGAAAATGATGAATCGTAGTTCTTCTTATTTCATTTTCAGATTTGCAGTTATCGCACTTTATGGTGAATATATGCTCATTTTCTTCACCAGCTTCATCAAACTCGGCACCGCAATGTTTGCATTTCAGCGCTTCGAGTTTTATAACTTCTGCACAGGATGGGCATTGCTTATTTAGCAAAGGATGATCAACAGCTGCAATGGACCCAGTTGTAGCCTTATCCTTACTAGGCAGTAAGAATACAATTAGCGCTATACTTGCCACTAAGGGTGAAACGATAATAGAGATAACAAACCACAGAAACCCACTTTTTCCGTACTTTGATGCGGCAACTCCGACTAAAAAAGCAAAAAAGATCCATACAACTATAATACCTTCCATATCCTCTCCTTGATCTACTTACGAAAATACAGGGACATCTTACCTATTTCATCGACTCAAGAGTTAATTGGTATGGTGTCCCTGTATTTCCGGAGCACTCGGTTTCGGGTTTATTTTTCTCGGTATAACGCCATAAGCCTGACCGGCAGTCTTTTGGGCCGGTCTTGGCGCTAGTTGTACATTCAGTCACCGCTGGTATTACCAGCCTCGCATAAAATAGTTTTTCGACATATGTACTCGTAAAGATCATTGAATAGTTGATCGGCAGCTTGAACCACATCTCTTGTATCAATAGCAGGGACACAAATGTGAATCCCTAATTCTCGTGAGAAATACGGATAGCGATACTCCGTGGCACATTTGGTGGCTTTGTTCATAAAGTCTTTTTGTTTCTCGGTAAGGAGGCCAAATGCTTGCCTGTCATACTCTCCAAGTTTCTCCCACAACGCTACAAGATTGTGAATGGTAGGGAGTTTAACGTTTTCCAGTTCCCACGCACAATTTGGTACATTGTAGGGAAGTTTATTGCTGAACTCACTTCCGCGTTCAGTTATTAATTTGTCAGATTTCTCATGGTACTTCCCAGCAAGAACAACAAATGCTGCTTTGAGCATTTTTTCCATTGCTTGTTGTGCGTGATAGCATCTTATAAAAGCTGAAACTTGTTCTAGTTTTGCTACATTTAAGTCATCGCGAGCCATCTCAATCCATGAGTAGATAGCAAAGTGTGAAAGTTCCTTACTTTTTGTATGATCTTTTGCAAATACAGCCATAGGCTACCTACTTAGATAATTTTGATAATTTCCTGTCAATTTTGTCGATGTCATTCAGCCAATCAGACGGAGTCTTCAACGGTCGCTTAGCCCTGAATTCTATGAATTCGTTTTTAGCAATCCGGTAGTAATTTATTGCATTTGACTTATCATCAATCATTTCATATGCATTTGCCATTTCTTTATAAAATATTGGTAGCATTATCCCAATGAATTTAGCTTTCGAATCCAACTTAATTATCGTGCTGCAATTCTCTATTACCTTGGTCCAGTTCTTAGCTTTCTTGTTATCATTAAACTCCTTTCTGATAACTTGCCATTCTTGAAATATGGCATCATTCCATTTATTCGACATTTGGTCCTCCGTGTACAACATGTTATTCACCGGTTAGAGAATGTTCCTCATATAGGTAGCCGGTTCCCTATATAAGGAGCTTGTTACCTATATAGGGAACACGGTAAGTTGCTTATATAGGTAACTTTGATCTTATTTTTACTTATCATGGATGTTCCCTATATAAGGAGCAAAGGTCTTTTACCCCATTGTTCTACCCATTGTTCAATCCTTCAAAATTCTCTCTTCCAGATCAGTCCCTCGGATTGAACCGTATGGCACAAGCCAGACCTTTTTCTGCTGGTCCCATCTGCCACCAGCCGCTTTCAACCTATCCCGAAGGTCTTTTTCCGTATAGGCCACAATGAACCAGGTGTCGAGGCTGAAGGCTGAAGGTACAGACCTAGCCCCGTTCAAAATATATTTATTCGGTCACTTATAGCACGATTGTAGACGATTGAGAATTTAAAATTAAAGCTTACACTTGAAACAAACGCCTACCCCCGCCCCTGCAGCACCCCGAGCATCTCGTCGTGAATGGCGCCGTTACTCGCCACGATCCGGTGGTTGTAGATGGAGTAACCCTCCCCTGCGTAGCCGGTGACCGTTCCCCCCGCCTCCATGACGAGGAGGCTTCCCGCCGCCACGTCCCACGGCTTCAGCTTCGCCTCCCAAAAACCATCCAGCCTTCCCGCCGCCACGTAAGCGAGATCGAGGGCCGCCGCCCCGGCACGCCGGATACCGCGGGCAGCCAGGTGCATGTTGCGGAAGTGGCCGAAGTTGTTCTCCGGGTCGGTGGCGATATCGTAGGGGAAGCCGGTGGCGAGGAGGGAGTTTTTCAGCGGCTGGCGTTGGGACACATGGATGGGCCGGCCGTTGAGGAACGCCCCCGCCCCCTTCACCACGGTGAAGAGCTCGTCCAGCATGGGATGGCAGATGACGCCGAGCTGCACCTCGCCATCAATCTCCAGGGCGATGGAAACTGCGAACCAAGGGAAGCCGTGGGCGTAGTTGGTGGTGCCGTCCAAGGGGTCGATGACCCACTTGTAGTTTGAATGAAGTGATGCGTAGTCGTTCTCCTCGGCGAGGATGTCGTGGTCGGGATACTGCTCCCGGAGCATGCCGACGATCAGCTCCTCACAGGCCCGGTCCACCTCGGTGACCAGGTTGATCTCCCCCTTGAATTCAATGGTGATGTCGCTCCAGAGCCGCTCGCGCTGGAGCTTGCCGGCCGCCTTGGCAGCCCGGACGGCGGTGTCGAGAAAACTTTTCAATTCCATTTTGCACTCCTGAAAAAAGGACGATGTTCGAGGCCCGAGGATAAAGACTTATGGCTTATTACGCCGGTCCCCGTGATAACCCACCACGGAGACACGGAGACACGGAGGAAAAAATTTCTCTGTGTTCTCCGTGTCTCCGTGGTGAAAGATTTTCGGGTTGCAACCTGCCATGCTAAACGCTTTACCACCACAAATCAAGCAAACAAAAAGCCACCCATCGGCGCATGACGGGCGGCTTTTTGTGTCCATACGGAAACTTGGATGGGCACTATGCATATTTTCAATTCGGAAACGAGGATTTTTTCGTCCTGGCAAGGAAATCAAGGGATTGCGTGGAGGCGTACACCCGTACGCCGCACAAGCAAGCCCGCAGATTGACACAGCCAGGACGGAAAAGGACCGTTTCCGGATGAAAACTAGAATTCCTTCAGGTTGCTGAACTCCCCCCAGGCGAGGAAGGTGCTCGGGGTCGCCACAAAATCGTAGATATTTTCCACGATATTGAAATGGTGCTTCTCCTCCTCTACGATCTGCTGAAGGAGCTTCCTGGTTGCCGGACTTTGCTCCTTTTGCACCATTTCCTCATAAAACCGGACACTGTCCGCTTCCAGTTTCATCGCGTAGCGGTAGGCATCCAGATCGGTTTTGATGGTGGCAAGGGCGCCCCGCTCCGCCAGCAGATCGCCGAAGATCCGCTTTGCCCGGTCAAGCACCTTGGAATCGGTCCTGGTCCCCTTCTTCTCCTTTTTCAACGCCTCCATCACCCCATGATGTTCCTGCTCCAGCCCCGCCAGCATGGTGAAAATGGTTTTCAAGCCGGCAATCGGCGTAGCCGCAGCCAGCTTTTCGTAGTATGCCTGGTGCTCCTCCTCCATCTTGATTGCAAAGTCGATAACATTCATGGCTCCCCCCACCCTCCGTTAATAGTGCCTACAAGAATCGTAGCAGGAAAACGGGCCGATGCAACCCGCCTCCTGGGCAGCGGGCCAGTCGGTATGAGGGAAGCTTATCGCGATGCGCTACTGGAGGATGGTAACGGTAATACAATGGTGAATGTGGTCCCTTTTCCCGCCTTGCTGGCCACCTCAATCCGGCCGCCAAGCGCTTCCACGATCTGTTTGGTGATAAAAAGACCGAGGCCAGTCCCTTCACCAGGCGCTTTGGTGGTATAGAATGGTTCAAAGATCCTAGCCATGGTTGTTTCAGAAATCCCCGTGCCGGTATCCGCAACCTGAATTTGCACTTCACCAGGATTAAGCATGGCAGTGCGCAGGGCAAGCCTCCCACCCCCTTCCATGGCCTGGAGGGCGTTCATCACCAGATTGATGAAGACCTGTTTCAGACGGTTGGCGTTGGCGGCAAGCGGCGTCAGGTCGTAATCGAGTTCCTCTATCACCTTGATGGAGCGCTTCTGTGCCTCATACTTCAAAAAGGCGATCACTTCCTGCAGCGTTTTGTTCAAGTCAGTTTCTGCCCCCTCCGCCTCCTCTTGCCGGGCAAAGGAGAGAATCCCCCTGGTAAGCAGGGAGAGACGTTGGGCCTCCTGATTGATCCGTGCCACCATCTCCAGGACGAATTCGGAAAGCCCCTCCTCCCGCTCGATCAGCTGGGCGGCGGAGACAATCACCGAGAGCGGCGTATTCAGCTCGTGGATCACCCCGGCCGAGAGCCTGCCAAGCTCCGCCAACTTCTCGTTGTGTGCGAGCTGCTCGAGAAGCTGGGGCTCGAGCTGGCCGTTCTCGGCCAGATATTTGGAAAGTGGATTTTTCATGGCTCACTGTGATGCAGGCACAAGCCGTGCCACAACAAAAACAGTTGATTTATAGGGGAGATGCGGAGATGGGGAGGAAATGGCTGCTGAAAATACAGGCAAATCCTGCCCAATATAGTGGCAACTCCCACCCAATGTTCCGGGTGGGAGTTGCCTTCATGTTGTCGGAATGCCCTCAACCAAAACAAAAGCGAGGGTTAGTTGTAACCGGACTCGGAATGCTGGGTCTGGTCAAGCCCCATGATCTCGTCTTCCTTATCGACCCTGAGACCGATCGTTTTGTTCAGAACGAAGGCAATGACCAGGGTAACGACGAAGGCATAGGCGCCGGCTGCCGCCACGGCAATCACCTGGGTAAAAAACTGCTTCGGATTGCCGGAGAGGAGACCGGTGGCACCGACTGTGGCAAAGATGCCGGTCAACAGTGCGCCAAAAGTCCCGCCGATGCCATGCACGCCGAAGGCATCGAGAGAGTCGTCGTACTTGAGTTTGGCCTTCATCATGACGCCGCCGTAACAGATGACGCCCGCCAGTAATCCCATGATGAGGGCTGCGCCGGGTTGGACAAAGCCGGCAGCCGGGGTAATGACTACGAGGCCCGCCACTACGCCGGAACCGAAGCCCAGGGCGGAAGGTTTACCGCCATGGATCCATTCAGCAATCATCCAGGAGAGGCCAGCAGCAGCCGGGGCGATGGTGGTGGTGGCGAGAGCCAGGCCAGCCAGCCCGCCGGCGGCGTCGGAGCAGTTGGGGCCAACGATGGCAGAGCCGGCGTTAAAGCCGAACCAGCCGAACCAAAGGAGCCCGACGCCGAGGAGGGTGAACGGCAGGGAATGGGGCGCCATCCGCTCATGGGGGAAGCCGTGCCGTTTCCCGAGGAAAATAAGAGCTGCCAGCGCGGAAATACCGGAAGACAGATGCACTACGGTGCCGCCGGCAAAATCCAGGGCCCCCATCTTGAACAGCCAACCGTCGCTCATCCAGACCCAGTGGGCCAGGGGATCATAGACCAGGGTCGTCCAGAGGAGGACGAATAGGCAGTAGGCCGAGAACTTGATCCGTTCGGCAAGCGCGCCGGAGATGAGCGCAACGGTGATCATTGCGAACATCGCCTGGTACATGGCAAAGACGTACTCGGGAATAGAGCCCGGCTCTGATGCAACATTCTGGAAAAGCGCGTAGACAGGGACGCCGTCCTTGAAGGAGATGAGGCCGTTGAACATTGCCTTGCCAACCCCGCCGACGAGCCCCATGAACGCGTCGGGGCCGAAAGCGAGGGAGTAGCCGATGACTACCCACTGCACCCCGACGATCCCCATTGCGACAAAGGAATGCATAATCGTGGAGAGAACGTTTTTCTGCCGCACCATGCCGCCGTAGAAGAGGGCAAGGCCAGGGATCATAAGGAGGACCAAGGCGGAAGAAACAAGCATCCAGGCGGTGTCACCGGTGTTGAGGACCGGCGCAACGACTGCCGGAGCAGCAGGGGCTACGGCGGCGGCAACAGCCGTTGACGCCTCCTCTGCCAGTGCTACGACCGGCAGCAGCAGGGCGGCCGCAGCCACGAACAACTTTGTTATGAAACTGCGAATCTTCATGTTAAACCTCCACTATTATTGCGTATGTACTTCGTTGTAAGTGTTAAATGGCCTCATTACCCTTTTCGCCGGTCCTGATCCTGATCGCCTCATCCAGTGGCATGATAAAGATCTTGCCGTCGCCGATCCGGCCGGTCTTGGCAGTATTGACGATGGTTTCCACCACTTTGTTCACCAGCTCGTCAGACACGGCAATCTGCAGCTTCACCTTCGGGATGAAATCGACCACATATTCAGCGCCGCGGTACAGCTCGGTGTGTCCCTTCTGCCGGCCAAACCCCTTTACCTCGCTGACGGTGATCCCTTCGATGCCGATCTCATTGAGGGCATCCTTGACTTCGTCGAGCTTAAACGGTTTTATGATTGCTTCGATCAGCTTCATTGCTTACCTCCGAATGTTCTCAGGTTGAATGTTGCCCCGGCAGGGGAACCTGCGCCCCTGCCGGTCTGTCACCAGGGCTGCCTAGGGAAAGTTGATGTCGAGCTGGGTGGTGACGGTGTTCTTGCCGCCAGTCTGCACGTTGTTGTAGATGTCGTAGCCGACGATCACCGAGACGTTCTTGGCAAAGGCCCAGGAAACGCCGAAGCTCGTAGCGCCCATAAAGCTGTTGCCGCTCTGGTAATCGACTGCCAGCCAAAGCTTGTCGGAAATCTCGCTCATAGTCCGGTCCCAGGAGGCGAGCACGCCGTTGTTCTGGCCGCTGCCGAGGACGGTCTCTGCGCCATGGAAGCCTCCTACGGAAAACCTGCCGATGATGGGGAGGGTCTTGGCCGCCAGGCCATAGGCGATATTTTGGCCGGTCACACCAGCCTTGGTGCCAGCATTATAGATACCAACCGCCAGGGCGGGGGAGAATTTGAAGAGGGAGTCTTCCGGGGTGCCGATCTTGCCGTTGAAGTAAATCGGATGCTGGTCAGCCACCGAGTTTGTGCCTGCTTCCATATAATCTATACCTACTTCCATCTGCAGCTTCTCAAAAGGAAGGATACCGGCGGTAATCCCAGCATCGTAGGTGTTTGCGCCACCGCCCTTGCTGGTAGTCCGGATATAATTGTCAAGACCCAGGTGCAGGGTCTTGTAGGCCTGGATGTCGGTGGAAGGAATCCAGATCTGGGTGGAGGGGGTCGCCAGGGCGATGCCGGTGGTTACCAGTAACAGCGTCATTGCCAGCATAACGATCATCGTCATTTTCTTCATGTCATACTCCTTTGTAATGTTTTTAATTGCTGCTCATGGTATGTTTTTTATACTAACCGCTTCCTGCCGCTTTACAACCTGCTCTCCTCCTTTCATTATCGATTAAATAAAAAAAGGCGCCTTCACCGGATGGTGAAAAGGCGCCTTTGCCTGTCAAACAAGAATTAATACTGCCGCACAACGTTGTGCCGGTTTGGTTATTCAGAAGTTTAGCACAAGATGTGCCATCGCTGCCGGCCAGCCCTGCAAACCAGTAATTCCGCAAGATTGGCAATTTGCTTTATTGTTACAGGACAAAAAAAGGGGGGATGTTTTGCCAACACCCCCCTTTTTGTGCCTTTTTTTTGTGCAGCAGCGACTAAACTCTGGACGCTTGACCGCAAAACACGTTACATAAGCGCTGGCACGGCGGGCCATCGCACACTAGGCAGGTTTTCAATTCGGAAACGAGGATTTTTTCGTCATGGCAAGGAAATCAAGAGATTGCGCGGAGGCGTACAACAGTACGCCGCACAAGCAAGCCCGCAGATTGACGCAGCCAAGGCGAAAAAGGACCGTTTCCGCATGAAAACTAGCTGACTTTCATAATGATTGGATTAAATGCCTTGGAAAAGAGCACCACCCTATCCCCCACGTTCAGTTCCCGCACATCGTCGTCGCTCGCCACCGCGTTGACCGCATGGTTTCCCACCAGCACGGTGATCACATGGATCACCTCCTCCTTTCTGATGGCCACCACCTCGCCGGTAAAGCGGAATTTGCCGCTGACCCGGTCCCGGATGAAGACCTCCTCCGGCGTACCACTTTTGATCACTTTGCCCGCGGCGAGCTGAAAGACCCGCTGGGAAAGTTTGAAGACCTCGGAAAGCTCATGGCTAACCAGGATGGTAGTGGTGCCGAACTCCCGATGCAGCTGCTGCAGCTCATCCTGCAGGCGCAAGCGACTGGCCAGATCGAGAGCGGAGAGCGGCTCGTCAAGCAGGAGGAGCCGGGGCCTGCGCGCTAACGCCCTGGCCAGAGCCACCCGCTGTTTCTGACCACCGGAGAGGGTGGCAGGTTTTTTCCCGGCCAGGTCCACGAGATTGGTCATCTCCAGCAACTTGGCGATGAATGCCTGTTCCCCCTTACCTGCCACGGCGAATTCCAGGTTTTCCCGAACGGTCAGATGGGGAAACAGCGCGTAATCCTGAAAGACGAGCCCTACACTGCGCCGCTGGGGCGAAAGCGCAATCCCTCTGGCGTTGTCGTACCAGACCTCCTCCCCCACCTGAATGCGTCCCGCATCAGGTGCCATCAAACCCGCCAGCATTCGAAGGATAGAGGTCTTTCCAGCCCCCGACTCGCCGAAAAGGGTTATGAACTCCCCTGCGGCCACCGTCAACGAGACATCGATGGCCATCGGGCCGTCGGCGCCATGGAGTGATTTTTTCAGTTGGATATCAAGCATTGATTCACCAGCTTTTTGAGAATTCAGGAGCCAGGAGCCAGAATCCAGAAGATTTTCGTCCTGACTCCTGACTCCTGACTCCTGACTCCTGACTCCTGACTCCTGACTCCTGACTCCTGACTCCTGACTCCTGACTCCTGACTCCTGACTCCTGACTCCTGACTGTTTTCATCGAAAATACCGCCGGTTGACCGTATAAACGGTGAGCAGGGTTACGAAGGAGATCGCCAGTAGGATAAACGCATGCATATGGGCCGCCTGGAAGTTGAGCGCCTGGACCTCGTCGTAAATGGCGATGGAGGCGACCCGGGTCCGGCCAGGAATGTTGCCGCCTATCATCAGAACCACGCCGAACTCTCCGACCGTATGGGCGAAGCTTAAGACCAGGCCGGTGAGGATGGCGGGCTTCATGTTGGGGAGGATGACCCGGAACAGGGTTACCAGGCGCGACTTGCCCAGTGTGTAGGATGCTTCCGCCAGCACGACAGGGACGCCCTGAAACCCTGTCTGAAGTGGATGGACCATGAACGGCAGACTATAGATAACCGATGCCAACACCAGCCCGGTAAAGGTGAAGACCAGCCGGAGGTTGAAGGAGTCGGCCAGCAGCCGGCTGAGCGGGTTATTCTGACCGAGCAGGAGCAGCAGATAAAAACCGAGCACCGTGGGGGGGAGCACCAACGGCATGGCCACCACCGTCTCGCAGACCGACTTGAGCCGGAACCGATGGAAGGCCAGCCCATAAGCGATGGGCACCCCCACCAGCAGCAGGATGAGGGTGGTGACAGCCGCGAGTTTGAAGGTCAGCAGTAGCGGCGCGGGGTCAAAGGGCATCTGAGTCTCCTGTTTCGTGCGACGTTATTCGTGCGACGTGCTGCGGGCTGACTCCTGACTCCTGACTCCTGACTCCTGACTCCTGCAGTCCAAACTATACCGCCGCCAGGGAAACCTCGTTGCTCTTGATCAGCCAGATAACCTCATCCCCCTCGTGCAGGTCGAGCCCCTGGGCCGAACGGCTGGTGATCAGCGAGGCGATCCGGTTTCCTTGGTAATCGAGCTCGATTCGCGAAAGCACGGCGCCACGGTTTATTTTCACCACCCGCCCCGTGGCCCGGTTCCTGATGCTGAGCCGGCCGGAGAGCTCCCTGGCGAGGGATACCTCGGTGTCCTTGAACAGGAGGAAGACCTCCCGCCCCTCCCGGAGGTAGTCGCAGCTCTGGGGAGTTTCCAGCAGCATGGAGGAGAAGATATCGCCCGCCACCGCCACTTCCACCAGCGAAACGTTGCCGGCCGATTCCACCCGGAGGATTGTCCCTTTGAGGCGGTTCATGGTCCCTCAGTGTTTGACGGCCGGCGGTACTTTGCCCGGCGCCTTGCTTCCTTTCGGCTCCATGAGCTTCTTCTGCTTGTCGGCCTCGATCTTCAGCAGTTCAGCCTCGGTCTTTGGAATGGAGAATCCGTAGCGCTTCAGCACCTTCTGCGCATCCTTGTCCTCCAGGAACTTCGCGAAGGCAAGCACCCCCGCCTTCTTTTCGCTCCCCTTCAGCACAATGTAGGCCTGCTCCAGGGGCTCATAGGCCTCATCGGGAATCTGGTAATAGTAACCGGCCCCCTTCAGGGGGGGCGACTGGGCCAGGGAGAGGGAGATGATCCCCACCTGGGCGTTGCCGGTCAGCAGAAACTGGGCCGCCTGGGCCACATTTTCGCCAAGCACCAGCTTCTTCTCCACCCTCTTCCAGAGCTGGTAATGGACCAAGGCCTGCTTGGCCCGCTGGCCATAGGGTGCGTGCTGGGGGTTGGCGATGGCGATCGCCTGCACCTTCGGATCGGTTAGCGCCTCCAGCTTCTTGCGCAGATCTACTCCCGAATCCTTGCGGGTCCAAAGGACTATTCGGCCAATGGCGTAAATCTTTGGCGCGGTCTTGGCGAAACCCTCCTTGGATAGGGTCTCCGCATACTTGGTGTCCGCCGAGAGAAAGAGGTCAAAGGGTGCGCCGCTCTTGATCTGGGTCACGAAGTTTCCGGACGAGCCATAGGTGACCTGCAGCTTGGTGTCAGGGTTACTCTTCTCGAACAGTACCGACAGGTCCTGCATGGCATACTGTAAATCAGCGGCGGCCGCTACGGTAATCTCCTCGGCAGGCACGGCAGTAGCCAGCACCAGCAGGGAAGCAGCGATAAGCAGAATTCTCATGGCACACCTTCCATAACAACGGAGTGAATTTCTTATCCGCAGTTATAAAGCAATTATCGCCAACGGTCAACCTTAACGGCGCCTTTTGCTCACGCGGCCCTTGCCATCAGCTCCCGGTAGAGGCCCAGCAGCTCGCCATCTTCCAGTGCATGTTTCTGCACCTGGGCGTAGCTGCGCACAGAGGCCATCAGAACGTCGAGCTCATGTTTTGCCGGATGGATGCCGAGGGCTGCCAGCCGGTAGGCGAGACCGTGGCTTCCCGAGTGCTTTCCCACCACGATAAACCGCGAAAGCCCTACCTCGGCAGGATCGAACCCTTCGTAGTTATGGGGATCCTTCAGCACCCCATCGGCATGGAGACCGGACTCGTGGGAAAAGACCCGTTCCCCCACCACCGCCTTCCACTCCGGCACCGGCCGCTTGGAAGCCTTCCCCACAAAGCGGGAAAGCTCGACGAAACGGTGGGTGGCAATGCCGGTGTCGATACCGCAGGCGTGCTTCAACGCCATTACCACCTCTTCCAGGGCGGCATTGCCGGCCCGCTCGCCAAGACCGTTCACTGTAGTATTGACAAAACGGGCGCCGGCCCGGACCCCGGCGATGGCGTTAGCGGTGGCCATCCCCAGGTCGTTGTGGGTATGCACCTCGATCTCCAGCTCAGGCACCGCTTTCCGAAGCGCCCGGATCTTTTCGTAGGTAGCGAACGGATCGAGAATGCCGAGGGTGTCGCAGAAGCGAAACCGATCCCCGCCCAGCTCTCTGGTGATCTCCATCAACTCGGTGAGAAAGGCGAGGTCGGCCCGGCTCGCATCCTCCCCCCCGACCGAGACGTAGAGGCCGTGCACTTTGGCAAAGCCGAGGGCGGTTTTAAGCTGCTCCTTCACCCAGGCCCGGCTCTTCCGCAGCTTGTGCTCGATCATCTGATCGGAAACGGAGAGCGAGATATCCACTGCGGTCACGCCACAGGCAAGGCTCGCCCGGATATCCGGGATCACCGCCCGGTTCCAGGTGATGAGACGGGCGTTCAACCCCAGCTCGACGAGGGCACGGATCGCCTCCCGTTCTTCTTCACCCATGGCTGGAATACCACACTCCAGCTCCTGCACCCCCGCCGCATCCAGCATCCGGGCAATGGCAATTTTCTCGCTTCTGCTGAACACCACCCCGGCGGTCTGCTCGCCGTCACGCAGGGTGGTGTCGTCGATAACGATGTTGGCTGGCATCTTTTCCATGGAGCACTCCTCTCGATGACACCTGACCACCCCTAACCCCTCCTGAACCAGGAGGGGGATTTTAAGCTCCCCTCCTTGATAAGGAGGGGCTGGGGGTGGTTGTTGATTGCAAATCGGAAAAGCCCCACTGTCATGTGACAGAGGGGCTTCGTTGCCTCTTGCTTCAGTTAACTTTTAGAATGATGCTATTGACAAAGCATAAGCTGTGCCATTGGCAAGAGGTCCCGGCAGGGGTTACCAATAAAGGCGTCAGCAAACCGTTACAAAAATAATGAGAGAATATGCCTGGATATTAGGCAGAAATGCATATGCCGTCTTCAGTCCATCCGGCGGACCTTGAGCACCCGTGCGACAATGAAGGCCGCCAGGGCCACCGTACAACTGAGCATTGCCCCCATCTTGGCCGCCCCTTGGCTGATCGGATCAATAAACGCCTCTCCCGCCACGAACAGGGCTACGGTGAAGCCAAACCCCGCAATAATACCGGCCACCAGCAGCTCCTTCTTCCCCATCCCTTGGGGCAGGGGAAAACCTAACAGCTGCGCCAGCCAGGCCAGAAAAAAGATGCCGACAGTTTTACCGAAGAGAAGCGCC
Source organism: Geobacteraceae bacterium (assembly GCA_025356035.1). Classification (GTDB taxonomy): domain Bacteria; phylum Desulfobacterota; class Desulfuromonadia; order Geobacterales; family Geobacteraceae; genus JANXYN01. Next base: position 19,958 of record JANXYN010000035.1, read on the forward strand.
AGGAACACCAGCCAAGTGGGAGTGCCGATCTGTGAAAACGCCACCCCGGCATTGGCAAGGCCGAACATGAACAACCCGAAATCGACCACCACCTTCCACTCGTGTTCGAACTGGCGCATGGTCGAGCGGTCAGCCAGATCTTCCTCAAACACGTGCATTTTTTCCGTCTTGGCATGGGGGAGGAACGGGACGATGAACACCAGCGCCAGGGCCGGATGGAGATGGGCATTAAACAGCCCCACCCAGGAAAGGCCACCCCCAAGGAGAAGATAGGGCCAGTAGGACTGTACCCCCCTTTTCTGTAGTGTATAGGCCGCAGCCATGCCTCCCAGGGTAAGAAGAAGCCAGGCCGGCTCCACCGGGAAATTGGGATTGGGGTAAAAGATGGCTATAATAGCAAGGCCAATGCCGTCGTCGGCCACTGCCAGCAGCAACAGAAACGAGATGGCAGGGTGGCGCTCGCCAAACACCACCCTCGCCACCAACCAGGCGAAGGCGATATCGGTGGCAGTAGGAATGCCCCACCCACGGCTCAGGTCGGATGAGCCGATGAAGTGGTTGAGTGTCAGGTAGACCAAGGCCGGCCCCACTACCCCGCCGCAGGTGGCGAGAAGCGGATTCACCGCCTTCCGGAGCGGATTAAGGTCGCCGCCGGGGAGACAGCTCTGGGTGATCTCCACCGCCGCAATGCCGAAGAAGAACACCATGAAGATATCGTTGGCAACAAAGTGGAAGCTGAGCGGCCCAATAAAATGACCGTAGAGAAAGGCGTGGTAGCTTTCAGGCGCGCCGTTGGCCCAGACCAGGGCCGCAACTACACCTAGAACCAGCGGGATCGAGAACTCCCGCAACAGGTTGATCCGTCCTCTCACAATAGATTCCTTTCGTCGTGTATGACCTTCAAACACTATCACAAACAGCGTGACCCTTACCGCCAGGCCCGGACAGATGCGAAAGCTGCCTCAAGATACCGCAGTTATCCCTTTTGTTCAAATCAAATCCTGAGGAAACTGGCTACGTCCATGGGCAGGACGAAAAATCTTGACAACCGAATTGAAACGGAATAAATATCAGCCAAACTAGCAGCCGAGACCCATGTAACCCATGGGTGCGGGGGACCCACTTTTCTGGGGCGCATTTTGACTATCTCGCAACGTCGCGAAGAAGTCAAATAGGGTACTTTCAAACCCGAGCCCGTCAGCTAACCTCGTAGGCATTTGGAAGGGCAATGAACAGCGGCTTAAAAGCCGCCGGTCCTGTGCCGGCGGCTTTTTTTCGTCCAAATTCCGGTTGGCGGGTCGCACAGAAGCTGCGACCCGAACGTATTGAAAAAAGAATAAGCACTCGTATAGTTAACAGAGAAGGAGGAAGTATGCTTTCGGATAACACGGAGCAAACGGCAGGTATTTTCAGCAGAATCTGGCAAAAACTGGTTGGGGCGCCCAAACAGATCAAAGATCCCCAACTGTTTCACAAGATGTCGCTCATCCCGATCCTGGCGTGGGTGGGACTCGGCGCCGACGGCCTCTCCTCTTCGGCTTACGGCCCAGAGGAAGCTTTCCGGGCGCTCGGCACCCATACCTATCTGGCGCTGCTGCTGGGGCTGGCTACCGCCCTCACCGTCTTCATCATCTCCTATGCCTACTCGCGGATCATTGAGCATTTCCCCCACGGCGGCGGCGGTTACATCGTCGCCACCCACATGCTCGGCGAAAAGGCCGGTGTCGTCTCCGGCAGCGCCCTGCTGGTGGACTATGTGCTAACCATCACCGTTTCCATCGCCGCCTGCGTCGACGCCATCTTCAGCTACCTCCCCCTCGGTTATGCCCACTACAAGGTTCCGGTCGCCTGCGGTCTCGCCGTCTTCCTCATCATCCTCAATATCCGCGGGGTGAAGGAGTCGATCTCGGTCCTGGCGCCGATCTTCGCGATCTTCATTGCCACCCATCTGCTGATGCTCCTCGACGGGATATTTACCCATACCAGCCGCTTCGCCCCGCTCGCCCAGGAATTTCACAGCAGCCTGAGCCACGACCTCTCCACCATGGGCGCTGTCGGCATTATAATGCTCTTTCTCCGGGCCTACTCCCTAGGCGGCGGTACCTATACCGGGATCGAGGCGGTCTCCAACGGCCTGCAGATCATGCGCGAGCCGCGGGTCCAGACCGGCAAAAGAACCATGCTCTACATGGCCACCTCCCTGGCCTTCACGGCCGGCGTGCTGTTTCTCTGCTACGCCCTGATCGCGGTAAAACCGGTGGAGGGCAAGACCCTCAACGCGGTCCTGGCCAACTCCCTCTTTGCCGATTGGCCCATGGGGAGCTGGATAGCATTTGTCACCATATTTTCCGAAGGCGCCCTGCTGCTGGTCGCCGCCCAAACCGGATTCGTCGACGGTCCGCGGGTCATGGCCAACATGGCGACAGACTCCTGGTTTCCGCACCGCTTCGCCGCCCTGTCGGTGCGGCTCACCATGCGCAACGGCATCGTCCTCATGGGCGCTGCCGCCATCGCCCTCCTCCTTTATACCCAAGGCTCGGTGGCTGCGCTGGTGGTCATGTACTCCATCAACGTCTTTCTGACCTTCTCCCTCTCCCAGCTGGGGATGTCGCGCTTCTACATCAAGCGCCGCAAGGAGGACGCGAAATGGAAGCAGCATCTCTCCGTCCACCTGGTGGGTCTGATACTCTGCGCCACCATCTTGGTCATTACCACCTTCGAGAAGTTTACCGAAGGGGGGTGGATGACGCTCCTCATCACCTCGGTGGTGATCGGCCTCTGCTACCTGATCAAGGGGCATTATCTCAAGGTACGCAAGGGGATTGCCCAGCTCGACGAAACGCTCCTCGACTTCCCAACCGCCGGCCCGGTCAATACCTCCCCCCTGAACCCCAACGACACGACCGCCATCCAGCTCGTCTCCGGCTACAGCGGCTTCGGGGTCCATACCCTCCTCTCCATCGTCACCACCTTCCCGAAGACCTACAAAAACATCATCCTCGTCTCGGTGGCGCAGATCGATTCAGGCTCCTTCAAGGGGGCCGAAGAGCTCGATGCACTGGAAAATTCGGTGCGGGGCAATCTGGAAAAATACGTGGATCTCGCCCGACGACTCGGTTTTGCCGCCGACTACCGGCTGGTTGTGGGGACCGATGTGGTGGAGAGCGCCGTCAACGAGTGCAAGAAGATCGCGGAAGAATTCCCCCGATCCACCGTCTTCACCGGCCAGCTCACCTTCCGCCTGGAAAAGTTCTATCACCGGATGCTCCACAACGAGACCGCCTTCGCCATCCAGCGTCGCCTCCAGTGGGACGGCATCACCACAGTGATCCTGCCGATCCGGGTGCGGATCTGACCGCATCCCCCTCCCTGGCCCTCCCCCTCCTGGGGAGGGGATTTAAGGCAACGAAGTAAGGGACATTGTAGGGGCAAAGCAAAAGCCTCATCTGCTTTGCCCGCCTTTGGTGGTGTGCAAACAAGGACCCAGACAACGGGCCTAAGGGCGAAGCACGATAATGCCGTGCTGTCGCCCCTACTTGGTGAGACGGGCAATGCGGAGGAAATTGGCGAGGAGCCGGCGGGAAGCATCTGTATAATCAGCCCGGGCCTGATCAAAGTCGGCAAGAAAGGCAGCAACGTAGGGCGCTGTCTCCCCAGTCCGGCGCGCCCAGCTCCCAACGATGGCCCGGTCCACCTCCGGGTGGAACTGGGTGCCGTAGGCGTTGGCGCCATAGCGGAACGCCTGGTTCGGGCAGGCCGCCGATTCGGCCAGCCGCACGCCGCCAGGGGAGATCGTAAAAGAATCGTTGTGCCACTGGAAGGTGCTGAAATTTTGAGCAATCCCCGCGAACAGCGGGTCCTCCACTCCTGCCTGGGTAAGGCTGACGCTGAGACTCCCCTTCTCGCCGTTTTGATTGCTGCTGACCTCCCCACCTAGCACATCCGCCATCAGCTGCCCGCCGAGGCAGATGCCGAGAAACGGCGTCTCCCGCCGGACACATTCTTTGATCAACCCTTTTACGCCAAGCAGAAACGGATGTTTGGCCGTATCATGCACCCCCATCGCCCCGCCGAGGCAGATGACGGCGGACAGTTCCGCCACCGGCGGCAGCTCCTCGCCCGCATAGGGGGAAACGATACGGAACGGGACGTCGTGCTCCCGCAGATATTCCCCGTAGCTCCCGGCGGGCACCTCGGGGTCGTTCTGGATGATGATTAGCATCTGGTAAATCCTCACGGTTCAGGTTGCGGCCACAGTCGACGTTACCATGCAAGCCCCGTTCCTGCAAGACGATCCCTCGCGCAGAGGACCCAAAGGGCCTAAAGCGCAGAGAAATTCAAATACTAAAACGATAGACACCTTCATCAAATTGGAGAATCGTTTGGCTTGATACTGCTTGATTTTACTCTGCGTTCTCTGCGTCTCTGCGCGAGACCGCCTTTCCAAGGTTTCAAAGATTTTACTTCAGCCTACAGCCTTCAGTCTTCAGCCTGTTTTAAATGTTAACTAATTCTCTTGAACCGGCGTACCAGCTGGGGTAGACTGTGGCAACCTGCCAGACAGCCTTGACTGACCACTTCTCAACTCCAATGTCCGTTGACCATAAAAAGATTGAGGAGGTTACATTCCAGATGCCCATCACCCTCGCATTCGACGTCTACGGCACCCTGATCGATACCCACGGCGTCATAGTCGCGCTGGAAAAGCACGTCGGCAATAAAGCCGCTGAATTCTCCCGTACCTGGCGGGAGAAACAGCTTGAATATTCGTTTCGGCGCGGGCTGATGCAGAATTATGAAAACTTTGCCCGCTGTACCAGCGACGCCCTCGATTACACCTGCGCATACTTTAAAGTCCCCCTCAGTCAGCAAGACAAGGACGAACTGCTCGGTGCTTACAAAGTCTTGCCGGCATTCACCGACGTAGCAGAAGGGCTGGCCCGTGCCAAGAACGCGGGCTTTCGCTTGTTCGCGTTCTCGAACGGCAGCGCCGATGCGGTGGAGACATTGCTGAAGCATGCGGGGATCAGAGAGTACTTCATCGGGGTGGTGAGTGTCGATGAGATGAAGTCCTTCAAGCCGAACCCCGCAGTCTATAGCCATTTCTTAAAGAGGGCTGGTGCGGTGGGAGCCGATGCCTGGCTTATCTCGGGCAATCCGTTCGATGTGATCGGGGCCATATCTGCCGGAATGCGGGGTGCATGGGTGAAGCGAACGCCGGACGCCTTGTTCGACCCGTGGGGAATCAAGCCAACCTTGACGGTAACGAGTCTTTTGCACCTGGCTGAACAGATTGATCAGGAATGTAGAAAAGCCTGAACCGTCCCCTCTTGCCTAGCTCCTCGACCCTAAATCCTCGCCCCTCGTTGCCTCAGCCTGTTTTTCAAGTCAGCTCCGCCATCACTGTGCAAAAAACGTCCCACCGCGCGAGATCCCCGCAAAAGCCGTAACTTCCTTGAATTGTTGACAATATTATCCAAACTTGACATATCTGTGCAATAGCTGAACAGTCGCAGAATGTACGTGTCTACAATGAGATTAGAGAGCATCGCCACCAATCAGCAATCACTAACGATTTGCCCCCTTTCCTTCTGGACGTTTTCTGCTGGCACAGGCCATGCAACAGCAGTAGTCAAGAGCTCTGCATATCGCACGTGCAACCTAACCGAGAGAGAAAGGGGGACTAATGGATAATGCCGGCCAGTTAATGGGAGCTTTAGTCTTGATCATGGCATTCGTCATGGCGCCAAGAATAGCCATGGACTGGATGAAGCTCCAGGAGTTACGCGGGGAAATGGGGTGGGATGGACTGCAGGCGCTGTACGCCGCGAAAAAGGAATGGATCAACAGACATTTTGTCTGCGCCTTCGCGGCTCTGCTCATAGTCGTCTTCATCAAATGCGAGCCGGGGTTGAAGAGATTCGACCCACTGGCGGGGGTAACCGGAGTGTACGTAGTAATGTCCCTCGCCTTTGCCTTCGTAGAATCGCTGTTCGCGCAGATGATTGCGAATGAACTGGTGACCCGGGAGGCAGAAATACCCACCCCCGCGAATTACGATGACTTTTGATCCAATGCAGTAGGTGGCGAACCAGTGCCGGGGGTGCGTGAGGCGCAAGCCAAACGCACCCCGTTTTTTTGCGCAGTTAGCTGCGCAGCCCCTCCGCCACCAGCTCGGCAATGTCCCGCACCCTGGTCTGACCGGCCTGCCGGTCCTTCAAGCCATCCTCCAACATGGTCATGCAGTAGGGACACGCCACGCAGATAGTGTCGGGATTATTGCTCAGCGCCTCATCGACCCGGTTCAGGTTGATCCGGCTCCCCTGCTGCTCCTCCAGCCACATCCGACCACCACCGGCCCCACAGCAGAAGGAGTTGCTTTTGTGCCGCTGCATCTCTGCCGGGGCGCTGCCGGTGGCCTGGGCAATCACTTGCCGTGGGGCATCGTAAACCCCGTTGTGCCGCCCCAGATAACAGGGGTCGTGGTAGAGAAGCCCGCCAAGCTCGGTCACCTGCCGCAGCAGCTTTAACTTCCCGCTCTGCAACAGCTCGTTGATCAGCTGGCTGTGATGGATCACCTCCAGCTCCAGACCGTACTGACGGTAGTCATTCTGCAGTGTCGAGAAGCAGTGGGGACACTGGGTGATGACCTTGGTCACCCCCTTCTCCCGGAACAACTTGACGTTCTCCTTCGCCAACCGGTCAAAGACATACTCGTTCCCCAGTCTTCTCAGACTGTCGCCGCAGCATTTTTCTTCCTTGCCGAGAATCCCCCAGGAGACGCCGGCGGCGTTGAGGATGGTGGCGACGGCCAGGGTCACCTGTTTGCTTCGTGAATCGAAGGCGCCAGCGCAGCCGACGTAGAAGAGGTACTCGGTCTTGCCCGCCTCGAAGGGTTGCACCTCGAGGATCGAGTGCCATTTGCTCCGCTCGCTGGGGGCGATCCCCCATGGGTTGGAGCGCTGCTCCATGTTTTCAAACAGGTTCAGCAGCTCCTCGGGGAATTTCGCTTCCATCTGCACCAGGTGCCGGCGCATCTTGATCAGCTTCGGCATCTGCTCGATAAAGACCGGGCAAGCCTCCATGCAGGCACCGCAGGTGGTACAGGACCAGATTGCGTCTTCGGCAACGCTCCCCGCCGTCCCGGCAGAGCCGATCAGCGGCAAGGCCGCTGCCCCCCCTTGCTGCAGGGCCGAGCCGTTGCGCTGCAGGTTGAGCTTGATGTCGTAAATCACCTGCCGCGGATTCAGCGGCTTGCCGGTGATGCCGGCCGGGCAGACATTCTGACACTGGCCGCATTTGGTGCAGGCAAAGGAGTCGAACAGGTCCTTCCAGGTGAGCTGGTCGGCCGCCGCAGCGCCATAGCTTCGCCCGGGAGCGAACTCCTCGCGGGGCTGGCTGTTCGGCGGCTCGAAGCGGCGCAGAAAGCAGTTGAGAATCGAGGTGATGATATGCAGATGCTTGGTGTAGGGGACCAGCAGGTTGATGAAGAGGATCAGGACCACCGCGTGGAGCCACCAGCTACCGATGGCAATCGCCTCCAGCAGCGGCTCCCCCTGGTTGCCAAGAAGTTGGGCAAGGGAGGAGGAAGCGGGCATCCAGGCGTTGACGGTTGCCCGCCCCAGGGCGATTTCCGTCCCATGGATGCCGAAGAAGGCGACCATGTGCAGGGCGATCAGGGTGAGGATGAAATAGGCCTCGAAGGTACGCCCCTCCGGATAGGGGGGGAAGATGCTGCGCCGGACCATCGCAATCAAAGCCGCCGCCAGCGCCAGCAGGGAGGCGATGTCGAAACAGGTCAGCAGCGGACTATAAATGGAAGCGGGGAGCCTGGCCAGGCTCAAGGCGGGGATGATTCCGCTCACCATGAATTCCAGGTTGGCCAGGAGCAGGATGATGAACGACCAGAAGATGACCAGGTGGTTGAAGCCAAACGGCTTGCGCAGCACCCGCTTCTGGCCGAAGGCGTAGACCAGCATCGCCCGGAACCTCTCCGCCAGCCGGTCGAACCTCAGCTCCGGCTGACCAAGCCTTACCAGGCGAAACCGCCGGTACAGGCTGAAGGCAAAGAGAACGAAGGAAGCAGTAAAAAGGATGGCAACCAGGGTATTAGTAATGGGCATGCAAAACCTCATAATCTGCCACAGAGACACGGAGACACAGAGAAAGGCAAAAAACCTTGTTAACAGGGATATTCAGGATAATCAGGATTAATCAATTTTTTCAGGCTTGATGTTATCCTGTAACTCCTGTCCATCCTTGTTCAATGGTTTTTGCGCCGTTTTTCAAGGGTACTCTGTGACCTCTGTGTCCTCTGTGGCTAATGCTTTTGGTGTGTATTTCTCTGTGGCTCCGTGACCCCGTGGCGGGTTACTGGCCCTTAGCCTGTTTCAGCTCCCTGAGCCCCTGGGTCAAGGCCGGCACCACCTGGAACAGGTCACCGACGATGCCGTAAGAGGCCACCTGGAAGATCGGCGCCTCCCGATCCCGGTTGATGGCGATGACGGTGTCGGAATCCTGCATCCCGACCAGGTGCTGGATGGCGCCTGAGATGCCGCAGGCGATGTAGATCTTCGGCCGGACGGTCTTGCCGGTCTGCCCCACCTGCCGCTCTCCCGGCATCCAGCCGGCATCGACCGCGCTGCGCGAAGCACCGACCACGCCGCCTAACTCGTCGGCCAGCTCCTGTAACATGGCGAAGTTTTCTTTCCCCATCATCCCGCGACCGCCGGAAATGATGAAATCGGCGCCGGCGATATCGACCTGTCCCTTCCCCTTCTTGTCGCTGATCACTTCGAGGACTTTGACCAGAAAAT
>JANXYN010000039.1 GCA_025356035.1 Geobacteraceae bacterium
GAGTAATTGATGTAGGCCTGCTCAATGGTGAGGGGACCGGCGGCAACGATCCCCACCCCCTCGACGATGACCCCTTTGCGGTTGCCGAGCAGCCGGGCAAGCTGAGGCGAAGGGTCGTCTGCCAGTTCGGCAAGACGGATAAAGGGGATATCGTGGAGGAAGGTACGGGTCTCGGTATCGGTGGGGACGATGCAGGACGCTTCTCGGGGGGCACGGGCCACCAGGAAATCGGCAAACGGCAGTAAGGGGGAGGCCGCAACCAGGGCCAGACAGTTGAGACGGGCAAGGGTTGCCTCCGCCAGTCGGGCCAACTTGGGTTCCCCTTCGGCGAACAGCACGTCATCCTGGGCGGCGATGGCGATTGCACCTGGGCGTGCGGCCCGTTCGGCCAGGAGCTTGGCGCTGTATTTGGCAATCTGGTCTTTCACGGCTGCCGCTCCAGGAAGCCCGGATCGGAGAAGGTCCCCTCCGGGGTAAGGCCGCGGATCCGATAGTATTTCTGCAGCTCCTCGACAAAACGGTGCCGGTCGATGGGGGGGATGTCAATCCCCTCGCCGCTCGAGCCCGGCTCTCGGAAAAAACGGTCCGGCAACAGGTCGTGACGCTGATCGAAGCCGTTGGCGCAGTTGTAAAAGCGCTCAGTGAGATAGATCCGCTCACCGATTTCCGCCAGAGTGTGGGGAGTGTAGTCGATGCCTGTGGTGGCGGCCAACAGCTCACCATACTCCTCAAGGGTCGCACCAAGGAAGGAGAATCTGCAGGCCACCAGCGAATCGACCGCGGCATTGGTATCCTCGGCAATCTTGATGATGCGCGCCTTGCCGGAAAAGGAAAAGCGGTCGGTGGCCACCGGCTTGCGCAGGATCTCGTGGGAGATTGGATATGCCCGCAGATGGCAGCCGCCCCGGTTGCTGGTGCAGTAGGCCAGGGCCAAGCCGTAAGCGCCGCGCGGATCATAGGCGGGGAGTTCCAGGGATTTGACGCTCATGGAAAGCTCAGGCACCCCGAGCGCCTCGGCAACCCGACGGGAGCCGAGGGCGAGCAGCTCGCCAGCGCCGCGGCGGTAAGCCATATCGGTGAGGAGCTGGGCCACCTCCCCCGCCTCCACGAAACGCCCCTTTGCTTCCCCCCAACTGGCAAGGGTGGCAGCGGCCGAAATAGTATCGAGCCCCAGCTCGTTGCAGAGGGTGTTGGCATTGACAATGGCCTGCAGATCTGCGATGCCATTAAGCCCGCCAAAGTGGGAGACCGCCTCATACTCGGGGAGGTGCTCGCCGTGCGGCGTGCGCTTTTTGCACTGGATCGGACAACCGTGGCACCCCTCTTTGATCGCCCCGTAGGCCTTGCGAATGGCCGGGCCCGAATAGTTGCCGGCCTGCTCGAAGACCGTTTTCCTGAAGTTCTCGGTAGGAGCCATTCGCCGCTGCCGCATCAGGTCCACCAGTGCCGGCGTCCCGTATTCGGCGATTCCCAGCTCGCCGAAGATGACCGGTGAGGCGCGAAACAGCCGCATCACGTCCTGCTGAGCCTGGTCAAACCGCCCCTGATCGGCAATGGCGGTAGGCTGGTCGCCGCTGACGCAGATCGCCTTCAGCCGCTTGCTCCCCATCACCGCGCCAAGCCCGCCGCGCCCCACCGCGTTCCCTTCCCCCATCATGATATTGGCGAAGAGGACGCCGCTCTCGCCGGCCGGGCCGATGGCCGCCACGCTCCCCTTGCCAGCCAGGGCGCTACAGGTGTCGCCAACGTTTTTCCCCCAGAGGGTGGCCGCCGGTAGGATTTCGAGCTGCTCTGGCGTAATGACCAAAACCACGGGGTGCGGACTTGCGCCGGTAATGTAAAGAGCATCCAGCCCAGCGCCCTTGAGCCGCCAGGGAAAAAGGCCGCCGGCCGAACAATCGAAAATGGTGCCGGTCAGGGGGGAGCGCGACACCACCGACAACCGGGCAGCCGTGGGTGCAGCGGTACCACAGAGAGGCCCCACCGCGAAGATCAGTGGCATCTCCGGATCGAGGGGGTCTAGCTGAAACCGCTCGCGCATCAGGCGGACCCCGAGCCCCCTCCCCCCCAAGTAGGCATGGAGCAACTCCGCCGGAATCTCCTCGCGCCAGCTCTTCCCCGCGGTGAGATCAACCTTTAATATTTTGCCTGTCCAGCCGTGCATAAACAACCCCAGATAACCCAGGTAGAGGTACAGGTAAAGGTAAAGAACTTCCCTCTACCTCTACCTCTACCTCTACCTCTACCTGCCCCTAAACACCGGCAACTCCAGCAGCTCGGCAAACGCATCCACCCGATAATCCGCCTCGGCCAGTTCAGCCAGCTCCCCATAGCCGTAAGTGCAGCCGATGGTGATAACCCCTGCCCCCCTGCCGGCAGCGATGTCGTTGATACTGTCACCGACCATGACGGTCCGTTCGGCGGGGGTCGCCAACTGGTCCATCAACTGCAGGACCGGTGCCGGTGAAGGTTTGCGCTGGGGGAACGAATCGACGCCGAACACCGCTGCAAAATATTCGTCCACCTCCAGGGCTTCCAGGACCTGGCGGCAGAGGGCAACGTTCTTGTTTGAGAGGATGGCCAGCTGCATGCCGGCAGCGACCAGCCGGTCGAGGGTCACTCTGACTCCCGGATACAGACCGGTTTTATCGGCGATGTGGGCACTGCTGTAGGTAAGAAAATAGTGCAGTCCCTGTTCGACATCCGTCTCGCCGACCAGTGCAAGCACCTTCTCCACCAGCACCCTTGACCCTTGCCCCACCAGCTTTCTGACTTCAGCCGGCAAAAGCCGGGCGCTGCCATACTGGCCAAGCATATGGTTGATCGCCGCGGTCAGGTCATCGAGGGAGTCGATGAGAGTCCCGTCCAGATCTAATATAACAAGTTTAATCGGCTCCATGCAAGTGAATGAACCCCTTTCCGACCGGCAAAAAGCAAAGGGCTAATGGCGAAAGGTTTCCCCTTGGCCGTTAGCCCTTGTTGTTTAGCTTCAGCCTTCAGCCTGATTATTAACGGCACAGCCAGAAGTTCCAGCTGCAAGGCGCGCGATGGCTGAGGAGTGAGGCGTACTGCAGGTACGCCGCAGCGACGAAGCCGAGCGCAACGCCGCAGATGGACTTCTGGCGAAGCCGGTTATTCCCATTCGATGGTGGCTGGTGGTTTCTGGCTGATATCATACACCACCCGGTTAACCCCCTTCACCTCGTTGATGATCCGTGATGAAATTGAGCCCAAAAGCTCATAGGGAAGCTTCACCCAGTCGGCGGTCATGCCGTCCAGGGAGTTCACCGCCCGTAGCGCCACGGTAAAGTCGTAGGTCCTGGCGTCCCCCATAACCCCGACGGTCCTGATCGGCAGGAGCACGGCGAATGACTGCCAGATCTCCCGGTACAGCCCGGCCTTCCTGATTTCGTCCAGGACGATGGCATCCGCCTCCCGGAGGATCTCCAGCCTGTCCCCGGAAATCTCGCCAATGCAGCGGATCGCCAGGCCGGGGCCCGGGAACGGCTGGCGGTAGATAACCTCATCGGGCATCCCCAGCTCTTTGCCGAGCAGCCTTACTTCGTCCTTGAACAGCTCGCGCACCGGTTCCAGGAGTTTCAGGTTCATCTTCTCCGGCAATCCTCCCACGTTATGGTGACTCTTGATCACTGCCGACGGCCCTTTGGTGGAGACCGACTCGATCACGTCCGGGTAGAGGGTGCCCTGGGCCAGATAATCCACCTGGCCGAGCCTCTGTGCCTCCTCCTCGAACAGATAGATGAACTCGTTACCGATGATCTTCCGTTTCTGCTCCGGATCGCTGATGCCGGCAAGCTTGCCGAGGAAGCGCTCGGAGGCATCCACATAATCGAGGTTGATCTTGAAGTGGTGGGTGAAGAGGTTCACCACCTTGTCCGCCTCCCCCTTGCGCAACAGGCCGTTATTGACGAAGATGCAATGCAGCTGGTCGCCGATCGCCTTATGGATCAGCACCGCCACCACCGAAGAGTCAACGCCACCGGAGAGGGCACAGATTACCTTGCCGTTCCCCACCTTGCGGCGAATCTCTGCCACCTCGGTCTCGATGAAGTTGGCCATGGTCCAGACCGCCTCACAGCCGCAGATGTTGAAGATGAAGTTACCGATCATCTCCTCGCCCTGGGGGGTATGGACAACCTCCGGATGGAACTGCACGCCGTAGAAGCGGCGCTTTTCATCCTTCATGGCCGCCACGGGGCAATGTTCCGTATGGGCGATGACCTTAAACCCCTTCGGCAACGCCTCGATCCGGTCGCCGTGAGACATCCAGACCTCGGCCCGGCCATCGAAACCGGCAAAAAGGTCAGCGGTGTCGTCAAGATCCATGAAGGAGCGCCCATACTCACGTTTTTTCGACCGCTCCACCTTCCCACCCAGCTGGTGAGTCATGAGTTGTATCCCGTAGCAGATGCCGAGCACCGGCAGCCCCAGTTCGAAGATGCGCGCGTCGGAGAGGGGCGCATCCTTGTCATAGACGCTGGCGGGTCCGCCGGAGAGGATAATCCCCTTCGGCGCGAACTCCTTAATCTTTTCCAGGGTCATGTTGTAAGGATGGATTTCGCAGTAGACGCTCTGTTCCCGCACCCGGCGGGCAATGAGCTGGGTCACCTGGGAGCCGAAATCGAGAATCAGGATCTTTTCTGAATGGATATCTGCAGTCATTTAATCTCCTAAAAGAACCCACCACGGAGGCACGGAGACACGGAGAAATGCAAAACCTAACAAAGTAACGGGGAAGAACAGGATGAAACCATTTAATTCATTACGGTCTTACGTTATTATCCTGATTATCCTGAATATCCCTGTTAATTCTGTTTCGGGTTTTTCTCCGTGCCTCAGTGTCTCCGTGGTGAAAAGCTTTTGTTTTTTAAGACTATGCCTAATTCCCGCCGACGCGGTAGTTTGGCGCTTCTTTGGTGATGGTCACATCATGGACATGGGATTCTTTAAGTCCGGCGCCAGTGATCCGAATGAAGCGGCCGTTCTCCTGCAGCTCCTTGATGGTACGACAGCCAGTGTAGCCCATGCCGGCCTTCAGTCCGCCGAGCAGTTGGTGGATATTTTCGGAAAGCGGCCCGCGCAGCGGCACCATCCCCTCAATCCCTTCGGGAACCAGCTTTACCTCGCTCTCCACGTCACTCTGGAAGTAGCGATCTTTGCTTCCCAGTTTCATGGCGCCGATGGAGCCCATGCCGCGGTAGCTCTTGTAGGCCCGCCCCTGGTAGAGAATGGTGTCGCCAGGGGACTCTTCGGAGCCGGCAAACAGCGAGCCGATCATGATCACGTCCGCCCCGGCGGCCACCGCCTTGGTCAGGTCACCGGAGTACTTGACCCCGCCGTCGGCAATGAGGGGGATATCATATTTTCGGGCGATCTTGGCGCATTCGGTAATGGCGGTGATCTGCGGCACACCAATCCCGGCCACCACTCGGGTGGTACAGATGGAGCCCGGCCCGATCCCGACCTTGATCGCGTCAACGCCGGCTTTTGCCAACGCCAGTGCGGCATCGGCGGTGGCGATATTGCCGGCAACCAGTTCCACCCCTGGGAAGTTTTTCTTGGCGTAGGCCACTGCTTCGATGACCCCCTGGGAGTGACCGTGGGCAGTATCGACAACGATGACGTCAGCGCCTGCCTTCATCAACGCCTCGATGCGGGCCTCCATGTCGCCGGAGGGGCCGACTGCACCCCCGACCCGCAGGCGGCCAAGGCTGTCCTTGCAGGCGTTCGGGTACTTGCGGATCTTCTCGATATCCTTGATGGTGATCAGCCCCATCAGGTTCCTGTCGTTATCCACCACCAGCAGCTTCTCGACCCGGGTATGCTTCAGGTGCTCCTTCGCCTCGTCGAGGGTGGTTCCGACCGGCACGGTCACCAGCTTGTTTTTGGTCATCCGCGCCGAAATGGGGAGGTCGAGATTGGTCTCGAAGCGAAGGTCGCGGTTGGTCAGGATCCCGACCAGCTTGCCGTTCGCCTTGGTGATCGGCACCCCGGAAATCCGGTACTTGGCCATCATCTCCAGCGCTTCGCGGATCTTCTGATGGGGGCGCATGGTGATCGGGTCGACGATCATACCCGATTCGCTCTTCTTGACCTTGTCTATCTCCATCGCCTGTTCCTCGATGGAGAAGTTTTTATGGATAATGCCGATCCCACCCTCCCTGGCCATGCAGATGGCGGCGCGGGCCTCGGTAACGGTATCCATGGCGGCACTGACCAGCGGGATGTTGAGCGAGATATTGCGGGAAATGCGGGTCATCAGCTCCACATCCCGCGGTAAGACCAGGGAATGGGCAGGGAGGAGAAGGACGTCGTCAAACGTGAGCCCTTCCGGAATGTTTGCTTCGAACATCGCTGACTCCTTAGCATCGGTTGAAGGGGAAAATATTAACCGGAAAGGTTAGTATAGACGGCACGTCAAGTCAAGTTAAAAGGGGTTAAACGGAGGCAATGCGTGAGGCGTGAGGCGGGAGGTGTGAAGCGCCTTTACTCCTGACTCCTGACTCCTGACTCCTGACTCCTGACTCCTGACTCCTGACTCCTGACTCCTGACTCCTCTCGCCTCACACCTCACTGTCACTTCAGCAGGGTATGAACGTCTCCCGCCCTTTGATCCGGTAGAGGGCGGCTACGATCAGCTGGGCGCAGCTTTCTAGGTCGGCGAGGGAAATGACCTCAACCGGCGTGTGCATGTAGCGAAGCGGCACCTTCACCAGGGCGGTGGCGACCCCGCCGCGGGAGATCTGCATGACGTTGGCATCGGTGCCACTGGCCCGGGGGATACCGGTGAACTGCAACGGGATCTTTTCCTGTTCGGCGGTGGCTGCCAGCAGCTCGAACAGCGCCGGATTGATATTGGCGCCGCGCGGCACAATCGGCCCCTTGCCGAGCCCCACCTCGCCATTATGCTTTTTCTCCACGTCCGGCTGGTCAGTACAGAAATCGACCTCGACGCAGATCCCCACATCCGGCTTGATCGAGTAAGAGCTGGTGGTCCCCCCCCGCAAGCCGACCTCTTCCTGGACCGACGAAACTCCATAGAGGTTGACTGGCGGTTTCTCAGGAGCTGCCGCCACCAGTCGCAGTACTTCGGCAACCACAAAGCTGCCAGCCTTGTCATCGAACCCCCGGGAGGTGACCCGGTCGCCCAGCAGCCGCTGCAGCTCCACGGCAAATGTGACTGGATCGCCGACTCTCACGTGCTGCTGTGCTTCCAGCTTACTGCCGGCGCCAATGTCGATATATTGGGCATCCAGCTTCACCACTGTCTTCCGCTCCTCTTCCAGCATCAGGTGGATCGGCTTTTTGCCAATCACCCCGGTCAAGGCACCGGTTCTGGTGTGGATCTTGACCCGTTTCCCCGGCGTCAGGTGGGGATCGACGCCGCCGATGGCGCCGAAATAGAGGAAGCCGTTGTCGTCAATATATTTCACCTGAAAACCGATCTCGTCGGAATGACCGATCAGCATCACCGTCGGCAGCTCGCTGTGAGCCCCAGCAACAAAGCCGGTCACGTTGCCGAGCACGTCGGTGGTCACCTGGGCGAAGGTTGCAATATAGTCGCGGAACACCCGTTGGGCCGGCTGCTCGTAACCGGAAGGGCTCGGCGCCGCCACCAGCGCCTGGAGAAATTGAAACGATTCGTCGCGCATTTACGTCTCCTGATTTGTGTAGGGGCGGCCCTATGTGGCCGCCCTTGTATTTGGCCTTCTTATATGTGGCCGCCCATCTATGCGGCCATCCATGTATGCAGACGTTTACGATATTACTGACCGGGCACCCACACAGGGGTGCCCCTACGGTCACATCGGATATTTCCCCAGATCGGCGGGTTTCAGGTGCTCCAGAAAATCAATGAAGCGCCGGGCAGCCACTTCGCTATCTATTTCCCCTGAGCTGGTGGCATTCTGCGAAGCCTGGGCAACGACCTCCTCAGCCACAAAGACCGGAAGCTTGAACTTCAATGCGGCCAGCAGCGCCTCGCTCGGCCGCACTTCCATCAGGATCTCTTCTTCGCCCTTGACGAACCTGATGGCGGCGGCAAACACGCCGTCATTGATGGCATCAATGGTGATCCGCCCGACCACCATCTCCATCCGCTCCAGAAGCCTGTTCAGCAGATTGCCCTGGCCATTCCTGGCAGCAGCATCCTGATTGAGCAGCTCGGCGGCAATGGCGCCCGCCTCCTGGGAACTGATCCAGACCGGCAGCGAATTTCGTTCCCCGGCATCCTTCAGGATCACCACCGGCATCTGCGCCAGGTTATCATAGGTAAAGCCGTACACTGTCATTTCGTTATACATTGGTACCCCTTTTACTTACGTGAGGCGAGAGGCGAGAGGGGTTAGGCGCATTCACTCCTCACTCCTCACTCCTCACTCCTCACAGAACAGCCCCTTGCAACGAATTCTGAAAAGCCTCGGTCACTGTCACCGTCACCAGGCCGCCGATCAGCGCGGGGTCGCCGGTGAAGTTCACCACCCGGTTGCCACTGGTACGGCCGTAGAGCTGATCGCCGCGGCGGCTCATCCCTTCCACCAGGAGCTCCTGGTGGGTCCCGAGCAGTGCCTGGTTGCACTCCAGGGTCATTTGCCGCTGCAGTGTCTGGAGCCGTTCCAACCGGGCCTGTTTCTCCCCGGCATCGAGCAGTTCGGGGAATTCTGCGGCCTTGGTCCCCGGTCGCGCCGAATAGACGAAATAAAAGAGGTCCGCATAGCGCACCGCTTCCATCAGCGCCAGGGTCTGGGCAAAATCGGCCTCGGTCTCCCCCGGAAAACCGATAATCATATCGCCGGTGATCAGGAGGTCGGGGCGGGCAGCGCGCAAGGCGGCAATCTTGGCCAGATATTCCTCGCGGCTGTAACCACGGTTCATGCGGGCCAGCACCGCATTGCTCCCCGCCTGGGGGGGGAGGTGGATATGGCCGCACAGCTTGGGGAGCTCGGCAAAGCAGGCAATCAGGTTAGGCGAAAGGTCCCGGGGGTGGGAGGTGGTGAAGCGGAGCCGCTCGATTCTGTCCACGGCCGCCACCTGCCGGAGCAGGGCGGGGAAATCGGGCTCGGTCTCCGCCTGGCGGCCGTAGGAATTGACGTTCTGGCCGAGGAGGGTCACCTCTTTCACCCCACGGGCGGCCAGCGACCGGACTTCTTCGAGAATGGCCGCCGCCGGCCGGCTGATCTCCCGCCCCCGGACGTACGGCACGATACAGTATGAACAATAATTGTCACACCCCTGCATCACCGTGACGAAGCGGGCCACGCCGGGGGCATCCGCCACCTGGGGAAACAGCAGGCGGCTGGTGTCGTCTTCGGCAAAGCCGACCTCTACCCGGCGCTCCC
>JANXYN010000051.1 GCA_025356035.1 Geobacteraceae bacterium
CAGTTCGACGGCCAGACCATCACCATCCTACCGGGCGCATCGCCCTGCTACCGCTGCATCTTCCCCACCCCGCCACCAAAAGACGCTGTCATTCCCTGCTCACGGGCCGGGGTGATCGGAGTCCTGCCGGGGGTGATCGGCACCCTGCAGGCCACCGAGGCGATCAAGTTCCTCCTCGACCAAGGGGAACTCCTCACCGGTCGGCTATTGACTTATAACGCCATGAAAATGCGTTTCCGTGAGGTACCGATCCGAAAGAACCCTAACTGTCCGGTCTGCGGAGAGAACCCGACCATCACCGAACTGCAGGACGAGCTGGACGCCATGATCGTCTGCGATCCTCAAAAGATATAAATTCCGAAGAGAAAACATTTCTCAGTTCCGAAATGTTTTTTTGTATTTTTGTTCTTGACTTGTTTGCTTGTGTACACTAAAGTTTAACCACAGTAATTGCCTTGGACTTAAGGAAAACCACAGATGAAATGGTCATTCAAACAGCATAGCGTCATCCCCGGCTTCAGCCTGGCCCTCGGCTTTACCGTGCTCTATCTGAGCCTGGTAGTACTGATCCCGCTGTCGACCATCTTTATCAAAACCGCCGGCCTCAGCTGGGTACAGTTCTGGGAAACGATCAGCTCCCCCCGGGTGCTTGCCTCGTTCCGGCTCAGTTTCGGCGCCTCTTTTATTGCCGCGCTGGTCAATACCCTGTTCGGCCTGCTGGTGGCCTGGGTGCTGGTCCGCTACCGGTTTCCGGGCAAGGGGCTGGTGGATGCCCTGGTGGACCTCCCCTTCGCCCTGCCGACGGCAGTGGGTGGCATCGCCCTCACCACGATCTACGCGGAAAACGGCCTGCTCGGCAGCTTGCTGGCCAGAGTCGGGATCAAAGCCGCCTTTACTCCGCTCGGGATCGTTATTGCCCTCACCTTCATCGGCCTCCCCTTTGTGGTGCGGACGGTCCAGCCGGTGCTGCAGGAGCTGGACGCCGAAATGGAAGAGGCCTCGGCCTGCCTGGGGGCGACCAGGCTGCAGACCTTCTGCCGGGTCATCCTCCCCACTCTCCTGCCGGCACTGCTCACCGGCTTTGCCCTGGCCTTCGCCCGGGCACTAGGCGAGTACGGCTCGGTGGTCTTCATCTCGGGGAACATGCCGATGAAAACCGAGATCCTGCCGCTCATGATCATGACCAAGCTCGAGCAGTTCGATTTTGCCGGCGCCACCGCCATTGCCGTGGTGATGCTGGTGGCCTCCTTCGTCTTTCTCCTGTTGATCAACCTCCTCCAGTGGTGGAGCGCCAGACGGGAAGCGTAGCAAAGGGACAGCAACAACGTTTCCCCCTCTAACACCCTCAAGGGAACCGACAGATGCATATTCGCACCTTTTTCACCGATGCCAGGCACAGCAACAAGCAGCGCTCCACGTCGGAATCACGGCTGGTCCGCTGGCTTCTCACCTCCGTGGCACTGGTGTTTCTCAGCCTGTTTCTGCTGATACCACTGTGGGCGGTGTTCAGCCAGGCCCTGGAAAAGGGGTTTGCCACCTACCTGACCGCCCTGCATGAACCGGATGCACTTGCTGCAGTGCGGCTCACGCTCCTGACCGCAGCGATTGCCGTCCCCCTCAACCTGGTTTTCGGCATAGCCGCCTCCTGGACCATTGCCAAGTTTGAATTCCGGTGGAAAAACCTGCTCCTGACCCTCATCGACCTCCCCTTTGCCGTGTCGCCGGTCATTTCCGGACTTATCTTCGTGCTCCTGTTCGGCTCCAGCAGCCTGCTGGCGCCATGGCTTTCCGCCCACAACCTGCATGTCGTTTTCGCCGTCCCCGGCATCATCCTCGCCACCATCTTCGTCACCTTCCCCTTTGTGGCGCGGGAACTGATCCCGGTGATGCAGGCGGTCGGTACCGAAGAAGAGGAGGCGGCGCTGACCCTCGGGGCAAGCGGGCTGCAGACCTTCTTTCGAGTCACCCTGCCGAACATGAAATGGGGTCTGCTTTACGGCGTAATCCTCTGCAACGCCAGAGCCATGGGGGAGTTCGGCGCGGTATCGGTGGTGTCGGGCCATATCCGGGGAGAAACCAACACCATCCCGCTCCATGTGGAGATCCTCTACAACGAATACAATTTCGCCGCCGCCTTTGCCGTCGCCTCCCTCCTGGCCATGCTGGCACTGGTGACCCTGGCTCTGAAAAAATTCATCCAGTGGCGGCAAGAGGTGGCAGCAGGCGCTGCCGAATATCAGTAACTAACAGACTATTGAAAAACGTAGCGAGGAAGGCCATATGCAAGGCGCACGGAGCGCAGCGACTGAGACATATCAAGTAGATAGGCGAGGTCGCGAGCACCGCGCAACGCAGCAGATGGCCTCCGCAGTAGTTTTTCACGACAGGTGACTTCATGAGTATCCAGGTCCAGCATATAACCAAGCAGTTCGGCGATTTTGCCGCCCTCGACGGCATCAACCTCGAGATTCCGACCGGCGAGCTGGTCGCTCTCCTCGGGCCGTCAGGCTCCGGAAAGACCACGCTGTTGCGGATTATCGCTGGCCTGGAAACGGCCGACGGCGGCAACATCCTCTTTCACGGCAGCGATGCCACTACCCAGAGCGTCCGGGAACGAAACATCGGCTTTGTCTTCCAGCACTACGCCCTGTTCCGCCACATGACCGTCTTCGAGAACATCGCCTTCGGCCTGCGGGTCCGTCCTCGCAAGCTCCGCCCACCGAAACAGGAGATTGCCGACCGGGTCCACGAGCTGCTCAGGCTGGTACAGCTGGAAGGATTGGCCAAGCGTTACCCGGCGCAACTCTCGGGCGGGCAGCGCCAGCGGGTCGCCCTGGCACGGGCTTTGGCAGTGGAGCCGACAGTCCTGCTGCTGGACGAGCCATTCGGTGCCCTCGATGCTCAGGTGCGGGTCGAGCTGCGGCGCTGGCTGCGACGCCTCCATGACGAGCTGAAGATCACCGGCGTGTTTGTCACCCATGACCAGGAAGAAGCACTGGAAGTGGCTGACCGGGTGGTGGTCATGAACCGGGGCCGGATCGAGCAGGTGGGGACCCCCACCGAGGTCTACGACCAGCCCGCCTCCCCCTTCGTTTACAACTTCCTCGGCAACGTCAACCTGTTCCACGGCAGGGTCCACGACGGCAAAATAGAGATCGATTCCGCGGCCCATGCCGGCGTAACCGTCGGCGACCGCGACACCGCAGCCACCGTGGGATATGTCCGCGCCCATGACCTGGACGTGGACCGGGTCGCAAAAGACGTTTCGTCGATGGCAGCCGTAGTCCGGCATATCCATGCAGTCGGCTCCTCGGTGCGGATCGACCTGACCCTACAGGTGAGCAATGAGCCGGCCGAGGCGCAGATCTCCCGGGAGCGGCACGAGGAGCTTTCGCTCAGCGTGGGGGAACAGGTGTTCGTCACCCCACGCAGGGTGAAGTTCTTTGGCGACTACCAGATTTAGCCGGCACCTACCGCCGGGGATGCAGCGAAAACAAGGATAAAGCCCATGAGTAACGAGATTCCACAACTATCGGAGAGCTCCACCCCCCAGGAAATCATGAAAGCAGGGCTGGCTTCAGCGCAAGGGCCAGTCAAGCTCGCCTGCTCCTTCTCCGTGGAAGATATCGTCATCATCGACATGGCTAAAGAGTTGGGGCTCCCCATCGGCATTTTTGCCCTCGACACTGGCCGGCTCAACGAGGAGACCTACGAGGTGGCCGACGCCATCGTCGAGCGCTATCGGCTGCAGATCGATTGGTACTTTCCGCGCCATGAAGCCGTGCAACAGCTGGAGCGAGAGAAGGGACTCTTCTCGTTCCGCGAGTCGCTCGCCAACCGTCACGAATGCTGCCACATTCGCAAGGTGGAGCCGCTCGGCCGGGCTCTACAGGGGCTGGCCGGCTGGATTACCGGGCTGCGCCGGGAGCAGAGCGTGACCAGGACGTCTTTAGCCCCCATCGAGCGGGATGAGCTGAACAATGGTGTCCTCAAGATCAATCCCCTCCTGGAGTGGAGCGAGCAGCAGGTATGGGACTACGCGAAGGAAAAGCGCCTGCCGGTGAACCGCCTCCACAGCCACGGCTACCCCTCCATAGGCTGCGCCCCCTGCACACGGGCGGTGGCGCCGGGCGAACACCCCCGGGCGGGTCGTTGGTGGTGGGAGAATCCGGAACAGAAGGAATGCGGGTTACATAAACGGTAACAAGAATTTACTGGGATATTCAGGATATTCAGGATTCCGATTATCACCGATCTTAAGCAGGGAGACTTTGAAGGACCAATAAAGTTCCCTCCCCCGCCGGGAGAAGGAATATACTTCTAATGTTAAGCAAGGGCGCATCATGGTAAAAGGAATCAAAGGTTTCAGAAGGGTCTTATCCTGATTATCCTGAATATCCCAGTTAAATGAAGTATTAGGAGATTTATCATGTACGACCATCTTGACGAGCTAGAAGCCCAGAGTATCTACATCTTCCGCGAGGCCTACCGGAAGTTCGAAAACCTTGCCATGCTCTACTCCATCGGCAAGGACTCCACCACCATGATCCACCTGGCGCGGAAGGCGTTCTTCGGCAAGCTCCCCTTTCCGCTGGTGCATATCGACACCACCTACAAATACCCGGAGATGATCGAATACCGTGACCGGATGGCCCAGGAGTGGGGGGTCGACCTGCGGGTGGGGCGGAACGAGGAGG
>JANXYN010000082.1 GCA_025356035.1 Geobacteraceae bacterium
TATTTTTCGACAACTCTAAGATCCTCCTAAAGCCCAACCTCGGTTGCAACGAACCATTCTGGTCACCGATGAATGCTGCCAACAATTACTACAGCATCGACCTGATATCCTCAAACAAGCCTGCCTACCATCACGAAGCCGTTGAATTCTGGACGAACACTGTGACGCAAGTCGACGCGGGCACGCGAATCGGAACTGTACTCCTTGCGAACATTCCAGTTGACGGTATTCCTGTGAATGCAGCAACGACGGTCGACTGGAAGATGCTGTTCTACACCGCGTTGACCGTATTTGTGGCCGTACTGATCATGGCTTGTCATGCGGCGAGTGGGCGTGGAGGAAGTTGCTTTTGTGTTGTCAGTCTGAGTGTTCCCCAACAGCCGAGCCAACTCCCACTCATCGCCCCAGGTATTGTGGTCTACACGTTCGAAAGACGACGATACCGTCGCAACAGCTACGAAACGATCACCAGTGGTTCGGTTGAGCAGGGTGCGGATAGGGAGATTTTGCAATGGAATCGTGGAATTCGTGGATGATCTCGCCGGTCATTTTTATGACCTCGCTCCCCTTGATGTAGCCGTAACGGTCATTGTATGCCTTGAAATTGTCCAGATCGGCATAGCAGACGGCGAAGAGGTCACCATCCTGTAATCGTTGGTTCAGTACCCGCTCTATGGCGATATTGCCGGGGAGCCTTGTCAGCGGCGAGGCATCTAGGCTCATCTGTTCGAGAACCTTTAGCCTGGCGGCCATTTTGGTAAAGTCACGTGCCAGATCACCGATTTCATCGCCTGCCGGTATCTGCGGGTCAAAATCGAAGTCACCCTCGGCAATACGCAATGTCGCGCGTTTCAGTTTGTTGATGGCGGAGGAAATGTTGAAGATGAAGAACGCTGCGACACAGATTGCCAAGGTAAAGCCGGTTAGGGAGAGGGCAAAGGCCCATTGCACCGTGGTTTTTTCCTTGTTGTCCGCTGCTTCCAGTTTGGCGCTCAGCACATTTTGCTGGTTGGTGTAGAGGTTGCTGAGGGAGGTTGCGACGTTTTCTGCGGTCACCTTTAAGGTAAACAGCCCATTGCTGTTCCCCTGAAAGAGCAGATTCGCCGCTTTTCTGAACTCCTGGTACTCCTTTGCCAGCGAAGCGAGCTCCGGGATGTCGTTGTCCTTCTGCAGCTGCTCGAGAATCGAGAGGAATTCGGTTTCGCGGTTCTGGAACAGTTTCTTGAATTCCGGGCTTTTTAAAATCGCGTAACGGCCGGCATACCGCTCTTGTGCCACCATCGAGTCACGCAGCTTGGTGGCAGCGCTGAAAAAGGGGAAATCCTTCTGCGCTATATCCCGGGCGGTTTTATGGATGGAGTATAGCCCCGTTACCGAAAACACGAGCGCAGCAATGGTAAACAAGATCATCGCCGCATAACTGACGACCAGCTTCTGCACCAGGGTGAAGCGGGCGATTTTTGGTCTGGCGGGAGTTGTTTGATCGGTCATCGGTCAGTTCCATCAGCCGGTTAGTTCTGCTGCAAAATCGGTTCATTGTAGTTTACCCATCGCTATAAGTCAACTGCCACCTTGCGCTGTTTTGCCAGCGGGGAAGTTAAGCGAAAAAACCGCAGCGACTGAATCCCGCTGGCAGGGTGCAGCATTACAAGTTGCGACCGTGGCGAACCTATGCTATAACTGGTGAAATTCCAGAGGCGAGGGGTGCCGAAGATGACCGGTCTGGACAGGATAATTGAGAACGCGCTGCTGGAAGACATTCATACCGGGGACATCACCACGTTGGCGGTGTTACCGGAAAAACGCGAGGTGCATGGCAGACTGAAGGCCAAGGAAGCGATGTTGCTGGCTGGTATCGAAGTGGCCGCCCGGGTCTTTTCCCTCCTCGACCAGAAGATTCGCTTTACGCCACATTTCGCCGATGGCCAGCAACTGAAGAGCGGCGCCGTAATAGCAGACCTCGAAGGAGATGCCGCTTCGCTCCTGCAGGGTGAAAGGGTAGCACTGAACCTCCTGCAGCGGATGTGTGGGGTGGCTACGCTGACAGCCCGCTATGTACATGCGGTACAAGGAACCAGGGCCAGAGTTGTGGACACGCGGAAAACGACCCCCGGTCTCAGATTGTTGGAGAAGTATGCGGTTCGCATTGGTGGCGGGATCAACCACCGGACCGGCCTCTATGATGGCGTGCTGATCAAGGAAAACCATATCGCAGCGGCTGGCGGAATTACTGCGGCAATCCTGCGGGCGCGGGCCTATATCCCTCATACCCTGCGGGTGGAGGTGGAGGTGGAGACGCTGGAGCAGGTCCGGGAAGCGTTGGCCGCCGGCGCCGATATCATCATGCTCGACAACATGGGGGTCCCAGCCATGGGCGAGGCGGTGGCCTTGATCGCCGGCAAGGCGCTGGTGGAGGCCTCGGGTGGCGTCAATCTGGAGAGTATTAGAGAGATAGCAGAAACGGGTGTCGATATCATCTCAGTCGGGGCGCTGACCCATTCGGCGCGGGCCATGGACATTTCCATGCTGCTGGAGGGGTGTTGAGAGGTGGGGCTGATCACTCCCGGAGTGGGAGTCTGCAGGGGTTTGATGCGCAGATCCTGGCCTTGTTCCGGCAGCAGCCGACCGGCTTCGTTTCCGGCGAGGAGCTGAGCCGGGACCTCGGCATCTCCCGCACTGCGGTGTGGAAACATATCAAGGCCCTCCGGGAACTGGGCTACCAGATTGAAGCGATTCCGTCCCAGGGGTATCGGCTGGTGGCCGCTCCCGACCTACTTACCGCTGCGGAACTGGCAGCTGGCTTGGCTACCATCAGGATTGGCCGCCGATTCGTCTGTTTCAAAGAAACCGCTTCGACCAATCAGGTCGCCTTTAAACTGGCGGAAGAGGGGGCTGAGGAAGGGACGGTGGTGGTTGCCGAAGCCCAGCATAGTGGCAAGGGTAGACTGGGGCGCCATTGGCAATCGCCTGCCGGGGTGAATCTCTACTGCTCCATTATCATCCGTCCGCCGATCCTGCCGTTCAATGCTCCGCAGCTTACGTTTCTTACGGCGGTGGCTGTGGCGCGGGCTGTAGAACAGTCCACCACCCTGAAGCCCCGGATCAAGTGGCCCAATGACGTACTGGTGAATGGCAGGAAAGTGGCAGGTCTGCTGAATGAAATGAGCGCCGAGACCGAAGGGGTGAACTTTGTGGTGCTCGGCATCGGGGTCAATATCAATATGCGGCGGGAGCAGTTCCCTGCCGATTTGCGCCATCCTGCCACTTCGCTTTTCCTGGAAGGGGGTAAGGAAGTCGGCCGCGCCATTTTTGTTCGGGCGCTGCTGACAGCTCTGGATGGGCTCTACGATCTCTATCTGAATGGTGGCTATGCAGCCATCCGGGAAGAGTGGTTGACACGCTGCAATGTGACCGGCAAAATGGTGTCGGTCTCCTTCCATGACCGCACCATGACCGGCGTGGTCGTGGGGGTGGACGACATCGGCGCGCTGCTACTGGAGCTCCCCGATGGCAGGGTGGAGCGGGTCCTGGCGGGAGATGTGACAATACTGTAGGCTAAAAAGGCTGAAGGCTGAAGGCTGAAGGATAATGTGGGGGATCATTTGCTTCTGGTAATCGACGTGGGGAACAGCAACATTGTTCTCGGCATCTATGACGATGCCCTGTTGGTGAAAAACTGGCGGATTTCCACCGACAAGGCAAAAACCACCGATGAATACGCCATTCTGGTCCATGACCTGTTCCAGTTGGCCGGGATCGGCTTTGGCCAGATCGGCGCCATCATCGTTTCTTCGGTGGTCCCGACCATGACCGGGGTGCTGGAGAAACTGGCCCAGCAATACTTTGGCTTCAAGCCTTATGTGGTGGGCCCCGGCATCAAGACCGGCATGCCGATCCAGTATGACAACCCCAAGGAGGTGGGGGCCGATCGGATTGTCAACGCCGTGGCCGGTTTCGAAAAATACCGCACTGCCTTGATCATCGTAGATTTTGGCACCGCCACCACCTTCGATTACGTCAACCGGCGCGGTGAATATTGCGGCGGCGCCATTGCGCCTGGCCTTATGATCTCCACCGAAGCCCTGTTCCAGAAGGCCAGCAAGCTTCCCCGTGTGGAAATAGTCCGACCGCCGTCGGTCATTGCCAAAAACACGGTAAACTCCATGCAGGCGGGGATCTTTTATGGCTATGTGGGGCTGGTGGACGAAATTGTCGGCCGGATCAAGGCGGAATCTCGGGAAAACCCCAAGGTTATCGCCACCGGCGGCTTGGCCGGGCTGATTGCACCGGAGACGAAGAGTATAGAGGAAGTGGACGAATTCTTGACGCTGGAGGGGTTGCGGATACTGTACCAGAGGAACCGGGAAAGCTAAATTTTTTCCAAGGGGAGGCGTGTATGGGAAAGTACGAAACCGCTAAGTTAAGAAATCTTGGGATTATTGCCCATGGCGGGGCTGGCAAGACCTCGCTGGCTGAAGCGCTCCTGTTCAACGCGGGGATGCTTGACCGGCTGGGGAGGGTCGATGACGGTACGTCGGTCATGGACTTCGAGCCGGAAGAGATCAAGCGGAAGATTACGATCTCCTCCTCCCTGCATCATTGCGAATGGAATGGTTATGCCCTGCACGTAGTGGATACGCCCGGTTACGGTAATTTCATTGCCGATACCCGCTCCTGCATGCGGGCGCTGGGGGGGGCGGTAGTGATTCTCTCCGCCATTTCCGGGGTTAAGGTTCAGACCGAAGAGGTCTGGGAGTGGGCCAACGAATTCGAGCTCCCCCGTATCGCCTTTGTTAACAAGATGGACCGGGAGCGGGCCAGCTTTTTTCGGGCCATTGACGACATGGAAACGACGCTGGGGGCAAAGGGAGTGGCAGTGCAACTCCCGATGGGGGCCGAAGAGAATTTCGTTGGCGTAATCGACCTGGTGAAGATGAAGGCCTATCATTATCAACGGGACCTTTCCGGTAACTTTAGTGAGGGGGAGATCCCAGCCGAATATCTGGAGGAAGCGAAACGACTGAGGGAGCGGATGGTGGAGACGGTGGCCGAGGCTTACGATTCGCTGACCGAGAAGTTTCTCGAGCAAGGCGATTTGACCGAGGCTGAGCTCCTCGATGGGCTGCGGGTCGGGACGTTACGCTATACCTTCACACCGGTATTTTGCGGCTCGGCACTTCTCAATATTGGAGTTAGCCAGCTGCTTGATTACATCTGCCACTGCCTTCCCTCTCCGCTCGACCGCGGCAGCGTAATTGGCACCAACCCGAAGACCAAGGAACTGGCCGAACGGAAGCCTGCCGAGAGTGAGCCTTTTTCCGCGCTGGTCTTCAAGACCACCTCCGATCCCTATACCGGTAAGATCAGCGTCTTCCGAATCTACTCTGGGGTGCTGAACGCCGACTCGACCATCTATAACTCCAGTCGGGACAGCTCGGAGCGGATCGGCCAGATCTTCGAGCTGGAAGGAAAGAAGCAGAAGCCGACCAAGCAGGCGGTGGCCGGTGACATCGTGGCGGTTGCCAAACTCAAGGAGACGTTGACCGGCGACACCCTCTGCGACCACGACCACCCCATTCGCTATGAGCCAGCAGTGCCCCTTCACCCGGTCATTTCCTACGCCATTCAGCCAAAGACCAAAAATGACGAGGACAAAATCCACGGCGCCCTGCAGCGGCTGATGGAGGAAGACCAGACCCTGGAGATGCATCGTGATCCCCAGACCAAGGAGCATATCATTTCCGGCATGGGGCAGGTTCATCTGGAGGTGGTGGTCGAGAAGCTCAAGCGGAAGTTTGGCGTAGAGGTGGAATTAAAGACCCCCAAGGTCCCTTATCTGGAGACCATCCGTGCCTCGGTCAAGGTCCAGGGGAAGTACAAGAAGCAGTCGGGTGGCCGCGGTCAGTATGGCGACTGCTGGGTGGAGTTCGCTCCGCTGCCGCGCGGTGAAGGGTTCCGCTTTGAGGATAAGGTAGTCGGCGGGGTCGTTCCGCGCCAGTACATCCCGGCGGTGGAAAAAGGGATCTTTGATGCTGCCCAGGAAGGGTTCCTGGCCGGTTATCCGGTGGTTGACTTCAAAGCCGCCCTCTATGACGGTTCCTTCCATACCGTCGATTCGTCGGAGATGGCGTTCAAGATCGCCGGTTCGATGGCTTTCAAAAAGGGGTTGGAGTCGGCCAAGCCGGTCCTACTGGAACCGATCATGAAGATGAAGATCACGGTGCCGGAAGATAATATGGGCGATATCATCGGCGATCTCAATAGTCGCCGTGGCAAGGTGGTCGGGGTGGAGCCGAAGGCCAACTCCCAAATCATCCGGGCTGTTGTGCCGATGGCCGAAGTGCTCGCTTATGCGTCGGACCTGCGGTCCAAGACCAGTGACCGGGGATTCTTTACCATGGAGTTTTCCCATTACGAAGAGGTCCCGACCCATCTGGCGCAAAAAATCGTCAGCGAATCAGCGGCGAAAACCAAAAATGCCCATTAGGCAACGGTAACCAGGGACCAGGGACCAGTGACCAGGGACCAGGGACCAGGGACCAGGGACGTGTAGCAAGCTCTTTTCGCAAGTTTTTTGTAATTTGTCACTCATTACTCTGATTACCAGTTACATGTTAATGACAGGAGGGAGTTAGATGTCCAGGAATTTCTCAGCCGAAGCTGGCGGATACAACCCAGGGAACGGGGAACGAGGGAGCAGCAAAGTACTGTTGCTCCTGCTCCTGCTTGTGGTGGCGGCAGGCGCTTATTTGTACTATTTCACCGATTACATCCGACCCCAGGAGGGTGGAACAAAGCCGCCGGAGGGCGAGACCGGCAAGGTGATAAAGCCGCTGCCGGCGCGACAGACAGCGATGTCAAGCGCACAGCTTATGGCGAAACCCGCAGGCATTCCTGCTGGCATCAAACCACTGCCAGCTAAGCCGGCTGCACCTCCACCGCCGCAGCCAAAACCTGCTTCTGTACCGGCAAAACCGCTCGCCAAGGCGGTACAGCAACCGGTCAAGGCGGCCCCTCAACCAGTGCCAGCCCCTGCTGAGCGGGTGGTGAAACCTGCAAAAACGGGTAAAAAGTTGACTAAAGGTCGTTACACCCTGTTGGTCGGTGTGTATGTGCTGGAAAAATCCATTTATGATGACAAGGCACGGGTGAAAAAGGCGGGGCTGACGCCGGTGGTCCGGAAAGGTGGCCATAAGCGCATCACCATGAACCGGCTGTTGCTGGCCTCGTTTGCCGACAAGAACAGCGCGGATGCCGAGTTGACAAAACTACAAAAAGTTACCGACGGGGCCTTCATTCTCCAGGAGAACGGCAAGTATGCGGTGTATGCCGGCTCCTACTTCGTCGAAGGGATGGCCGCCAGGGAGCAGGACACCCTGTATAAGCATGGCATAAACCTGGTCATGAAAAAGGTGCAGGTGACGATGCCGGTGTTGCGGATGACTGCAGGAAGCTTTGCCTCCCATGAGGCCGCCCAGAAGGAGGCCACCCGCCTGAAAAAGCGCGGCCTCGACGCTACGGTGATCAAAACGGGAGAATAGCCGGATGGTAGATGACGCCGAAAAAATCCGAGTTTCTCCTGCTGCTGCCCGCTATGTGGCTGCTGCCGCGGCGAAAGAGGACAAACTCAAGGCGGCGCGGGGGCAAGTCCCGTTGGTGGCCGAGGATCTGGCAGTAGTAATGTTTTTTCTCTGCTATGATAAGGATCCGGAGGTAAAGGCCACAGCCGTCGGCTGTTTACGGGAAATGCCGGAGGGGGTGCTGCTGGGGGTAGTCAGCAATGCGGATCTCCACCCACGGATACTTGATGTGCTGGCACAGCTCCATTTCATGCATCAGGCGGTGGCAGAAAAGATCGCCTGGCACGCCAGGACAGGGGCGAAGACCATCGAGTATCTGGCAGCGAAGGGGGTACAGGCTGCCGTTGACCGCCTGGCTCTGCCCGATCTCGACGCCAGTGAGCCGGACCTGACTCTGGAGCAGCCGGCGGATGAGACTCTCACTACTGAAGAGGAGCCTGTGGAGGAGGAGAGCGAAGAGTTCAAGTCCAAATACAACCTTGCCCAGAGCATGGGGGTCTCAGAGAAGATCAAGACGGCGCTTACTGGTGACAAGGAATGGCGAAACATCTTCATTCGGGACGCGAATAAGCTGGTATCCGGCGCGGTGGTGAAAAATCCACGCATCACCGACTCCGAGGTTTTGAACATTGCCAAGTCAGCGGTGCAAAATGACGAGATCATGCGGGTAATCTGCGCCAACAAGGAGTGGGTGAAAAAATATCCGATCCGGAAGGCGCTGGCCGAGAACAACAAAACCCCGCTGCCGAATGCCTTGCGCTTCCTTGCTACCCTGACGGAAAAAGATCTGGCATCCATCGGCAAAAGCAAGAACGTTTCGTCAGTCTTGGCAAACCAGGCCAAGCGGTTGCTCGCAACCAAAAAACATTGATAAGCTTCAGGGGAGGTTGTTGGCATGGCATTGGTAAACCGCACCAAGAAAGAGATAAATGCGAAGATCGTCTATTACGGGCCGGGGCAGAGTGGTAAATCGGCGAACCTGGAATATATCTACAAAAAACTGAAACCCGAATGTCGCGGCAAGCTCCAGTCGACCATGGCCAAGAATGACCGGATGCTGTTTTTTGACTTCACCCCGGCGGAACTGGCTGAGCCTGGCGGCTACAGTTTCCGTTTCCATATCTATACGCTAGTGGGCGGGGTGACCGAGAGCAGCACCTGGAAGATGCTGCTCAAAGGGGTGGATGGCCTGGTCTTTGTGGCAGATTCCATGCCAGACAAGATGCAGGACAATCTGGCGAGTTTTAACAGCCTCGCGGAAAATCTGGCCGCCCATGGCATCGCATTGGCGGATATACCCTGCATCATCCAGTGTAATAAGCAGGATGTGGCAGGGGCCCTTTCGCTCGAAGAGATCCAGCGCCAGCTACCGGCTGGCAGCATTCCGCTGGTTGCCGCCAAGGCCAAGAAGGGCGAAGGGGTGGTGAATACCCTCAATCGCTTGGTAAAAATGGTCCTGCAAAGGATTCGCGAAGCGGAGCCGGAGCTCGGGCTCGAAGAAGAAGTGACGGGTAAGGGAGCACGTAGCAAAGCCCCGGCAAAGGAAGTGGCGCCAGCCAGGGCCGCTGGTGCAGGGGAAACTGCGTCTGCAGCGTCAGCGAAGGAGGTTGCCTATGATGAATTGGCGTCCCTTACCATTTCCCAGGTAGTTGAAACCGGCAGCGGAGGGCGTGGCACGGTGAAGCCGCCAGCTTTACTATTGTCGGCGGAGGATGAGGAGCCTGTTCTGGAGCTGCTAGGCCCGGCGGAGATGCTGGCTGATGGCCGTTTCCGCCTGCCGTTGGCGGTCAGTTGTGGCGGCAAGAAGAAGAGTATCGCTTTGACCGTTGCCATTTCCTTTGAAAAAATGTTGAATGAGCGTTGATCTGGCGCAAAAAATGCAGCTCCTGTTGAGGCATTATGGACATTGATCTGCAAATGATTGTGCGGCTGCTGCTTGCTTCGTTGCTGGGCGGGCTTATTGGTCTGGAACGCGAGATTCACGGCCGGCCGGCGGGTTTCAGGACCCACCTGTTAGTCTCCCTCGGCTCCTGCCTCTTTGTCGCCACGTCGATCGAGTTTTATAGGGTCTACGGCAATTTCAGCGGCAACGGCCCGGTGGGGGTCGACCCCGGCAGGGTTGCTGCGCAGGTGGTCACCGGGATTGGTTTTCTCGGGGCTGGGGCGATCATTCGGGAAAAAGCCTCGATTCGTGGGCTTACCACTGCTGCCTGTCTTTGGGTGGCGGCAGCCGTCGGCGTCGCCTGCGGCACCGGTTTGATCATGATTGCCATGGTGGTCACGACCATCGCCATCCTCAATCTGCTGTTGTTGAAGAAGGTGGAATACCGGCTGAAGAGGGACACCTACAGCACCGTCAAGGTCTGGAGCGAGGATCTCGCCGGGCAAATGGCGAGACTGATAAAGCTGCTGGAGCAGTGCCAACTGCAGGTGGTCAAGACCAGCATCGATAAGGATCTGGTCAGAGGAGAGATTTTTTTTGATTTTGAGGTCAAGTCTAGTGCCCGGCAGATGACCTGTGATGTGGTAGAACAGATCGTTGCCACGGCTGGGGTGAAAAAGGTCAGGTTTGAATAACAATCAAAATTCGGGAGCAGATAATGTCTAAAATGAAGACGCGCACCAAGATCCTGATCGGCTGCGGGGTGCTGTTTTTGGCAATTCTTACGCTGCTGGTGGTCTGGTGGGTCCAGAGCAGAACCGGCAATGAAATGAAGGACGACGTCACCGCCCAGCTGTGCGACGTGGATGCGTTGATGTGCCAGCCGCACAAGGAGATGGTTGCATTGCTGTCGGCCAAATACGCAATCGACGAGTTGCAGCTGGAGCAGATTCTCGAAGAGTACGATGCAAAGCACGATGTGGCCCTAAAGCTGCGCAAGGGGATCACCGGCGAAGCGCCGGCTGAGCAGGGCAAAGCGACCGAGCCGAAGGTCAATCTGAATTTTGCGGAAACCTTGAACACCTTGAGCAGTAAATATCTGTTGCCGAAGGATAAACTGGCGGCGATCCTGATTGACTACCGGGTCCTGTCAGGCGTGGAAAAGGGGAGCCTTGTGGATAAACTGCTGACCGGCAACATGAAGAACTCGGTGATGAAGCTCTCCATCAAGGAGTTGCTGGGGGGAGTGCGGAGTCTGAGGTGAGGGGGGGCAGTATGGCATCCATAGTGTGTGTCCTGATAAAACGACCTGGAGTATACTATAACTCCTTGTCTACACAAAGAGAACGTGGTAACATGCCGAAAATTAAGGCATGTGGATGAGGGAGGTTTACCGATGGCGATTATTACCATATCCCGGGAGATGGGGACCGGGGCCTATCAGATAGCCAAGGAAGTGGCCAAAAAGCTTAAGTTTACCCTGGTTGACGGGCCAAAGATCGCCGAAGTCGCTTCTAAATACGGCATCAGTGCGGAGATCCTCGGAAAGGTGGACGAGAGACCGCCCGCCTACGTAACTGCCGATGACCGGCTCCACGCTGCCTACCTGAGTACCATCGAGCTGATCCTGCTCGATTTTGTCAAAAAAGGGAATGTAATCCTCTATGGCAGGGGGGGGCAGGACCTGCTGGTGGGGATGCAGAATGTGCTACGGCTCCGGTTTATCGCCCCCTTTGATATGCGGGTGGAAAATCTCGCCGAGCGCGAATGGATTGATCCGGACCTTGCCCGGGAGCTGATCAGGAAGTGCGACCATCAGCGTGGCGGATTTATCCATTTTTATTTCGACCGTAACTGGAATGATCCGCAAGGCTATGACCTGCTGTTCAATACATCGCGTATATCGAAGGGGGCCATCGTCGAGAGCATTGTTGCGGCGGCAAAAGACCCTAAGCTGAGCGAGGCCGAGCCTGAAGCAAAGGAACTGCTCGCCGAGATTATTCTTGGCAAACAGATCGAAACGGCACTGCTGAAGTCCGACAAGCTGGAAAACCTCCATTTCAAGATAGTAGCAAGAGCCGGTAAGGTGGCACTGTCAGGACATGTTCATTCCGATGCTGAGCGGGATGAGGCAATAAGGGTCGCCGGCAAGGTCAAGGGGGTCGAGCAGGTGGTGAACAATCTGCAGGTGGTAAATTTTAAGCCGTACAAGGATTGATTGGCGGGCTGTTTGAGCAAGCATGCGGTTTTGCAGTAATGGTAGCGTAAAAAAAGGCCCCGGTTGGGGCCTTTTTTAATCTGAATTTGCAGGGGAATCTTTCCTGCTATGGACCAGCCGGATCGTCAGCCGCCGCATGAGGTCTTCAATATCACGGACCTTCCCTTCATACTCCCGCAGGTAATTGGCTCGCTTCGTCTCATCGTAAAAGGTGACCCCCTCTTTGAGCAGTGCGATGCGACTCAAAGCCACCTGTTTCATCATTTCGAGGACTTCCCTGGCGTCTGCCATCGGCAAACTCCTTTGGGTGCTGCACTGGAGCTGCTCACCATTAGGCAAAGAGCAGCGTGACGATGGCGGTAAGGGCGCTTCCTTTCAGAAACAGGTCAATCGGCCCAAGTTCCCAGCGGGAAGCTACGTCCCAGCCGGACGGGTCGGGGA
>JANXYN010000084.1 GCA_025356035.1 Geobacteraceae bacterium
CACCACGGAGGCACCGAGACACGGAGAAGGACAAAATCGTGGAACCTTGTCCCTGCAAACTCGTAATGCATTTATCTTGGTCATGCCCTTTGGTTCCTTTGCGGTTCTATAGATAAAGGGTTTACTCCGTGCCTCCGTGTCTCCGTGGTGGATTATAGCCTTATGGATGCTATTAAAATCGACAACCTGACCAAGCGCTTCGGCGACATGGCCGCGGTAGACAATTTGTCTCTGACCGTGGCCAAGGGGGAGCTGTTTGGCCTGGTCGGTTCCGACGGCGCCGGCAAGACTACCACCCTGCGGCTGCTCACCGCCATCATGGAGCCGACCAGCGGTGACGCCTGGGTGCAGGGGAGGCATATCGTC
The DNA here is from genome assembly GCA_025356035.1 of Geobacteraceae bacterium. Taxonomy (GTDB): domain Bacteria; phylum Desulfobacterota; class Desulfuromonadia; order Geobacterales; family Geobacteraceae; genus JANXYN01. The sequence goes on from JANXYN010000084.1 coordinate 367, forward strand.
CGGGAAGCGGAGCCGCTCAAGGAAGTGATCGGCTACATGAGCCAGCGTTTCGGCCTCTACCCGGATCTATCGGTGCTGGAGAACATCCACTTCTACGCCGACATCTACAGCCTGCCGCGGAAGGGCCGTGAAGAGCAAATCGAGCGGCTTCTTGCCTTCAGCAACTTAACCCCATACAAACGAAGACTGGCGGGAAACCTCTCAGGCGGCATGAAGCAGAAACTCGGGCTTGCCTGTGCCCTGATCCACACCCCCCAGGTGCTGTTTCTCGACGAGCCGACCAACGGCGTCGACCCGGTCTCCCGTCGGGACTTCTGGCGCATCCTCTATCAGCTCCTGAAAGAGGGGGTGACCGTCTTCGTCACTACCGCCTATCTCGACGAGGCGGACCGCTGCAACCGGGTCGGACTGATCCACAAAGGGAAACTCCTCGCCTGCGACACCCCCAACCGGCTGAAAGGGCTCATGCGCGGCTCCATCCTGGAGGTTAGGACCAGCGAGGCGAGGCAGGCGGCGAAACTCCTACGCCAAGAGTTAAAAGGCGCTTCGGTAGGGGTGTTCGGCGACCGGCTCCATGTGGCAACCGAGGCTCCTGAAGAAACCAGCGTCGCCATCGAGGGCATTTTGCAGAAGGCGGGAGTGGTTCTCCAGGGGATACGCATCATCGAGCCGAACCTGGAAGATATTTTCGTCTCGGTGCTGACAGAGAAGTAAACGTAGGTGAGCGGTTCCTCCCTACGAGGAAATGAAACGAATGGAATTGGCAACGGATACCCATAACGGCTTCGCCGTCACCCTCCGGAACCTGGAAAAACGCTTCGGCGACTTTGTCGCGGTGAACCGGGTGAACCTCGACGTGCGCAAGGGGGAGATCTTCGGTTTTCTCGGCCCCAATGGCGCCGGGAAATCCACCACCATCCGCATGCTTTGCGGCATTCTGGAACCCACAGCCGGCAGCGGCACGGTGGCAGGGTTCGATATCACCCGCCAGGCCGAGGAGATCAAGAAGCATATCGGCTACATGAGCCAGCGATTCTCCCTCTACGAGGACCTGACGGTCGCCGAGAACATCGACTTTTACAGCGGCATCTACCGCATCCCTGCCGCCCGGAAAAATGCGCGCAAGGAGTGGGTGATTGAGATGGCGGGGCTTACCGAGCACCGCAACTCCCGAACCGCCATCCTCTCGGGCGGCTGGAAGCAGCGGCTTGCCTTGGGGTGCGCCATCCTCCACGAGCCGCCGATCATCTTCCTCGACGAGCCCACCTCCGGGGTCGACCCGATCAGCCGCCGTAACTTCTGGGACCTGATCTACCAGCTGGCCGGGGAAGGTGTCACGGTGTTCGTTACCACCCACTACATGGACGAGGCGGAGTACTGCGACCGGCTCGGCCTCATCTACCGCGGCGAACTGATCGCCCTCGGCACACCCGGGGAGCTGAAGAGCCGCTTCATGGCGGAAGAGGTCATCGAGGTGCTCTGCGATCAACCCCAGGAAGCGCTGGAACCGATCGAACAGCTGGCCGAGGTGAAGCACGCCGCGCTGTTCGGCCGGGGGCTCCATGTGGTAGCGGAGCGGGCCGACGATGCGATCCCGGCCATCACGGCGCGACTCAAAGAACTGAACCTGCCGGTCAACCGCATCGAGCAGATCCTGCCGTCGCTGGAGGACGTCTTCGTCTCGCAGATTGAGTCCCACGACCGCAAAGAAGCGCCCCAGCGGGAGGTTGCGAGTTAATTGGGGCACTTCTGACTCCTTCTGCTCAATGAGGTTTTATGAAGTTCCAGCGCATCGTCGCCATCGCCAGAAAGGAATTCATCCACGTATTCCGTGATCCGCGCAGTCTCGCCATGGGGATCGCCATTCCGATGCTGATGCTGTTCCTGTTCGGCTATGCCCTGACCCTCGATGTTGACCGGGTGCCGCTCATCGTCTGGGACCAGAGCGAGTCGCCGGCCAGTCGGGAATTCGTGAGCCGTTTTGCCGGCTCCCGCTATTTCTCCCTGCGCCAGCATACCGACAACTACCAAGGGATTGAGCGGGCCATCGACAACCGGGACGCGCTGATCGCCTTGATCATCCCGGTCGATTTCGCCCGGCGCATCGAAGCGGGTCGCAGGGCGGATGTCCAGGTGATCGTCGACGGCAGCGATTCCAACACCGCCACCATTGCCTTGGGGTACGCCGATGCCGTGACGCTCGACTATTCCCGGGAAATCATCGTCCAGCAGGCCCGGCACCAGGGTTTACCACCCCCCGTCGCCCTGCTTGATCTGCGCCCCCGAGTCTGGTTCAACGCCGACATGGTCTCGCGCAACTACATCTTTCCCGGCCTGATCGCGGTGATCATGATGATCATCGCCGCCTTGCTCACCTCGCTGACCGTGGCCCGTGAATGGGAAACCGGCACCATGGAACAGCTCATCGCCACCCCCCTGAAGGGGCCGGAACTGATCGTCGGCAAACTCATCCCCTATTTCACCATCGGCATTCTCGATCTGATTCTCTCGCTCCTGGTCGGCGATTTCGTCTTTGCAATCCCCCTGCGCGGCAGTCTCTGGCTTCTGTTCGGCATGTCGCTGATCTTCCTGGTGGGCGCCCTCTCCCTCGGGATACTGATCAGCATCGTCACCAAGAACCAGCGCATGGCCAGCCAGCTCGCCCTGGTGGCAACCATGCTCCCGGCCTTTCTCCTCTCCGGCTTCATCTTTCCCATCGACAACATGCCGCTGGTGATCCAGGGAATAACCCATATCGTCACCGCCCGCTATTTCGTCACCATCCTGCGCGGCATCTACCTGAAGAATGTGGGGCTCGGAGTCCTGGCTGGAGAAGCCGCCTTCCTGGTCGTCTTTAGCGCTCTGGTGCTGTGGCTGTCGATCAGAAAGTTCCGGAAGAAGATCGAATGAATTATTCCACACAAAATCCGCCACCGAGACATGGAGATACTCCAGAATTCAGGAGCCAGGAACCAGAATTCAGGAGGTTTTCATTCTGACTTCTGGCTCCTGACTCCTGGCTCCTTAAGTGATAGTGTCTCCGTGGCAGATTTTTGATCGAGGTTTTCATGCTGGAACGGTTGAAATGCATGCTGGTCAAGGAGTTCATCCAGGCGCTGCGCGACCCGCGGATGCGCTTTATCCTCTTCGTGCTCCCGGTGTTCCAGACCGTGGTGTTCGGCTATGCGGTCAATACCGACGTGCGGCAGGTGGCGACGGCCATCTATGACCTGGACAACAGCCAGGAAAGCCGGGAGTTGACCGCCCAGTTCGTAAAATCTGGCTACTTCAAGGTGACCGAGTATGTGGACCGGGACAGCCAGGTGCGGGAACTGATAGACAGGGGAAAGGTCAAGGCGGCAATCCGGATGGACCGGGGATTCGGCGCAGCCATCCGCGCCGGACGCAGCACTCCGCTGCAGATCATCCTCGACGGGAGCGATTCCAATACCGCCGGGATCGTCCTGAACTATGCGGGGAAGATCGCGGCCCGCTACAGCGAGCAGCTCCAGCTGCAGCAGGTCACCAGAAAAGGCGGCATACCAATGAGGACAGGAGGAGTGGAGCTGCAGAGCCGGGCCTGGTTCAACGACAACCTGGAAAGCCGCAACTTCTATGTGCCGGCGGTGATCGCCAACATCGTCATGATTATCACCATGCTCCTGTCGAGCATGGCGGTGGTGCGGGAAAAAGAGATCGGCACCATGGAGCAGATCATCGTCACCCCGATCCGGAAATTCGAGTTCATCCTCGGCAAGACCATCCCCTTCGTCCTGATCGGCTTCCTGGACGTGGCACTCATCACGCTGGTGGCAGTCTTCTGGTTCGAGGTGCCGATCCGGGGGAGCCTGCTGCTCCTGTTTGGCGCCACCGCCCTCTTTCTCATGAGCTCGCTTGGCTTCGGCCTGTTCATCTCCACGATAAGCCAGACCCAGCAGCAGGCGATGATGAGCGCCTTTTTCTTCATCTTCCCGGCCATGCTCCTCTCCGGCTTCGCCTTCCCCATTGAGAACATGCCGCCGGCGGTGCAATGGCTCACCTATGCGAACCCGCTGCGCTACTACATCGTCATCATCAGGAGCATCTACCTGAAGGGGGTCGGAGTGGCGGTACTCTGGCCACAAATGCTGGGGCTGGCCATCCTCGGCGGCGTCATTCTCAGCTTTGCCGTGCGGCGCTTCCACAAGACGCTCTCGTAATGAGATCGACGAAGCGCACGCGGATAACATCTGATCGAAGCTGATAAAATCGGATTACAACCTTAAACAGGGGAAAGGCGAGTCTCGCGCAAAGGCGCAAAGGTCGCAAAGAAATTCAAAATACTTTTAATGAAAGACACATTCACCAATCAGGTGAATGTTTGGTTTGATAACTTCCCGATTTTACTTTGCGTTCTTTGCGCCTCTGCGCGAGAAACTGAAGTTTTTGGACTAAGCTTACATTTCCTTGCCGCACTCCCGGCAGTACCGCCCATGCACATGGGACGGCTTGTTGCAGCTGCTGCACGCCTTAAACTGGTTGAAACCGCAGAAGGGGCAGGCCTGTGAACCGGCGGGGAGGTGTTTCCCGCACTCCTGGCACTCACCTTTCGCGATCCTGCGCTCAAGCAGCTTCTCCCGGGAGAAGAGCTTTTTCTGCACGATATAGATCAGGAACAGCGCGGCCGCCACCGCGAGGGCGATGACCAGGTAGTGCCAGAGCGCCACCAGCTTTAGCGACTCGAGCAGCTCCATGAGCTTTTTCAGCAGTATTTTCGGGATAATGTCGTAGATGGTCTCGACTATCTTGCAGAAGACCGGGATGAACGCGACCACCAGCAGATGGGAAGAGACCAGGGTCTGAATCCCCCGGTTTTTGCCGATGCTCGCGTGGTTCCAGGCATAAAAGACCGCCAAGAGCGGCAGCAGGAAGATCAGCTGCATCCCCAGCCGCTTTACCGGGTACCAGAAGTTCAACCTGCGCAGGTCCGCCTTCAATCTCTCCCGATCCTGTTCCTGCAGCCCCTGCAGCTTCTCCCAGAGCAGACGAACCTTCGCATCCCCGTCGATCTTCTGCTCAAACGACGCGATCCGGCTGCGCAGGACGTTCAGGGCGCCGCTCTTCTTTTGGATATCTTTTTTCAGCGCATCGACTTTTGCCTGGCCTTCCTGCTGCCTGGCGATGGTTTCCAGCAAGGAAGTGTCGTAAGCCCCTTTAAGGTTGCCGATCTCCCGCTGCAGCTCCTTTGTTTCCTGGTCGAATTTGCTCCGCTCTTCGAAGACGGCGGTCAATTCCTTGTCGTTCTTGATCTGATCGAAGAGATCGAGATAGGGGGCGCAGACCGGGTGCCGGTCCTGCTTTTTCTCTTCGGTCTGATAGTAGCTGTTGCTGTAGGAAAGGATGATCTGCGAAAGGGTGTCGGTCCGGTTGGTGGGATTCCAGCGCCGGTTGATGACGATCTCCCGGCAGGAATAGGGAATGTACTCGTCGGGCGAGGCGAGCTGCCTGGTGTGATCGTCGAGACCGTTGAAGATGGCGATCAGGATGAAGACGTCGAGGAACAGGATGATAACGAGCGCCAACCTACTGAGCGGCTGGTTATCGAGGCTCATAAGATTGCCCCTGATCTTGCCGAACTTCTCCTTGAATGTTCCAGTCATGCCCATGCCGCCCCCCTTGTGGATCGTTTGGTTTTCCTTCTGTATCGCTACTTTTCCGCTCCAGTTCTTTCCAAATATGGAAAGTGTCCCGAATGGCGCTAGTTTAAGGCTTTTCCCCATAGCAAAAAAGCTGAAAATATTGGCAAAAAATGGCATAATGCGCCATGAAAAATTCAACGGTCTCGACGATCACACCAGGCAGCTCGCCTCGCCCGACGAGTACATTCCCTATTCCTGCCGGGAGATCGTCATCAACCGGCGCT
>JANXYN010000143.1 GCA_025356035.1 Geobacteraceae bacterium
GGTCCACTACGGTCTCGTCGCTCACGTTGAATGCGTGCTTGAGGTAGTGGAGGCCGACGAGCAGCCGAATCGGCAAGCCGGGACGGCCAATGTTCTCGACGTACAGGGAGCCGAATTCTCTGTCAAAGACCGACCAGTCGATGGAATCGGCCAAACGATAGAGCGGATGGCGGCGGTTCAGGATCTGATCCAGCCGGGAGCGAAACAGATCGCCTTGCTCTGAAAAGCCTGATTTTGGTTGCATGGAAATCACCTGGTTTTGAGAGTGTTGATTCAATTCCCGGTGATTTTATCATACAGAAAACATAAAATATACCAACAAATACAGTCTGTTACACTTTTTCAGGGACGACTAATTAGTGTGTGTTTATTTTTCAACACTAATCCATCCCATACTCCTTCAACTTATATAACAACGCCCGGTGGCTGATCTCCAGCAATCGTGCCGCGTGGGTCCGGTTGCCGGCGGTCTTTTCCAGGGCCCTACGGATCAGGTCCCTTTCCAGCTGCTCTTCGCCCCGCTTGATCGAGTAGGAATCTGAGGTGGTGGAATTCTGCGCGGCACTGCTCTCCATGGCACGGACAGTTTCAGGGAGACATTCCACGCCAATAAACATGCCTTCGCAGAGCACCAGGCCGCGCTCGATGCAGTTTTCCAGTTCCCGCACGTTGCCGGACCAGTGGTACCCCATCAGCGCCTTCATGGCGGCGTGGTCGAGGCGGACCCCGGTTCTCCCCATTTTTTCACCATGCTTGGCCAGCAGATGCTCAACCAGCAGTGGAATATCCTCCAGCCTTTCCCGTAGGGGCGGAAGCGCGATACTGAAGACGTTCAACCGGTAATAGAGATCCTCCCTGAAACTCCCGGCGGCCACTTCCTTGGACAGCTCTTTGGCGGTGGCGGAAATGACCCGGACGTCGATCTTTTGAGCGGCCCCGGCGCCGACCCTCCTGATTTCAGACTCCTGCAGGACCCGCAGCAGTTTCACCTGGAGCGCCAGCGGCATCTCACCGATCTCGTCGAGAAACAGGGTGCCGCCATCGGCCTGTTCAAAGAGCCCCGCCTTGTCGGCACGGGCGTCGGTGAACGCCCCCTTCACATGACCGAACAACTCACTTTCCAGGAGGTTTTCCGGGATTGCCCCGCAGTTGATCGCCACAAACTGGGCGTTGCGCCGGGCACCGTTGTAATGGATGGCACGGGCGATGAGCTCCTTGCCGGTCCCCGATTCCCCCAGGATCAGGATGGTGGTCTTGACGTCGCAGACCTTGCTCACCAGGGCGAAGATCTCCCGCATCCGCGGGTTTTTGCTGACGATGTTCTGAAACGAAAACTCCCGGCTGATCTCCGCCTTCAGCTGGCGGTTCTCCAGCTTCAACCGCTCCCGTTCTTCGGCCTTTTTCAGCACCAGCACGATTTCATCCTTCTTGAATGGCTTGGCAATGTAGTCATAGGCCCCGCGCTGCATGCAGGCGATGGCGGTATCAACCGAGCCGTAGGCCGACATCATGATGATGGTGGCGGTAACCTCTGCAGCCACGGCCTTGCCGACGAATTCGGTACCGTCCATGACCGGCATCTGAATGTCGCAGAGGATGAAGTCGAAGCGCTGTTTCATGGCCCGCTCCAGCGCCTCGCTGCCGTTGGCGGCCAGATCGACCCGATACCCCTCCTTCTCCAGCATGATCGACAGCATATGCCGCAGATTCTCTTCATCATCGACCACCAGTATCCGGCACGGCTCTATGGACTTGCTGCTCATGGACGACACCTCCCCATTTCGCTGAGCGGCAGCAGAATGACAAACCGGCTCCCCTTCCCCACCGCACTTTCCACGGTGATTTTGCCGCCGAAACTGTCAATGATCCGGGAACAAATGGCGAGACCAAGGCCGGTCCCCTTCCCTGGCTCCTTGGTAGTGAAGAAGGGGTCGAAGATCCGCGCCAGGTTTTCCGGGGCGATCCCTGTGCCGCTATCGGAAAGTTCGATCCGCACGCAGGGAATCTTACTGTCGACCCCTTTGAGCGGCGCGTGGGGCAACTGGCTTAAATCCTCCCGGCGCCGGCCAAACCCACGACGATGCTGCTCAACCCGGGATTTTGCCGCAAGTTCTCCCAGGCTCCCCTGGCCAGCTCGAATCAGCAGGCTTCCACCATGCGGCATGGCATCCCGCGCATTGATGATCAGGTTGATCACGACCTGCTGCAACTGGTGGCTATCCACCTGCACCGGTGCCAGCCCCTCCTCGAAAGCGATACTGGTGTTGATCCCTTTGATAACCCCCTGTCCTTCGAGCATGGTACAGGTGGCGGCGAGCAGCGCTGCCACATCCACCGCCTCAACCTGCGACTGGCGGGGACGGGCATAATCGAGCAACTCCCGCACGATCCGGTCGATCCGCTCCGCTTCGGCGCCGATCCTGAGAAGATAGTCGGATTTCACCGGATCAGTGCCAAGTTCATCGCGGAGAATGTCGACGTAGCCGATTATGGCGGCGAGTGGCGTGCCGATCTCATGGGCCATGCCGGCGCCGAGCAGCCCCACGGATGCCAGTTTTTCCGAACGGAGTGTCTCCTCCCGCGCTGCCTGCAGCTCCCGGTTGGCCGTTTCCAGAGAGTTCACATAGGTTGCCACCTCATGCTGCTTTGTCCGCAAGGCTTCCACCATCACATTGAACGACTGGGCCAGCTCCGCTACTTCCCTGCTCCCCGGCACATGCGCCTTGTAGCTGTAATCTCCGGCGGTGATCCGCTCGGTGGCGGCAAGGAGTTTCCTGACGGGGACCACGATCAGCCGGGAAAGAAGATAGGAACCAAATCCGAGCAACAGCAGAAAATCGAGGAGGAAATAGGCGAGAAAGATATGCCGCGACCGCTGCAGTTTTTCATGCTCGCTAGCCAAGGAGAGGGTCAGACGGGCAGCACCGACCAGCTCGCCACCATCATATAGGGGGGCGTAGCGGAATAGGTGGCGGGAGTTCAGGGCAAAGGCAGACGATTCCCCTCCTTGCCGGAGCGTTGCCAGCAACCGCGCATCGAAGCTGTTCTGCCCACCGCGCTGGTAAACCACCCGCCCCTGGCGATCAATCACGGCCAATCCGGTAAAGTCCTTCTCCGCAGCCAGTCTGGCCACAAACCGGTCCGCCGGAGTCAGATCAAGCGGGGTCGATAATGGGCGGGTCGGCAGGAGATGGAGAAAAGAGGCGAGGAGCAGCCGCCCCTCCTCATTTTTGCTAGAAAAGAGGTCCTGTTCCGCGGTTTTGAACGAGATCAGGCTGAGCAGAATCCAGGTGAGGACCAGCAGTGAGGCGAGGGACGCGAGGATGGCGAAGGTCAGGCTGAATTTGAACGGTCTCATGGGCGCGGTTATCTCCCGACGGTACCCCCGAGGCGGAGATACCAATGGATGAGTTGTGGCCCGTAAAAGATATAGAGGATGGCGCCGAAGGCCAGAAAAGGGCCGAACGGAATGGCGAGCTTGCGGTCTTTCCGCGTGGCCACCATGACGGACACGCCGATAACCGAGCCGGTCAGGGAGCTGGCAAAGATGATGAACGGCACCGCCTTCCAGCCGAAAAACGCCCCCATCATCGCCAGCAGTTTGATGTCGCCCCCCCCCATCCCTTCCTTGCCGGTAAAGAAGTGGTAGCACCAGGCAACGATGAACAGGCTCCCGCCGCCGGCCAGGATGCCGAGCAGGGAATTTAACCAACCAAGCTGCGGAATGAAAAACGAGCAGAGAAAACCGACCCCAATGCCGGGGATGCTGATGACATCCGGGATGATCTGATGTTTAAGGTCAATGAAGGTGATGACCAGCAGTGCCGCACAGAACACAAACAGCACGCCGAACGCCAGGCTGAAGCCAAAACGCAAAAACAGCAGCAAGGTAATGAGCCCGGTCAAAAGCTCCACCAGCGGGTACTGCAGCGAGATGGACGCCCCGCAGGAGCGGCACTTGCCGCGCAGCAGCAGGTAGCTCACGATCGGGATGTTGTCGTAGAATGGGATCCGGTATCCACAGCCGGGACAATGGGAGGGAGGGAAGACTATAGATTCCTTGCGCGGGAGCCGCCAGATGCAGACGTTCAGGAACGAGCCGACTACGGCGCCAAACATGAAGACGAATAATGGGATAATTATAGTTACAGCCATCATACCCCCGAATAAGAAGCAAACCTTTCACCACGGAGACACAGAGCCACGGAGAACATCGAGAAAGACTGCCAACCAAAAACGTTTTAACAGGGATGTTCAGGATAGACAGGATAAAGGCGCGAATCTCAGGAGAATATATCCTGTCCATCCTGGATATCCCTGTTAAGTAAAGTTTTAGCCTTTCTCAGTGTCTCCGTGTCTCCGTGGTGAAAATTTGTTTCAATGTATTATTACCGCAGCCGCCGGATCTTTGCCAGGCTCGCTTCCAGCAGCTGCTTCTTGTTGCCGAACTCAGCCAGCTTCTCCCGTTCTTTTTCCACCACATCGGCCGGCGCCCGTTCGACAAAGCTGGGGTTTTCCAGCTTTTTGCCGAGGAAATCGATATCCTTGGCGAATTTGCCGATCTCCTTCAACAGGCGCTTTTCTTCTTCTTCCACGTTAACCATCCCCTTGAGGGGAATGACGATCTCCACATCGCCGGCCACCTGCAGCGACGCATCTTCTGGCTTTTCAATCCCCTGACCGATGGCGAGACTGGCCAGGCGGGCCAGACTCAGGATGTAGACCTCGTTCTTTTTCAGCAACTGGACGCTGGCAGCCGATCCGCAATCGAGGATCGCAGCAATCTCCTTGCTGGGCGGCACCTCCATTTCGCCGCGGATATTGCGAATCCCCTTGATCACCTCCATCACCAGCTCCATCTCGGCCGCACCGCCGCGATATGCATCCCATTCGGGTGTTGGCGCGGGATACGGAGCAAGCATGATACTCGGTTCGGCCGATCCCTGGTCCCTGGTCCCAGGTTTCGGCAGCGCCTGCCAGATCTCCTCGGTAATAAACGGCATGAAGGGGTGGAGCAGTCGGAGCAGGTGCTCAAGCACCAGCCAGAGGACGTACTGAGCAGTCTTCTTCCGTTCCGGGCTCCCCTTGTAAAGGTCATCCTTTACCAGCTCGATATACCAGTCGCAGAACTCGCTCCAGGTGAAACGGTAGAGGGCGCCGGCCGCATCGTTGAAGCGGAACGCCGTCAGTGCCTCGATCGTTTCCCTGGTCGTCTCGTTGAAGCGGAACAGAATCCAGCGGTCGGCATTGGTCAGCTCCAGTTCCCCCTCAATAACCCCGGCGGGATCGAACCCTTCGAGATTCATCAGGGTAAAGCGCGAGGCATTCCAGATTTTGTTGGCAAAGTTGCGATAGCCGGCGATCCGTTCCTCGGCGAGCTTGATGTCGCGCCCCTGGGCGGCGAAGGCGGCAAGGGTGAAGCGGAAGGCGTCGGTACCGTAAGCCTCTATCACGGTCAGGGGGTCGATGACATTCCCCTTGGACTTGCTCATCTTCTGTCCCTGGGCATCACGGACCAGGGCGTGAATATAGACGTCGCGGAACGGCACTTCCCCCATGAAATGGATACCCATCATCATCATGCGGGCCACCCAGAAGAAGAGGATGTCAAAGCCGGTGACGAGACATGAGGTGGGATAAAAAGCCTTCAGCTCCGGGGTCTCTGCCGGCCAACCCAGCGTGGAAAAGGGCCAGAGCGCCGAGGAAAACCAGGTGTCGAGCACGTCGGTTTCCTGCCGGAGTTCGTCACTACCACAGGCGGCGCACTTTGTTGGATCGGTCTTCGCCACCGTGATCTCACCGCAGTGGTCGCAAAACCAAGCTGGAATACGGTGCCCCCACCAGATCTGGCGTGAGATGCACCAGTCGCGGATATTCTCCATCCATTCATAGTAGGTATTTTCCCACTGCTGCGGGATGATCCGGGTTTTTCCGCTCCGCACGGCGGCAATCGCCTCTTTGGCAAGGGGCTCGACCTTCACATACCACTGCAACGACATGTACGGCTCTACCACCGTTTTGCAGCGGTAGCAGCCTCCCACCGCAAGTTTATGGTCGGCGATCTGATCGAGCAACCCCTGCTGTTCTAGGTCGGCGACGATCTGTTTCCGGGCGGCAAACCGCTCCAGGCCCTCATACTGATGGCCGGCGGCGTTGACCACTGCCGATTCATCGAAGATATTGATCCGGTCCAGGTTATGCCGCTTCCCCACTTCGAAGTCATTGAAGTCATGGGCCGGGGTGATCTTCACCACGCCGGTACCAAACTCCATGTCCACATAGGCGTCAGCGATGATCGGGATCTCCCGGTTAACCAGCGGCAACAGGACTTTCCCGCCAATCAGCCCGGCATAACGCTCGTCCGCAGGATTTACCGCCACCGCAGTATCGCCGAGCATGGTTTCTGGCCGGGTGGTGGCGACCACC
>JANXYN010000122.1 GCA_025356035.1 Geobacteraceae bacterium
GGACTATTTGTGCTTGATGAAAGTTCCCTTCTCGTACTCCTCAAAGGCAACCCGCAACTCTTCCTGGGTATTCATGACAATGGGGCCGTACCAGGCAATGGGCTCGCCGATCGGCTTACCCGAAACGAGGAGAAAGCGGACCGGCTTCTCGGTCGTAGTGATCTGCACCACATCTCCCGCATGCTCGAACAGCACCACCGTTTCCGGCTGGCAGACGCAGCGGCGCTCCGTATCGGACCAGCCAGCGCTGGCGGTTTCGTGGGCGTACGCGTCGCGGCACTCGTCGAAATACCCTTCTCCCGACAGGACGTAGGCAAAAGCGGTGTGCCCTGCCGGCAGCGGGCGCCGGAATACGGTTCCGGCCGGGACGCTAATGTCCAGCATCTCCGGCTCGATGACGATACCCTTCACCGGTCCCTGCACACTGCCGACCTTGCCGGCAATAACCTTCACCGCGACACCACCCTCCAGGGTTACTTCGGGGATATCCGCCGCCTTCACGTCACGGTAACGTGGCGGCATCATCTTTTGAGCAGCCGGCAGGTTGGCCCAGAACTGGAACCCCCACATGGTGCCGGTGGGGCTCTCTTTAGGCATCTCCTGGTGGACGATGCCACTGCCGGCGGTCATCCACTGCACGTCGCCGGCACGTATTACACCCTTGTTCCCCATGCTGTCGCCATGCTCCACCAGCCCTTCCTGCACGTAGGTGATGGTCTCGATCCCCCGGTGAGGGTGCCAGGGAAAACCGGGCAGATAATGAGCGGGGTTGCTGGAATGAAAGTCATCCAGCATCAGGAACGGGTCAAACTGGGGCACCTGGGAATTGCCAAAGGCCCGTTTGAGGTGGACACCTGCCCCCTCGATGGTGGGCTTCCCCTTCCATATCTTCTTGATCTTGCGGACTGAATTCATGGTAACTCCCTTTCGATTGTGATCAAAAACATAGTCTGTCAGCTCATTGCCTTTTTCGAGTACCTGAACGTGAATGTTCCATGCCTCCAATCAGAATGCGAAACAGTCACAGCCAAGGCCCCAGAAGTCACTGTAGCGGGGAGTTGCCGCTCGGATGCCGTTCTGGAGTTGCTGGGCAGCATGAAGGCAGCCGTGCGAATGGCATTTATCCGAGTGCTGGTGCTGGGAGACCGGTACACCGGCGCGAGCGGCTTTGCGCATGTCTAATGGCGCCCCATATCCGCCATAAACCTTTACGGGTGACCATTCCGGCAGTACCGGCAGCGGAGCCGGGTCAAGGCTGGAAAATTCCCCGGCAGCGTAGACAACCTTCCCGTCGACGATGGTCAGGACCGACTCGATTCCCTTGATGCTCTCCTCCGGCACGGAGAAGTAATCCGCGTTGAGCGCGGTGACATCCGCCAGCTGGCCGGCGGCAATGGCCCCCTTCCTGCCGTTTTCGCCCGAAAACCAGCTGCTTCCCTGGGTATAGAGCTGCAATGCTTCCTCCCGGCTGAGGCGGTTTGCTTCGGAATACAACGAGGCGCCGCCGATTGTCTTCCCCGCAACCAGCCAATAGAGGGAAAGCCAGGGGTTATAGCTGGCCACGCGTGTTGCATCGGTGCCCGCCCCCACGGGAATGCCGAGATCGAGCATTTTTCGCACCGGAGGAGTTTGCTCCGTCGCCTGCTTGCCATAACGATCCAGGAAATACTCGCCCTGGAAGGCCATGCGGTTCTGGATGGCAATGCCGCCCCCCAACGCTTTGACGCGGTCGAGGCTGCGGTCGGAGATGGTTTCGCAATGATCGAAGAACCACTTTGTTCCATTGAAGGGGATTTCTCGATTCACCTCTTCGAACACGTTCAACATGCGGGAGATGCTTTCGTCATAGGTGGCGTGAATGCGGAACGGCCATTTATTGGCTGCCAACAGCGAAACAACCTCTTTCAGATCCTTTTCCAGGTTGGACGGGAGGTCGGGCCGGGGTTCCAGAAAATCTTCGAAATCCGCCGCCGAGTAAACCAGCATTTCTCCAGCGCCGTTGCAGCGATAGAAGTCGTCACCCTTGCCGGGCGCGGTCAGCTTCATACACCGCAGGAAATCCTCTTTTTCCTCTTTGGGCCTTTGCGTAAAAATGTTGTAGGCCATCCGCACGGTCATTTCACCCCGCCTGTGCAGCTCCTCGATGATCGCATAGTCATCCGGGTAGATTTGCGAACCGCCCCCCGCGTCCACCAGGCTGGTGAGGCCAAGGCGATTCAACTCGCGCATGAAGTGCCGCGAAGAATTCATTTGATGTTCGGGCGGCAGTTTCGGTTGCTTGCCGACGGTGGCGTAGAGGATACCGGCGTTGGGACGGGCGATGAGAAGCCCGGTGGGATTGCCACTTGCGTCCCGTTGGATTTCACCGGCGGGCGGATTCGGAGTGTCTTTCGTATAGCCACAGGCCCGCAGCGCGGCCTTGTTCAACATTCCACGACAATACAGGTGCAGGACAAAGACCGGCGTATCGGGAGAGACGGCGTTTATTTCCTCAAGCGTGGGCATGCGCTTTTCTGCGAACTGGAATTCGCTCCAACCGCCGATGACCCGGACCCATTGGCCAGGAGGAGTGCGTTGCACCTGCTCTTTCAGCATGTGCAAGCCGTCGGCGAGAGAGGGAACGCCATCCCAACGAAGCTCCAGATTATAGCTGAGACCGCCGCGGATCACATGCATATGCGAATCGTTGAGCCCAGGGATGACCCGCCGCCCCTTGAGGTCAATCCGTTTCGTTTTGTCAGTTGCGGTGCCGAGGAGTTCTTCTCCTCCGATGGCGGTTATGCGACCGCCGGCCATGAAAATTGCTGAAACGTGCGGTCGGCCACCATCGAGGGTGGTGATCTTGCCGTTATGTAAAATCAAATCGGGTGCGTTCATAGAGTTGCCTCCCGGTCATGTTTTTCAGGACTTGTTATGGCATCAGCGGCCAGCAGCCTTTCGGCTGGGGGGTGCGCCATGCACCATGGTGTAGGCGTACTCTACCCCCTGGCCGTAAGCGCCGCAATGTTCCTTCACCACCTCCATGACCGCGTCATAGGTATCCTTGTGTGCCCAGTCCCGCTGGTACTCAAGAAGGACCTGCAGCGCAGTCATTGGCACCGCGCCAGCCTGCTCAACGCGACGCATGGCGGCGTTGTGGGCAGTAACCGTGGTGCCCCCCGAGGCATCTTCCACCGCATAGACATCATAGCCGGCCTTCAACGCCTCCAAAGCCGGGAACGCCAGGCAGACCTCGGTCCAGAGAGCCGCCATGACCAGTTTTTTCCTTCCGGTTGCCTTCACTGCCGCGACAAATTTCGCGTCCTCCCACGAGTTCATGGAACTCCGTTCGACCGGCTCCTGGTTGGGGAAGATGTCGAGGATCTGCGGCCACATGTTGCCGGAGAAGCCTTTCGACTCCACCGTGGTGAGGATGGTCGGCACCTTGAAGATTTTTGCCGCCTTGGCCAGGAGCAGGACGTTGTTGAAGAGGGTCTGCCGGTCGATGCTGGCAACACCGAAGACCATCTGGGGTTGAAAGTCGATGAGGATGAGGGCTGAGTTCTGCGGATTGAGCAGTTCCGTGTAGTTCATGATCTGCCACCTTTCTTAGTGAATTTGACTTCTTGTAATAGTGTACCTTCGCAATTTACAGATTCAATTGGCTATTTTCGTGACCAGCCGTAACAAAAAGTTGGCTCCCCAAAAAAACCAAAATAATCTGTTGACAATAATCTCCTTCCGGTATAGTTTAACTTTAAATCGTATCGTATCAAACTAAATGGATGGTCATATGGAATTTGCACCTAAATCGACATACCGAGCCCTGAATACCTACACCAAGCTTATGCGGGCTGCAGAATCGGTAACCAGCAGAGTACATCGTGTCCTGTCGGCACCAAAACTTACCATCAGCCAGTTTGGCGTACTGGAGGCTTTATTCCATAAAGGCCCACTGTGCCAGAAGGACATCGCCGCCAAAATTCTCAAGAGTACCGGCAACATCACCTTGGTCATCGATAACCTTGAGAAACAGTATCTGGTACGACGGAAGCGCGACAACGAAGACCGACGTTTTTTAACCATCCATCTCACTGAAGCTGGGACAAATCTGATTACCAAGGTCTTTGCTGACGTCGAGGCGTCCATCGCTTTCGAAATGGCGTCACTGACAGAGGACGAGCAGGAGTTACTGGGAAATCTTTGCAAAAAACTGGGATTGAAAGGAGGGTAAGGCTGACGTAGACGTGTTTTTTTAACTGATTAGTTTAACATCAAATCAATATCTTAATATCAAAGGAGAACTACCATGAAAAAGATTATCGTATCTATCGGCACCATCATCGCCCTAACCCTTCCGGCCTTTGCCTTCGCCACGACCTGGACCATTGACCCCGACCACTCCAATGTGGGGTTCAAGGTGAAACACCTCATGGTGTCGAACGTAAAGGGGAGTTTCGACAAGCACACCGGCACCGTGGAGATCAACGACAAGGACATCACCAATTCGAAAGTAGAAGTCAGCATCGACACCAATTCCATCAACACCAATGTCCAGAAGCGTGACGAACATCTGCGCAGCGCTGATTTCTTCGATGTGGCTAAATATCCAACGATGACCTTCAAATCAAAGAAAGTGGACAAGGCCGGCGAGGACAAACTAAAGGTCACAGGCGACTTGACCCTGCACGGCGTTACCAAAGAGGTGGTGCTTGACGTAGAAGGACCTTCAAAAGAGAGCAAAGACCCGTGGGGTAATATCCGTAAAGGTGCAACTGCCACAGCCAAGATCAATCGTAAGGATTTCGGCCTGGTCTGGAATGCTGCACTCGAAACCGGAGGGGTTGCGGTGGGTGAAGAGATCACAATCACCCTGGAAATCGAGATGATCAAGAAGTAACGGAACCTGACGTTGACCTGGCCGGGATGGTAGTTACCACTATCCTCCCGGCTTTTTTTGCCCAGTCGAGAATGTTGATCGTATGCAGTAGGTAACCTGATCAGGCAGCATAGCTTCTAAGGAAAGTAGGTAGGAGAGGGAGCGAGCACTGCGCAACGCAGTAGATGGCCTCCTCAGTAGTTTTTCAACAGCCTGCTAAGGACAGTTTTCCATGGAATGGCTTCAACACCTCAATAGGGCGCTAAACAGCCACCCAGCTCACGTCATTGAGCCGGGTGACCGCGCACACGCCGCAGTCGCCTTGATTCTGGAGGAACAGCCAGACGGGCCGAGCATCCTTTTTATTGAACGCTCAACCAATGAAAACGATTACTGGTCAGGTCAGATCGGTTTGCCGGGAGGGAGAACAGAGAGCTGTGACAACAGCCCGAGACATACTGCGGAGAGGGAGACACGGGAAGAGCTCGGGCTGGATCTTTCCACAGCTCAATATGTAGGCCGTCTCAGCGATATTGCCCCTGGAGGTCTGAAGATAGTCGTCTCCTGCTTTGCCTACGCAGTTAATCATCATCCCGTACTGTATCCGGACTATAACGAAATTGCCGACGCTTTCTGGGTTCCTGTTCGGGAGTTTAACGACCCAGCCCGCCGTTCTCATGTAAAGTTCCTGGTGCGAGGCCGGCTGAGAAGATTCCCGGCTTTGAGACTCATTGATGACAAAAAACAGCCTCTCTGGGGGTTAACGTATCGCCTGCTGCGCAATTTACACAAGGTCATACATAGTACGATCGATCCGGATGTTTGCCTATACAAGGAGTAACTACTATGATCTACATGAGAATATCAGTTTCGCCTCCATAGGAATTTTCATATTATTCAGCCAGTGGTATGTGACGTCGATACAGAAATCCGAACAGGAACATGACGATGAGTCCCGCCGCTCCACTCAAAAAGAATCCAGCTCTGAACCCCTCTCCCTTGATGACCGCCCCAATGCTGACTGAGTTCAGCATCATGCCGGCATAGACGCAGGTATTGTAGCACCCCATGGCAAGCCCACGCATTTCCTGCGGGACAACATCTGCAATCAGGGCACAGGTAACCGTGAAGGCCACCCCCATACTGATCCCCATCACGGCAGCGGTAGCCATAAGCGACACCAGGGAGTGGCAGAGCCCGAAGGCAGCCAATGACATGGCAAAAACCGTCAGTCCGCCTATAACAAGGAGACTCCGATCCGCCACCCGATCATATAGCCATCCTGCGGGTAGACGCGACAGGGCGTTGGCCAGGGCTTGAGTCGCAAACACAAAACCCACCGCCCCCGTATTCATCCCCTGGCTCCGGATGTAGAGCGGCATGAAGGTAACAAACATGCCGAAGCCGAAACAGCCGCC
Organism: Geobacteraceae bacterium; assembly: GCA_025356035.1. GTDB lineage: Bacteria > Desulfobacterota > Desulfuromonadia > Geobacterales > Geobacteraceae > JANXYN01. Next base: position 6,277 of record JANXYN010000122.1, read on the forward strand.
AATGGTGGCAACTAGACAGGCGATAAGCGGGCGGTTTCCCATAAGACTCTTCAACGCAGGCATAATGGCCGGACAGGTCCCACCGCTGCGATGGCCGGCAGAATGAGCGGGTAGGAAGACGAGCGCCACGAAAAACATGGCGAAGATCAGCCCTCCCGCCACGAGGAACACCTGCCGCAACCCAAGTGCCGTGCTAAGGAAGCCACCGGCGGCTGGGCCGAGAGTCATGCCACCGTAAAGGGCCATGGTATACCAGCCGTAAGCCTGCCCCAGTACCTCCGGCGGAGTGAAGTCGGCCACATAGGACATGAGTGTCGGCGAGAAGGCTGACAGCCCCACGCCGAACAACATATAAATGCCAGCCATCTGCAGCGGGCTGCTGCTCCAGTAGAGGAGAAACGAAGAACCGGCCAGGAGGATCATCCCTCCCAGCAGGGGGAGCCGGCGCCCGAGCCGGTCGGAGATGAGCCCCGAGGGGATGGAGAGCGCACCCGCCATCAGCATGAAGGCGCCATTGATCAGCCCCACCTGAACCATATCGGCGCCGAGCGACGTGGCGAACAGTGGGACAATCGGTATCCGCATGTAGGAGCCGAAGAAACAGAAGAAGCTGATGGTGCAGGCGATAAAGAGAAGGCGGCCGGCAGAGTTTTTACGTGATTCCATTGCTTAAACGCTCCGAATCCATAGCTGGCATTGACTCTCTTCCTCCCGACAAACAACATTCCCGATGGCAAGGCCTCTGCATGACGCACCGCAGGTTAAGCTGCTAGAATAGATGGGCCGTAAGCCTCAGGTTGCGCTTCCGTTGCCGTGCAAAGTCTGATAGACACTTCTTCCAACACCGCCAAAATTTCATCCGGCCGCTGGATGGCCGCGGAAAGCCTGAGCATTGATTCTCTGATGGCTCTGGAGGCAACAAGGGGAATCCCTTCTTGCTCCCCTGTTTCTCTCAGCCGCTGCAGACATCTGCCAATGACCAGTGCCGCAAGTCCCCCCTCCACGATGGCGCTTAGATCGTGATCGAGCTTCCCAGCATTGGCGAGGAGGCGCAAGACCCTGTGATGCGTCCGAGCCCGGCACTGCTCGACCACCAGAAGTGAATCCGCTACAGCCATCAAGGTTAGATCCCGGCCGATGGCGATCAGGAGCGAGCGCAGTCGCCTGGCCGGATCGATTGGCAGCAGGTAGCGGAATGCAAGGATGGCGACACCGACCCCCCCGAGGACAGCGAATCCGCCCGCCACAAAGGTGGGAGTTGCCGGGACAGCGGGCAGGCCCGGTTGCATAACAAACAGAAAGAAGAGCATGGCATCCATGGCTCCTAAGGCTGTTCGGCGATGGGACAGAGCAATTATGCCTGCCATGAGAACTGGTATGCTGACTGCCCCCTGCAGGAGCGGATCACTCACTCCCGGCAGCAGGACCAGCCGACAGAGAAGCGCTGCCGCAACCCCGATCGAAGCCCCCCAGAATATGTGGGTGAGCATGACAGCGGGGCGATCGTGCGTGGAAAAGATGCTGACCATGATTGACGCAGCCATCAGCATCAGCGGACCTTCTCCCCAGTTGGTGAGATGCCATACGGCACCCACTGTAACTATGGCTAAAGCGGCGCGCAGCGCAGCACGCCCTGACTCCTGCCAGTCACGGTGACGGACAAACGGAGTGCTGGCCGGCCTTTCAGTGCTCGGTGTCGTTGCGTCCCATTCTTCGATGACGAGTTGCAGGGAGTTGACCAGTTCATTCAGCGTCTCACCAAGCAGGGGAAGGCGTGCTCCCGCCTCGTCCAGCACTAACGACAGTCCGGCAGCATCAGGTTTGGTCGATCCCTGTTCGTCCAGATGCCAGGCAACCTCATCCAGGTGCCGGGAAAGCGGCTTCCGCCAGGAATTGTGACCGGCACCCTGCCGAGCCAAATGATCCCCGGCCAGTTTGCCAGCTTCAAGCAGGGAGAGGAGCGAGACGATCAGGCTCCTGACATGGCGCTTTTTCTTTTTGAGGTCAAGAGAGCCTGCCCAGACGGCATCCATGCTCCCCTCGATCTCGGCGATTTCCACCAGGATGTCCTGCCGCAACGCAATCAGATCCTTTTCCTCACCTCCGCGCAATAATAGCGCCACCCACTCGATATCCGCCACGGCAACCTTGCGCAGCCGGTCCAGTAGTTCCAGTTTCGAGCGGCGCTGCGTAAAGAACAGGGTCACCGCCGTCGAGACGACGATGCCGATGGTAATGCAGGCAATTCTGCTGAAGACCAGGTCGTGCACGTGCGGTGGATTGTGGTAGCCGGCCATGGCAACGACGGCGCCGGTGCAACCGGCCACGAGAGCGCCGTAGGAACGGAGGCCATACAGGACGTTGCCGATGCCGACGCACCCCGCCAGCCAGAGGGAGAGCAGGATCGTAAGCATAGCCGGCGACCTTGAGGAGAGAAGCATCATCATCCCCGCCACTGCACCGATCCCGGTTCCAAGCATGCGATAAAAACTCTTTTCCAGCAGCAGCCCGCGGGTCGGCTGGATGACAATGAGCGCTGTCATTGGCGCCCAGAAGGGGTTCTCCAGGCCCAGGAACACGGCTACCGCAAGGGCAACCAGAGCGGCAACGGTTCCGCGGGCCGCCAGCACGATGCGTGGCCACTCGCGACGCAAAAAACGGCGCAGGTTTCTTTGTCTCATCGTTTGCCCCGCCGCCGCACTTCGTTCACCGTCGATTCCAGGGACATGACGAACTGTCCAAACTGGAGAATCTCACTGTCGCTGAAGGAGCTAAGCAGCTCCTTTTCATGGGAGTTCACGGTTTCCCTGATCCGGGCGACGACCAATCGCCCTTCCGGTGTCAGGCAGAGCAGTTTGGCGCGACGGTCGGTAACATCTTCCGACCTCTGGATCAGTCCCTTCGTCACAAGGGTATCGATGAGGCGGACGA
>JANXYN010000132.1 GCA_025356035.1 Geobacteraceae bacterium
CCTCCTACCCAGCATCCGACACCCGCACCTTCGGCTGGCACCGGACCGAGGTGTTTGCTTCCTTCATCAACGGCGCTTCGGTCTTTCTAATCGCCATCGGCATTTTTTACGAGGCATGGGGGAGGCTCCTCCACCCCGAAGAGGTGAAAAGCCTGCCGATGTTCATCATCGCGGCGGGGGGCCTGGTTATGAATCTCGTGGCTGCCTCTGCCCTCCACAGCCATTCCCACGACGACCTCAATGTCCACAGCGCCTTTCTCCACATACTCGGTGACGCGGCCGCGTCCGTGGGGGTCATTGCCGGCGGCATCGTCATGTATTTTTACCATTGGTACGTGGTGGATGCGGTGATTTCGGTCGGGATAGGTTGCGTCATCTTCGGCGGCGCCTGGCGGGTGCTGCGCGAATCGACCCATATCCTGCTGGAGGGAACGCCGCGCGGCATGACCCTTGCCGAGGTTTCCGAGGCCATTCGCGGAGTCGAAGGGGTCAACGATGTCCACCATCTCAACCTCTGGACCATCTGCTCTCACATCCTGGCCCTGTCGGCCCATCTGGACATCACGCCGGAATTCAAGGGGAAACAGGCCGGGGTGCTGCGCAACATCGAGCAATTACTGTTTGAGCGCTACCATATCTCCCACACCACCCTCCAGGTGGAGTGTACCATGTGCGTGGAAGGACCGGTGATAAAGGACCTGCGGCACCGGCCCCGGCATGCCCATAAGCCCCACGGCCACGACCATGGCCATGACGACCATGATCATGATGGCCACAGCCATTGATCTGCCGTGGCCGGAGGCCCCATGCTCAGCTATGATCTGATCCAGGAAGCCGCCGACCGGCTCAAGAAAAGGGTCCGCCAGACCGAACTGATCCATTCCCACCATTTCAGCGAAAAACTCGGCTTTCCCCTCTATTTCAAATGCGAAAATCTGCAGCGCACCGGCTCGTTCAAGATCCGCGGCGCCCTCAACTTCATGACCGCAATGCCGAAAGCTGCCCTAGCCAATGGGGTGATCACTGCCTCGGCAGGGAATCACGCTCAGGGGGTGGCATTTTCGGCCGACCTCCTCGGGGTCAGGGCGACCATCTATATGCCAGAATCGACGCCACTGCAGAAAGTTCTTGCCACCAGGGATTATGGGGCAGAGGTGGTGTTGATTGGCCGTAATTTTGACGAGGCGTATGCGGCGGCGCGCCAGGCAGAAAAGGAGAGCGGCGCCCTATTCGTCCATCCGTTCGATGATCCGCTGGTGATGGCCGGCCAGGGGACCATCGGTCTCGAAGTGCTCGCCGACCTCCCCGATCTCTCTACCATTCTAGTTCCCATTGGCGGCGGCGGCCTGATTGCCGGGATCGCTACGGCGATCAAGGAGACCCGGCCAACCGTGCGGGTAATCGGCGTGGAGTCGGCGGCAGCGCCCTCCATGCATTTTTCCCTGAAGAAGGGGAGAATCACCGAGACGCCGATGACGGTCACCCTAGCCGACGGCATCGCCGTGAAGAAGGTCGGAGAGAAGACCTTTCCCATTATCCGCGACCTGGTTGATGAGGTGGTGCTGGTACAGGAGGAGGAGATCGCCCAGGCCATAGTGGTGCTCCTGGAGCGGACCAAGCTGCTGGTGGAGGGTGCCGGTGCGGTTACCGTGGCCGCTTTATTGAATGGCCATGTGGAGAACCCTGGCGGGAAGACGGTCTGTGTCCTGTCGGGGGGGAATATCGACGTCAAGACCATTTCGCTGGTGGTGGAGCGGGGGCTTTTGGCGGCTGGTCGTTACCTGAAGCTGAAGGTGGAGCTGGAGGATGTTCCCGGCTCCCTGGCCAAGCTTGCGGCCGACATCGCCGCTGTCCGGGCCAATATATTTCTGATCAGCCACGACCGGCGCTCCATCACCCTGCCCATCGGCCGGACCGAGGTGCTGCTGGAACTGGAGACCAGGGGGTATGAACATATTAAAGAGATCATCGCCTATCTCAACGGCCAGGGGTATGAGGTTGAGGTGCTTAAGTAGGAGCAAGAATAAAGCCTTTGAATAGTTATGGGGAAGAGTGCTTCGATCTTCAGCCTTCAGCCTTCAGCCTTCAGCCTTCAGCCTTCAGCCTGTTTTTCACGAATTCCCTTGTCAGCGGCGCGCCGTTCCCTTCATTGAGCAGTTCCGGCCGTTGCAGGTCCGCCGCTGTATCCACATCATACCAGGAAGGTAATAACGTTGTTCGGATGCCGGCGCGCTCCGCTCGCGCCAGGCTCTTTTCCAGCACCCCATCGCTGCTCCATGGAATATCCCGGAATAACTCTGCATAGACCCGCTTCAATCCAAGCAAATAATAGCCGCCATCCTCGCTCGGGCCGTAGACCGCATCAACACTGGACTGCTCCAGTTCGCGGAAAGCTGCCTCGATGAACGAAAGTGGCAGGTCGGGGGAATCGGTACCGATAATGACCGCCGCCTGGTATCCATCAGCGAAAGCGAGGCCAAAGGCATTTGCCATCCTATCCCCCAGATCATCGCCCCGCTGCGGGTAGAGCCGGCAGCCTGCAGCGGTTTGCTGGAAGTAAGCGGCGGCGCCCAGCTGTTCTTCGTACATGAGGAGCCGATCAGTGGCGGGGAGTTCCGCCACCTTGGCCAGGGTGTCGCCGAGCATACAGCGGTACAGCTCCGTCGCCTGGTCTGGCGACAGTGGGGGGGTGAGACGGGTCTTGACCAGGCCGGGTAGCGGTTGTTTGGCAAATATAATTAGCGCATTATTCAAATTTAGCCCCTAACCGATTGAATCATAAGGAATTAACGTGAAATAATGGAGACGGCTAAAGCCGCGACTGGCAGGGCGTCAAAGGTCTGACTCTGACGAAAAAACTTAGCTTTTTCCACAATTTCGGCGCTTATCCACAAACTTATCCACAGTGGGCTGTGCAAAGGCGGTGAGGGGGGATATGTGATGTGTGACCAGTGACCAGGGGCTGGTCAGGACCTCTTATCCCGCTCGATGGCGGCGT
>JANXYN010000150.1 GCA_025356035.1 Geobacteraceae bacterium
TTTATCGAAACCGGCTGTTCCGCCATCGACGGGCTCAACCACACCGGCGGCTTCCTCACCACCCGTCAAGACCCGTTTCACCCGCTCCGCAAGGAGGCTTAAGGCAAGGAGTTCAGGGAGCTTTCCTGCTTCCCTTCCTCGCCGGTAGCGGAGGGAAATCAGCAGGGTCCGCAGCTCAAACCAAAAAAATACCGGCGCGAATCTGTCCCGCACCCTCTCGTCCATCTGACGATAAAGCCAGTCGAGCTCGATCAGGAACCTCAGCCAAACCACAGCCTCCGGCGAACTGTCGGGAACTCCACCGTAACGTCCTGCGCGAAGAGCTTCCATGGGATCAGCGGCTGCCAGACTTCGCCAATCGCTGATCATCTCCGACCGCCGTCCGTTGATCCTGACCAGCAGGTAATCAATGGGGTATCCGCGGCTTTCCATGGGACGGAGCGGCTCCAATTCGGTCACCCTTCCTTTCCGATCTCTGTGAACAGCACCGGCAGGAGTTCCGGCCACAATCGTTCCAGCCGCTTCTCCAGTGTGTTGACGATCCGCAGTCGCCCACCGGCGGCGGCACATTCCATCCCACCGCTGATGGAGCCGTCCGCCACGATAGTTGCAGCAGCAAACAGGACGGTAGCCCGCTCGGTATCGGCCGGATTCACCCGCACCGTCTCCCACGCTGACAGTGGAAGTTCAGCCGCAAGGAGTGCAAAGGTGCGGTCATAATCGCGATCTCGTAGAAGGGATAACGAGCTGCGAGCCAATGCATGAAGCCGTTCAGCCAGCTTGTTTTCTGCTGCCAGCCTGGTAATCCGCGCCTTGCACTCGGCCTCGGCCAGAATCGCTCTCTCTACATTGTTGCTGGACGCTACCTGTTGCCGCGCATACTCCTCACGTAACCGGTCGAGATCGGCCGACGCATCCGCCCTGAGCCGGGCGATCTCCGCTTCGATTTTACGCCGGAGTGCCTGCGCCTGTTTCTCCCCCTCGCTCCTGAGGGCTTCGATCAGTTCCTTCGCTCCCATCGCTCCCCCGTCACCTGGTGAGGATCATGATGGCAACCACGAAGCCGAGGATCACCATGGTTTCGGGAATGGCGAGCAGAATGATCATGGTGCCGGTCAACTCCGGTTTTTCCGTGATGGCTCCAGCACCGGCGGAGCCGATTTTAGACTGTGCCCAGCCGGTAGCCAATGCACTCAGCCCAATGGCCAGCGCCGCGGCAAGTGCTACTAATGCCTTTTCCATACTAATCCTCCTCTACAGCCTGTTTGCGATTTTGCCGATCCGCAAATTTGCAGCTCTCATTTTTTCCTGAACGGTTCGAACTTTTTCCCGCCATGCTCAAGGAACTTGCTGAAGAACTCCACGTACTGGAGCCTGAGCGATTGGATGGTGGGGGCGAAGACCCCGATGACAATGCCGAGCCCGTGCAGCATCACAGCGACAATGGTTCCCGTCACGATATCGCCGGTCATTCCGGCCAGATCATTGGCCACGGTGGCCAGATACACCGAAGTCAGGCCAATGGCCATGATCCGCACATAGGAGATAATGTTGCCGACATTCTTCAGCAATTCAAAGGGGGCCATGATGCCGCCGCTGATTAAAAGGAGCGGAATGGCGGCCAGCATGGCTATGATAACCGGTGTTGTAAGGAGCCGCGGCAAGGGAGTAACTAGCGAGGCGGCCAGCAAAGCCAAGCAAAGAATGATGAAGATATTGAGCAGCTTGAACAGCGCCTCTTTGACGGTCTTTCTCTTCAGCGCCGAGGAAACGCCGAGGATGAGCCCCAGGGTCACATGCACGATCCCCACTGAAAGGGCGAACAGCAGCATCGGCGTAATGGCCGTGCGCCGTTCGGTGATGAGGGGCTTGAAACCGAACAGCTTTCGGCCGAATTCGCCGAAGAACTCCCCATAGAAGACTCCGAACAGCATGGCATAGAGGGAGGAGATGAACATTATCCGCGCCGCATCCCTCAAGTTCCTGCGTGCTTTCCACACTCTCTGCAGAATCAGGGATGCGAGGAGCACCACCAGGCCGTGACCGGCGTCACCCAGCATCATGCCGAAGAAGAGTGGGAAGAAAATGGCGATGAACGGGGTCGGATCGTAGGAGGTGTAGCGCGGCAACGGCAAAAGCCGGGCGAACAACTCGAAGGGTCGGAAATACGGAGGGTTGCGCAGAGCGACCGGGATCCGCTCCAAGTCCTCCTCATGGATCTTTTTCTCCTCGACTACCACTGCACCGTGGAATTCCCTGCGCAACTCGTCGTTCACCCTTGCCAGATCCGCGGAAGGGAGCCAGCCGTGAATGAAAAAACACATGCCAGTCTGATGGAAATAGACCGTGCTCTTGAGGAGTGCGAGCCGTTCGTCAAGCCAGTCCCCCACCCGCCGGTAAATAGCCCCCCAGCGCTGGGCAAAACTGGTCAGCTCGCCGTCCAGGATGGCAATCTCGGCGGCAACCTCGCCAATCCGCCTGGTCAGGTAACGGATCTTCTCCGGGAAGGGGAGCTGCTGCATCGACGCCGGAAAGGTCAACTCCGGGATATGCTGCTCTCCCAGCTTTTTCCTGACCTTTTCCGCCGACTTCCTTTCCAGGGCGATCAGGCCGATCACGGTACCATTGTCGGCGGTGGCGCTAACCACCTCGAATCTCCCCTCGGTCAAGCGCGTCAGCAGGCGCATGATCTGTTCCAGTGCCGCCGGGTCCCTGATGGTCACCCCGATAAATTCAAGGTCCCCCCCGCCATCCACCTTGGCAAGTAGCGACTCCAGTGCGCCCAGGAATACCACATAGCTGCTAAGCTCCGCCAACTCCTTCTGCAGAAGCTCCTTGCGCTGATGGAGCTCACGGCAGGCGGCAGAGTGTCTCTCGACCGTGGCGGCAACGGCATCGAGCACGCTGAGCGGCTCCAGATAGCTCTCCCGGACCGCCACCATAGGGAGGCAGGCAAATAGCGCATCGAGCTTCGCCTTGAGGTCCTCGAAAAAGATCCGTTCGGCCAGGGTTTTCTCGTCGAGCAAGAGCGACCTGACCCTGGGCTCTTCCGCCGCCGGGATGAACCCGCTGATATCCGGTTCGATCTGAAACACGCCGAGTTCCCGGAGCAGAGAAAGGACGCTCAAGAGGTGCTCTTTCGGACCGACGATCTCGACTTTCGACATCCGGACGATCATGATTGTTCCTCGGGGAGGATGCCGGTCAAGCGCTTTGCGACAACCTCTTGCAGGGCTTCGTCGCTGATTCGGTCGAGCCGATCCGCCCTGCTCACCGTCTCTGCAAGGAGGGCCACGGCTCTCTGTGCCGCGGCTTCCCGGGCGTCTGCAAGAACTTTCCCCGACTCCTCTTTCAGCCCCTCTTCAGCAGCTGCAAGCTGTTCGGCAAGCTCACGCTTGACGCGCGCAAGCAACTCCTCGGAGCTGCGCTGTTCAGCGGCGAGCCGCTCCTGAACCTCCTTTTCCGCGGCAAAAATCTCCGCCAGGATGTCCTGTTCCATGACATACCCCGTGCAAAATCCGGCAAACGAGCTTTGCGAAGCAGCTGCAGCGCGAGTAGAAGAAGGAGAACCAGCCTGTTTTTAATAATATCATAAAATTTCGATGATTTAGGGCCTGCGACGATTTTGCGCCCCATACCCCAAAACTCCGGGAACAAATTATGACTTTAAGTTTCTCTCATTTGTGGTTTAATTCAGTAAAGGGCTATGTGGCTGACGGAAGGGGGCAAAAATGGGGAGAGTAGTCATCAAATACGTCTGGGAAATACCGGTGCGGGTCACGCACTGGGTCAATGTGCTGGCCATCGTCACCCTCTGCGTCACCGGCTTCTATATCGGCGCGCCGAAGACCCTGGCGCTCTCGCCTTCCCAGTACGTGATGGGATGGCTGCGGTTTGCCCATTTCGTCGCCGGGTATGCTTTGGCCGTCAGCGTGCTGGCCCGCATCTACTGGTCCTTTGTCGGCAACGAATACGCCCGCTGGCGTGTCTTCTTCCCCTGGTTCACTGCCGCAGGGCGGCGCAAGATGCTGGAAGTGTTCCGCTGGTACGTCTTCCTCAGCAGGCAGGCGCCCAACGAGGTGGGACTGAATGCCATGGCCGCCACCGTCTATCTGTTGGTGTTCCTCCTCTACCTGTTCCTGATCGTGACCGGTTTTGCCCTGTACGTCCAGTATGCGCCGCACTCCTTGATGCATTTCCTGTTCGGCTGGCTGGCGCTCTTGGTTCCCAGCCAGTGGCTGCGGCTCGCCCATCACCTGGCCATGTGGTTCCTCATCGGCTTTGTTATCAACCATGTCTACAGCGGCTGGCTCGTTGACATCAGGGTGAAGGGAGGCGTCATGTCGGGGATTTTCAGCGGCTACAAATCAATGGAGGAGTGAGCCGAACAGGATTTTCATCGCGCGCACCGCGTTGAATCGCCATCCCTTAATGGGCCAGTCGAGCTCACGCTTGTCGCACAGAGAAGCACTCAGGTTCAGGGCAAAGATCTCGGTCCGGAGCGCGGTATCCATCTCCCGTGGCTCATCCAGTCTCTTGATCAGCTCTTTCGCCCTTCTGATATGCTCCTTGAGCTCCGCCCCCCGCCCCCTGTCGATGATGTCATAGTCAATCTTCAAATCGATGAGGCGCAAAGCGCCATCATAGGTGGCATTGACGACGTCGTCCCTGGTCATCCACCTGGTCTCGTAGTTCAGGGTATCTTTCCAGCTCGGCTTGAGCATGGCCTGCCGGTGTTCTCTCAGGGTCCGGTAAAAGAGCCGGTAGCCGAACCTCTCCGGCGCCTCGAAGATGCGGCTGCCGGGATCGATGAAGGGCGCAAGGGGGGCAATCATCGGGAGGAGTTTGCCGCGGCTGCCGTACTTTTTTAACAGCTCCCCGCAGTAGCTGACCGTGTCCATGACGGAAGCGTAGTTCTGGTACGGCAGCCCCACCATGAAAAAAAGATCGATCCGCTTGCAACCATGCCGGAGACAAGCCTCGATGGCGTTTTCCAGCTCCACATTGTCATAGCTCTTGCCAAATGCCCCCCTGACTCGCGGATCATGGGACTCCGGCGACAGCTCCACGTTGAAATTCGCCACCGCGTCGGCCACTTTCTTTACGAATGCTTCCGGCGGAGGTTGGAAAAACTCGAAGGCCAACTCGTTTTTGATGCGATAGCGCTTCAGACATTGAAGAAAGCGCTCGGCATACTCCTCCCCTGCCTGGAGCAGATCGCCTACCACCATGATCGGTGCTCCGGTAAACCCGGCTATCTTCTGAACATCATCAGCCAGGCGGTCCGGCGATCTGAAGCACGGCGCTTCCCGCTGGCAGATTCTCTGGAATCCCGACAGTGAGCCGCCGCACGAAGCACAATCGTGAAAACATCCCCTGCAGGTAAAGACCGCCGTGACCGGGTGCGCCAGCCAGCCTTGAAACGGCATGTACCCCGAGAGGTCCCGATATTTCACGGCCATCCGGATCAGGTGCGCGTAATCTAACTGCAGATAATCGAGGTTGGCGGGGCGGTGGGATAGTGCGTTTGTTACGATGGCCCCTTCCCCATTGCGCCACACCAGATTTGGAACGGCCTCATGCCCTCTGCCGGCTTTGATCGCCTGCATGAGGAGCCACAACGGTTCCTCTGTAGAGTCTCCGCACAGAATGAAATCCACAAAGGGATACTCATGCATGATCTCGTCATGATAATAGGTTGCGGAAAGGCCGCCGAGAATAACCGGGATGTGGGGGTGATGCCTTTTCAAGGATTCAGCCAGGGAAAGGGAGCCGTCCACACGGGGAAGCCAGTGCAGGTCGATGCCGAAGGCGACGGGGCAGAGCTTGGCGAGCAACCGTTCAGGATCGAAAGCGGCTTCCCCGAGCATCTTGTTGGCGAGGTTGATGATTCGTATCGAAATGCCGTGTTGCTGAAGATATGCCGAGATGGTCAAAAATCCTACCGGATAGATCTCGAAAATGGACGAGGACGGGACTACGTCACTTACCGGGCCGTGAAAAATCGGGAGTTCCCGGAATTTGTAGACGCTCGGCGGGTGGAGGAGGATCAAGTCGGGGTGGGCCATGGTTCAGTTCCAAAATTTCCCTCAACCTCAGGGTGATCATAATTTTGACAAGCCTAACAGAAACCGTCTTTCGAAATACCCGCCATTTCCCGGTGCAGCCGGTTGCCAGATAAGTAAACCACAGGAACCGGTTTTAGCAAGGGGACGCAAGATTCAACGCGCCTGAAAATGGATCGCAACAGCGTGGCATGGAACTGGCATCAGACAACCTGTTACTAAGACAACTTTATTTGCCGGGAGAATTGACAGGGCACCCGCCATTATGCACGGAAATTTACTCTACAAAATTTTGCCACTGCTGGTCATTTCCCTGACCCTCCTTGCGGCGCCGGGGTTGCGGGCAGCCCCGCCAAGGGCTAACGCCGACCGGGTGCTGATCGAGAAAAAGGCCCGACGGTTGACGCTATACTGCCGTGGTCAGGCCATCAAGACCTTCCAGGTCGCCCTCGGGCAAACCCCTGAAGGGCCGAAAACCAAAGAGGGGGACGGCCGGACCCCCGAGGGTGTCTACCTCATCGACCGGCGCAATCCCAACAGCAGATTCCATCGTTCCCTGCACATTTCCTATCCAGGCCCGGCAGATCTCCAGCGAGCCAGGGAGCTCGGGGTGCGGCCTGGCGGGGACATCATGATTCACGGCATCGCGGATCGCGTGGCCTGGATGGGTGACGCCCACCGGCTCTGGGACTGGACCAAGGGATGTATCGCCGTCACCAACGAGGAAATCGAGGAAATCTGGCGACTGGTGCCGGACGGCACCGAGATCGAGATCCTTCCGTAAATAGTGTCCATCCGGAAACGAGGGATGCGCCACTATAGGTTTCCATTTCGGAAACGAGGATTTTTTTGTCCTGGCTAGGAAATCGAGGAGTTGCGCGGAGGCGTACACAATTACGCCGCACAAGCAAGCCCGAAGATTGACGCCGCCAGGGCGAAAAAGGACCGTTTCCGGATGGAAACTAATTAGCGGTTGCACTCTTCCCCGGCATATGGCAAAGTAGCGGCCATTAGGAGCACCTCATGGCTCACAGAGCTCGACAAAACCAGCTCAGACAACGGAGCGCACATGACTATTGATCCACTCGAGCGGAAAACCACCCCAAGAGAGCTCCACAGATTGGCGCAGGCGGGAAATTGGAGTCCTGCAACCCTGGAGCGTGCCCTTGCTGTCGCCGGTTGCCTACCGGATAAATCGGACTGGCAAAGGTTTATCAACACCATGCTCCTGCTGATGGGGGCGGCGCTTGCCCTCGCCGGCATCATTTTCTTTTTTGCCTATAACTGGGCGGCAATGGGGCGATTTATCAAGTTTGCCGTCCTGGAAGCAGTGCTGGTAGCGACAGTGGTCATTGCCTGGCAGCGCGGCCTGCAAACCCTTTCCGGCAAAGTTGCATTACTGGCGGCAGCGGTGCTGCTCGGTCCGCTCCTGGCGGTCTACGGACAGACCTATCAGACCGGCGCCGACCCCTACCAGCTTTTTACCGGCTGGGCCGCTCTCATTGCCGGCTGGGTGTGCATCAGCGCTTTTGCACCGCTCTGGTTGCTGCTGCTGGTCCTGCTCAACACCGCTCTTATCCTGTTCTGGGGCCAGGTCCTGGAACCAGGGCGATGGTCGGACGCGGGGCTTTATGAGGCGCTCTTTCTCCTGAACGGGATGGCACTGGCGGCATGGGAGTTGTTTGCGGCCAGGGGAGTCCGGTGGCTAACCGGCCGCTGGATCCCCCAGATTATTGCCTGTGCCGCCCTTCTGGCGCTGCTGATCCCGACCATGATGCTGATCTTCGAAAGCGGCTATCGCGCCGAGCACGCCCCCTATCTCGTTTTCGCACCACTGCTCTATCTGGTCTCGGTGGCTTTCGCCCTCTGGTACTTCCGCTGCAAAAGCCATGATCTCTTTATCCTTGCCGCCACTCTTCTCAGCGCCATCATCGTCGCCACCACTTTCATTGTCAGTATTCTGCATGACGGGTTCGCCATGTTCCTGCCGATTGCCCTGCTGATCGTCGCCCAGTCGGTGGCGGCGGCTGCCTGGCTGCGCGCTACCGCCAAAGCCTGGGAGATAGAACAATGACCGCCGAACCGACCATCAGGAAAGTGCTGGACACCCTTCGTGCCGAGCGGCTCCTTAGCGATGCCGGCGCAGCAAAGATGGCGCTGCTTGCCGTCGAATCAGCGCCCCTGGCCACGCCTTGGTATGTAAGGGCGCTACTGGGCGCCAGCGCCTGGCTGGCTGCGCTATTTGTGCTGGTCTTCATCGGCATCACCCTCCGGATCAATTCGGCGCAGACCATCTTCCTGCTCGGCGTGGTCCTCATCGCGACCGCAACCGCCGGCAGAAGATTCTTCGAGCATATCTTCCTCAATCAGCTCCTTCTAGCCGCGAGCTTCGCCGGCCAGGCCATGGTCATTGGCGGCATCGCCAAAGATGGGAACGATACAGGGGCCGCGTTGGCCACCATCGTCATGGAAATCGTCCTGCTCATCCTCTACCGTGACGCCACCCACCGCTTCATCTCCACCCTGATCGCAGTTGTTGCAGCGGTGGTCGTTTGCTCCGAGCTGCACATGCCGAACCTGATCCTTCTCCTCATCATCCTGGTCGCAGTGGGAGCTTTCCTGATCTGGGAGAATGAAATAGAGCTCGTAACCAGCGGCAAGGGGGACCTGTTCAGGCCAGCCGGTTACGCCTTGGTAGTGGCGCTCCTGATACTGCCCCTCTTGTCGATTACGTCAGGAGTATGGCACGAGCTAGGCATTAATTTCATGACCCATCAAACAAGCTGGTGGCTTTCCTCCGCCGGGCTGCTGGCTTTGGCAGTAGCCCTTGAATTCCGAATTCTCCGATCATGCGGGGTACCTGCCGACTCGCCTAGCGCCCTGACATTATTTGCGGCTACCTTTCTACTGGCTCTGTTTCTGCTGGGGGCGCCGGGCATTACGGCCGCGCTGCTGGTCCTTTTGCTCGGCTTTCACCGGGGTAATCGGGTCCTGATGGGGTTGGCACTGCTGTTTCTCCCCCTGTTCCTGGTGTTTTTCTACTACAACCTGCAGCAGACCCTGCTACTGAAGTCGCTGACGCTCATGACCAGCGGCGTTACGCTGCTGATAGTGCGTTTTATCTTCCGCCGGCTGGGCGGACTGTCCAGGGAGGTGCACCATGCGTAATCTGCTCCTCTGGCTGATCACTCTCATGGTCCTGGCCGCGGTCAATTTTTTGATCTTCCACAAGGAACTGGTGCTGAAAGACGGCACCACCATGCTGATCAAACTGGCGCCGGTGGACCCCCGCTCACTGATCCAGGGGGATTACATGGCGCTCCGGTATGCCCTCCCAGCGGTCATCACCGACCAGGTCCGGTCTGTCGGAGCCGATGGCCAGCTGGTGGTGGAGCTTGATCCAAACGGGGTTGTCGGCTTCAAGCACGTCTATAAGCCAGGCACTCCCCTTGCCACCGGGGAACGGCTGCTCCGTTACCGCCGCCGAGGCGAGCGGGTTCGCCTCGGCGCCGAGGCGTTTTTCTTCCAGGAGGGTCAGGCATCGCTCTACGCCCAGGCCCGTTATGGCGAACTGCGGGTGACTGACTCCGGCAATGCAGTCCTGGTCGGCCTGCGCGATGAGAGACTGAAGCCCCTCGGCCCGCTAGCCCAAAAGTGAACAATTGTAAGTAATTTACCCACCCACCCCTCGTCCCCTCCCCGCAAAGGTGGGGGACTCCGCCAATCGATTCCTCCACTCCCATGGCCCCCTCCCGCCAAGGTTGACGAATACCCCGATTTGTGCTCTAATCAGCCGGATGGAATCGGCAGTTTTCATAGCCCTCGGCTCGAACCAGGGGGACCGGGAACTCTATCTTCTGCGGGGGGTGGCAGAGGTCGGCAAGCTCCCTGGCACAAAAATCGCTGCGTTATCGAGTTTTTTCGATACCGAACCGGTCGGGCCGGTGCAGCAGGCGAATTTTCTCAACGCGGTCGCCCGGCTGGAAACCGCCCTTTCTCCCCAGGAACTTCTCCGGCAGCTGCAGCAGATTGAAACCGGCATCTTTCAGCGCAAACGCGAAATACCGGGGGGGCCGCGCCCCATGGATCTGGACCTCCTTTTCTACGGCAGCCTGATCCTCCATGAGCCGGGATTGGTCATCCCGCACCCCCGACTGCACGAGCGGCGATTCGTGCTGGAACCGCTGGTCGAGATCGCGCCCGACTTCATCCACCCCGGCCTGGGCCGCAGCGTCAAGGCGCTGCTCCGTAGTGTCAAAACAACGGAACGAGTCACGAAAATCTGAGGAGACCACTGTGGCAAGATTGCTCATCTGGGCTTTGATCGGCTATGTGCTGTACATGATGTTCAAGGGGCGGGCCGCCGACAAGGCGCCGACCGAAAAACGGGTCGAGTCCGAAGAGACCCATCTCGACCCGGTCTGCGGTATGTATGTAACCAAGGAAGACGCCGTTGTCGGCAGGTTGGAAGAAAAGCGCATCTATTTCTGCTCCATGGCATGTCTGGAAAAGTATCGCGACGCCCTGGAGAATAAACCGGCAGCAAATAAATCGGGAGGCAATGCATGAAGTTTTTTATCGACACCGCGGATGTAAAGGAGATCAGGGAGGCCAACGAGCTCGGTCTGGTGGACGGTGTCACCACCAATCCGTCGCTGATCGCCAAGTCCGGCCGCAATTTCAAGGATGTGATCAAGGAAATCGTTCAGATTGTCGACGGCCCCATCTCCGCCGAGGTGATCTCCACCGAGCATAATGGCATGATCAAAGAGGCAGAAGAGCTGGTCAAGATCCACAAGAACATCGTGGTCAAGGTGCCGATGACCGCCGAGGGGTTAAAGGCGACCAAAACCCTCCATGCAAAGAAGATCAAGACCAACGTCACCCTGATCTTCACCCCGCTGCAGGCGCTGCTGGCTGCTAAAGCCGGCGCCACCTACGTCTCCCCCTTCGTCGGCCGGCTTGACGATATCTCCCAGGACGGGATGGGGATCGTTGAAGAAATCCGCACCATCTTCGACAACTACGGCTATACCGCCGAAATCATCGTGGCAAGCGTCAGAAACCCGATTCACGTCCTCAACTCCGCCCTGATCGGCGCCGATATCGCCACGATCCCCTACTCGGTGATTATGCAGCTCACCAAGCACCCGCTCACCGACGCCGGGCTGAAGAAGTTCCTGGAAGACTGGGAGAAGGTGCCGAAGTAGCAAAGGGAAATGCAGTAAATAAACAAAACCCCGGAGACAAGATAGTCTCCGGGGTTTTTGTCATTTAAAGAGGTGCGTTCACTGCAGATATGAGAATATTCGAAGAGCAGAAGTGGAGCCAGGCTGAAAGCTACACCCGCCCTGTCTGCTTCTGCCCCTTGCGTCGCTGCCACCAGACATAGACGGTTATCAACAGGGCGCTGAAGATCACCACGCCAATCAGGGCCTGATGGGAGTAACGCATGATGAGCTCTTGCTCCTTGCCGATGAAGTAGCCGATCCAGGTGAGGACCGTTACCCAGATGGTGGCGCCGAGGATTGTGTAGAAGGAGAACTTGAGGTGATTCATGCCGGCGAGGCCGGCGGGGAGCGAAATCAGGTGGCGCACCACCGGCAGCAGCCGGCCGATGAAGGTAGAGATCTCGCCGTGGCTCAAGAAGAAGGTTTCCACCCTGGCGAACTTCTTTTCGCTGATCCAGACGTACTTGCCATATTTGAGGAGGAGCGGCCGGCCCAGATAGTGGGCGGCAAAGTAGTTGAGGTAGGCACCGACCAGACTCCCCAGGGATCCGCAGACGATAGCGAACAGCATGTTCATCTCTCCCTGCTGGGCCAAATACCCCGCCGGGGGCATCACCAGCTCGCTCGGAATGGGAATGATCGAGCTCTCCATCGCCATCAGGGCAAAGATCCCCAGATACCCCATGGTGCCAATGGTCGTCACCAGCCAGTTAATCGCTTCGTGCATGCTGATTCCTTTCACAAATACGGTTACTAAGCAGTTTTTGCCTTGCCGTTGGTTATACTATGAATTATCATAAAAACTCCAGAAAAACTGTGAAACGGAGTAGCTTGTGAACTTCCTTGACCGACTAAAATACCAGGTACTGGTAGGTGACGGCGCCACTGGCACCATGCTCTACAGCCGCGGCGTGAGCCTGGATGCCAACTTCGAACACCTCAACCTGGTCCGGCCAGGGCTGGTGCAGGAACTTCATGCCGAATACATCGCCGCCGGCGCCCAGCTGATCGAGACCAACACCTTCGGCGCCAACTACACCAAGCTGCAGGCCATCGGCCTGGAGAAGAAGCTGCGCGACATCAACCTGACCGGCGCGGGGCTGGCCCGGCAGGCAGCGGCAGGCAAAGACGTCTTTGTCGCCGGCTCCGTCGGCCCCCTCGCCCGCATCAAAGGGGAGGAGCGGGAGTTTACCACCGCCGAGATGATCGAGATCTTTCGCCAGCAGTGCCAACCACTGGCCGAGGGGGGGGTGGACCTCCTTCTCCTTGAAACCTTCTCCGCCCTCCCCCAGTTGCAGTGTGCCCTGGCTGCGGCCAAAGAAACCGGACTTCCAGTAATAGCCAGCATGGCCTATCTGGAAACTGGCCGGATCAGCGGCGGAATAAAAGTTGAGCAGGTTGTGGCCTCACTGGCCGCCGCCGGGGCTGACGTTATCGGCGCCAACTGCGGCGCCGGGCCGCTGGAGATTCTCCGCACACTCCGGCGAATGGCGGCGGTGACCGATCTGCCACTGGCAGCTTTTCCCAACAGCGGCTTCCCGGAATATCTGGACGGCCGCTATATCTACCGCACAACCCCCGACTACTTCGCCGAGATGGCGCTGGAAATGGCGTCTGCCGGGGCCAATCTTATCGGGGGCTGCTGCGGCACCACGCCAGCCCATATTCAGCGGCTGGCCGAGCGGCTTAAGGGACTGAAGCCGGCGGCGCGGCACGCTCAGCCAGTTGCGGCCGTCGCCGCCGAGCAACGCGAGCCGGAACAGCGGAAGGGAGGATTTCTCGACCGCTGGGGAAAGGAACCGGTCGTCACCGTCGAGCTCGAACCGCCCCGGGGCCTTGACTGCAGCAAAGTCCTGGCGGGAAGCCGTGCCCTCAGAGAAGCGGGGGCCGACGCCATCAACCTGGCGGAAAATGCCCTGGCCCGGGTCCGGGTGGGGAACATAGCGCTGGCCAGCCTGATCCAACACGAAGTCGACATCGAGGTTATCGTCCATATCACCTGCCGCGACCGGAATCTGCTGGGGCTCCAGTCCGACCTTATGGGTGCGAGCCTGCTCGGCATCCGCCATGTCCTGGCGGTGACCGGCGACCCGGCCAGCCTCGGCGAGCAGGCTGGCGCCTCGTCGGTATTCGACTTGAACTCGTTCGGCCTGATCAAGCTCCTGACCGACCTCAACGCCGGGGTCAACGCCGCTGGCACCCCCATCGGCCGCGGCACCGGGTTTACCATCGGCTGCGCCTTCAACCCCAACTCGCCGAAGATCGAGGTGCAGCTCGGTCGCCTGGAGAAAAAGGTCGCCAGCGGCGCCCGCTTTGTCCAGACCCAGCCGATCTACGACTTGGCCAGGCTTGACGAAATGCTGGCGAAGACCGCCCACCTCAACGTCCCGATCCTCCCCGGCATCCTGCCGTTGGTGAGCGAGCGGAACACCGAGTTCCTCCACAACGAGGTACCGGGGATCGTCATCCCCGAGGAGATCCGTGCCAGGATGCGCGGCAAAGAGAAGGAGGCGGGAGTTCGTGAAGGACTCGCCATCGCCAGGGAGTTCATCGCCGCCGCCAGGGGAAAGGTCGGCGGCTTCTACCTCATGCCGCCGTTCGGCAAGTACGAGATCGCAGTGGAGCTGGTAAAGTTCATTAAGCAGTAAGTTTTTTATTTCCTGTTTCGCTAAAAGGAGACTCTATGCGTATCCATTTGTTCATGTTGCCGCTATTGTTGATCCTGCCCGCCTGCACCACCCTTACCGGCGTGCGGGAGGATTTCGAGCAGAACTCCAAAGAGTATAACCACATGGTGCGCTGGCACGAGCTGGACAAGGCCTGCGCCATCTTTCCGCCCGAAGAGCTGAGCAAAGATTTCGCCGCCAGGGTCAAGGCGGCCAAGGACGTGACGGTAGTCGATTACCGGGTCCTCAGTATGGAGTGCGAACCGGCCAAGGGCGAGGCAAAGGTCAAGGCGGAGATCGACTACTACCTCATCCCCTCGACTCGGGTGAAGACAGTACAGGACAACCAGAAGTGGAGTTACGTGGGGGAGGGCGATATAAAACATTGGCGGCTGATGACGCTACTGCCGGAGTTCAAGTGAGGGGGCAAAATTCATTTTGATTTCACCGCGGTGGACAATTCCAGCCAGGGAGATTTGTTGCCATGTCCTTAGCGAACAAAGCCGGAGCTTTGCGGGTTTTTGACAGCCATTTCCATATTATCGACCGGCGCTTCCCCTTGGTCCCCAATGAAGGCTACCTCCCCGACGATTTTACCTGCGAGGATTATCTGGCCCGCACCGGAATCCTCAACCTGGCGGGGGGGGCCATTGTCTCCGGCTCCTTTCAGGCCCTGGACCAGACCTATTTGATCGATGCCCTGCAGAAACTCGGCCCCCGCTTTGTCGGGGTGACCCAATTGCCGGCGTCGGTTTCCGATGAGGAAGTAATGCGGCTGGACGAGCTGGGAGTGCGGGCCATCCGCTTCAATCTCAAGCGGGGCGGCTCGGAAAGGGTGGAGCACCTCGAAAGTCTGGCCCTGCGGATTTTCCAACTGGCCCGCTGGCATGTGGAGCTGTATGTCGACTCCCGAGACCTCCCCGAGCTGCACAACACCCTGGTAAAGCTCCCCGCGGTAAGCATCGACCATCTGGGGCTCTCAAAGGAGGGCTTCGCTGTCCTGCTGAGCCTTGTTGAGCGCGGCGTCCACGTTAAGGCGACCGGTTTCGGCCGGGTGAACTTCGAGGTACCGGGGGCCTTGAGGGCAATTTGCGCGGCCAACCCCGACGCCCTGATGTTCGGCACAGATCTTCCCTCAACCCGTGCACCGCGGCCCTACACCGATGCCGATCTGGACCTGATAGTGGAAACCTTGGGGGAAGCGATGGCGCGAAAAGTTCTTTACGAGAATGCCGTGGCCTTTTATCGCCCAAGGAAGGAGCTGTAAAGACGGTCTGACTAAAGATCGGACGTACATTGGGTAGTGCATTTTGGAAGCATTTGCGCGCCCAACTGCATCCTAAATGAATGACGGTCCTTGTATTAGGTATATTTTCTGTCAAATTAGGGTTCAAGTGACAAATATTGCCGCATAATAGGATCCGAACAGTGAACATACTTAGACAAACTTATTTTTACAATTGTCTTGTTCCCTTTTTTCGAGGAAGCCCTTAATCCTTGAGATCTGCTGCCCCATGACGTGCAACCCAGAGATCTCGCGGAGTGGAATGTTGGCGGCACTCTCCCCTGCTAAGTGCCTGTATTCGGCGACGAAAGTAGTCGGTTGAATTCTTCACCCCACTTGGAAAGCCGAGTAACTGCCGTTCCAAATTAGCAAGGGCTGTGTGCTGGGTTTGAAGGGGGAAACCAAAAGGAATAATGCTCTAGCTGCAAGATTGGCAAACATATTGCGGTAACTTGTTTGCACACGGCTTTGGACAGTGCAACCCTTTTGCATGGAAAACTTTAGCTTATGAGCGGTTATTTTTCTTCCGACTGCATTTTTTGCTTGTTAAATCTGATGATATTTGAATTAAAGACCAACGGTTAAGAGCGCACCCATGGATGAATCCCTATGAATACTCAAGAAAAAACTAATGTAAACTATGATATTGTAGATACCTGCAGCGTGCTGGCTGTTGTCGCTCCGGATCATGTTTCAGCCGCCCTTGACCAAAAGGGGTTTACGCTGGTTGAGCTCATCATAGTCATAGCAATCCTCGCGATATTAAGCTGCCTTTGCCATCCCTGCTTATCCCGAAATAGTAAACAAAGCCAAGACGGCACGGGCCGCTTCGGAGATTCGCACACTGGACAAAGAAATCAATGCCTTCGTGATCGACCAGAATAAGCTCCCCGATAATTTGGACGCCATAGGACGTCATGACATGCGCGACCCATGGGGCAACCCTTATGTATACAATAAAACTCCTGTTTATCTGGACATCGCAGAAAATGTCACTAACGAAAAATCTTTTGATATTTACAGCAAGGGCGCAGACGGGGCAACCACGGAAGCGCTCCCCGTCGACCCCACAGACCCAAGCGACCCAAAACACGCCAGTGCGGATGACATTATCCGCGCCAGCGAAGGAAGTTACGCCGGGCTGGGGGCACGTTTTTGAGATGGTTTATATCCAATTAACATGCCCTTATGAGAAGGTGAATAAATTATGACCTGTTCTTGCCCGAAATGCACCGCCAAAATAGAGTTAGATCTGTCAGAGATCCCGGAACAGGGGACCACCGGCAAATGTCCCGAGTGCAGGGCACGTTTTCTGCTAAGTAAAGAACCATTCGCCGGAAGGGCCTACCGAAAAGCTGGAGCAATAAATTGCGTGCATTGTGGGGGTGAGCTCGGCAATACCATTCACTGCCCAGCCTGCGGGGTTCTATACCCTGAGTATATTGCGACGGAAATTCCCCATGTCATCCGAAAGAAGGCCCGAAAGATATGGGAAGCGATACAGGAACTGGACTTTTCCTTCGGTTCCGGTTACAAAGCGGGTTACTCTGGTTACGGCTCGGAGCGGTTGGCTTACGCCGGGACACAATCATCCAGTGAGTCTTCACCGAAGGCACTTCTGATTACTGTCGGCCTTATAGTCATTGTCGTAGCGTCCGCGGTAATGGGAGGCCGCTACTATCTTAAAGCAAAAGCGGAACAGCAATATTCAGAAAATTTTACCCGAGCACTCTACATAATAAAAAATGGGGCAGATGTAAGTCTCAAAGCGTGCGCGAAAATCACTGCTTCTGGCGTACCAAGCATCAGTGCGGATGACCAGTCTAAAGTTACTACGGCAAAAGATGCAACCGAGAAAATCATGCTGCGATTATCTACGCCGCCCCAGAAATTTAGCGACACAAACGAGAAGCTTGGCAAACTCTATAATATATCCACCAATTTATATGCCTTGACCCTTGCTCCTTCTGGCAACTTGCCCAGTTTTACCAATGCGGCCAACAAGTCTGAGAATGACTTCAAAGCAGCAGCGCAAGAGCTCAAGGCAAATCTGCCAGCGGAGTTGGCGGCAGAGCTGGAAAAAGCCAAAATTAAGTATAAAGGGTTACAGGATTTTTAGTGAAATAATCTTCGTTATGAGCTTGGTGCATCGCTGTTCAAAGGCGCACCGAGAATAGTCAACCACACAACAAAGCCCCGTTGCTTCATCCGAGGCAGCGGGGCTTTGTCCTGCAGTAGCATAGTTCCTGTTAGTTGACTTTCAGCGCCTGCTCCAGAAGTGCCTTGATGTCATCCTTTTTCTTGGCGCCGATGCTGATATGGCCGTTGGGGAGAACCAGGGTCGGGGTGGTGCCAAGGCCGAGGGAGCCGGCGAGTTTGACACTCTCCCCTGCGTAGTCCTTGCCGCAGGCAAGCTTCGACAAAGCCTTCTTGTTGTAACTATCCTCCAGCATCTTAAGCGCTCCAGCCATATTATCTCTGGCCTTGCAGAGGATCGACTCGCTCTTCCACTTGGCGTCCGGATGGATCGGAAGCGGATTGAGGACGATGTAGACCTTCAGCTGCGGATCTTCCTTGACGAGCTGGCTGAGTTCCTGGTGGATCTTGCCGCAATAGGGGCACTCCGGGTCGGTAAAGAGCCAGAGCGTCTTTTTCCCCTTGCGGTTACCCATCACCACAGTGTTGTCGAGAGGGATCTTCGTCAGATCCACCACCATTGACTCCTCGACCTTCCGCATGGTGGACTGGGTCAGGTCCGAACGACTGGCGATGTCGATGATCCTACCCGCCACCAGGTGCTTCTTGGCAAAATCAAGGTAGGCGACCCCTGCCTGCCCATTCTTTTTCACGGTAAGCTGATAAAGGCCGCCAACCGGGGCAAGCGAGATATCCTCCACCACCATCCCCGGCTCCAGCTTGCTTATAATCGCTGCCGCATCTTCCTTTGTTATCTTGTGGCAGCCGGTGCAATCCCCCCCACACCCCTCAGCCCCTGTGCCGAAGCCGAAGGCCGCCGTGGCAAAGAACAGGCACCCCAACATCACCATTCCCCTCATCATGTTGTCACCCCATACTGTATTAATTGATGGAAACCATTACGCATGTGATTATAAATGTTTGGGTGGCAATAGGCAATAGCCATGATGAAGTGGCAGTACCAAGACCATCCGACGTCAGCCTTCGCCTCTTAACCCCGTCAGCTCCCGGCAACCGGCCAAGGTTGCAATTTTTCCCCCACCCATTCATTGACAATAAACTATTTTTTGCTAACGTTTACCAATTGACTTCTTTTAATGCGACGCACGGCTAGAGGGAAAACTATTGAATAACCTCGGCCGGACTCAGGGGGGACTGGTATGAATTTGAAACTTTCCAGCTGTATTGCCATCTTCATCTGCCTGGTGGCTACCATGCCGGGTTTTGCCGAGGGTGGAACCCCGGACAAGCTTGCGCCAGCCAACGCCAACCAGCAGGAAAGCCAGCCGGTTCAACAACAACCTGCCCCCAAAAATGACGAGGCTCCGCCCCAGCAGGTCGGCCAGCCGCCGGAACAGCAAAAGGATACACATCCAGTTGAAGCCACAACCATCTTTGAGCAGACCGGGGTACTAACACCACGAGGTACCTTCGTCCTGGAACCATCTCTCCAATATGCCCATTCCTCATCTAATCGGATTGCACTGGTGGGGTACACTTATATTCCCTCCGTTACCATCGGCCTCATCGACATTCGGAACGTGGAAAGCAACACCCTCGTCGCCGCGCTGTCAGTTCGTTACGGCATCACCAACCGGCTCGAGCTGGAAACCAAGATCCCATACGTATATCGAACCGAGTCGTCAGCAACCCAGTCAACCACAAATTCTGTCGCCCAGGTTTTCAGCGCTGACGGCAACGGCATTGGCGATGTGGAGTTTGCCCTGCGCTATCAGCTAAACCAGCCCAGTGGCAACGATCCTTACTATATCATCGGGCTGCGGATAAAGTCCGATACCGGCAAGGATCCGTTCGACATCAACTATTCAACCACCGTGGCGGGCGCTGGTGGACAACTACTCCCTACCGAACTGCCAAACGGATCGGGGTTTTGGGGTATTCAGCCGAGCCTGACCGCAATCTTTCCCTCCGATCCGGTGGTATTTTTCGGCAGCTTCAGCTATATGTGGAACGCGGAGCGACAAGTCGATACCGGCCCGCTGTCCCTGCAGGGAAGATACGACCCGGGCGATATCATCGGCTTCAATTTCGGGATGGGGCTGTCTCTGAACGAAAAGGCCTCTTTCAGCATCGGTTATGACCACAGCGTGGTCGGCAAGGTCAAGCAGAATGGCGTAATCATCCCGGGATCACTGATTAGTCAGGTGGGAAGCCTGCTGATCGGATACTCCTATAAGTACAACGAAAAGACCAGCTACAACCTTTCGATCGCAGCTGGCCTCACGCAAGCGGCTCCGGACGTTCAGCTGACACTACGCGTCCCCATCAATTTCTGACGAGTTGCGGATTCCTGCCAAAAGCTTGAAGCTGACCATTCAACGCCCCCCCTCCCCTGCCAGCTCCGCCGGATGCATCTCCAAAACTGCAGCAGACCGTTGCAATGTCAATCAACGCTGGCAGAAAAACTAACCCCCGGGATTTCCGCGCCGTTGTCATTAAAAACTGCGAAATTTGAAAATGTGAAATCGGGCTGTGGCGGTACGACTGGAAAGTCGCAGCGCAGCAAGGCAAACTCGCCGGTCAAGATCGGTACGTCAGATGATAGCGCGATTGTCACCGCGGCTGGCTTAGTGCCGTCCGGAGGGGTGTAACTGCTGCCAAATAAAGTATTTTGTGTCGTTGGGGTTACGCCGGAGGTCATCACGAAGCCACCGATCGGTGTTGTCGGTGTTTTTCCCGTTGTAAAATCGGCCCGCAGTGTCACCCCTGCTGGCAGATTTACGGTGGCATTTAACCCTTTCATGCTAATAACTCCCGCACTCACGACCGTACTGAGCCTGACAACCCGGACGCTCCCCCCCAAATTGCACAGATTTGTCTGGTTTACATCATTGATGCCGGAGATGTTGTTAACCGACCCGAGAAATTCAACCAGTGCCGCCATGATGCTACCAGCCGTCTGCGCCGACATTATGCCGCCGGTGATATCTTTGCTTATACTGTTCAGGGTGTTCTGCAACTTCGCGTCGGAATCAGAATCGGCATCTTTGCTCGCCAGCTGGGAAATGGCGGCCAGAACAAGGGTATACTCCTTCTCCTCCTGCGTTGAATAAGCACTGTCAAATGTAGTAGCCGTGAATTCCAGCGGCTGGGTGTTGATAATGTCCACCTTGAACAGATCCGACAGCAGTGTGTTTGCCGCATTGATACTGGTTTCAGTCAGCAGATTCCCCGCCTGTCGCACCGCCAACTCCGTCAGGGGTGTGACGGCAATTGTTAACATCGCGGTCTCGGGTGCTGCCGTAACAGCCGCCCGCAGCGGTTTGCTCGCCGGGATAGTCAAAATCTGGCCGGTCGCCTCATCGAGATATTCGCCAAAGGCCTTTACCAGGAGCGTCCCGCGATAATGGATTTTGACTGAATAATGACCGCCCGCATCGGTGGTGGTGGTCTGCAGCAGGTTCCCGACAGAGCCGTCGGAGTTTACCGCATAGATTTGAACAGTCCCTTTCCTGAGGACTCCCTTGGCGGCCGTGCCACTCACCGCCGTTTCCACTGGGGAGGAACCGGCGGGCGTCGCCCCGCCGGTGTCGCTGCCACTAAACCCGCCAAATCCGCAACTGACCAAGCCAAAGGCCACCAGGGCAGAGATGAAGCTGCATAATAGGATTCGCATTTTCATGTCCGTCTAACCTTTTTTGATAAGTAGATTCGGTGCCGAACTGCCAACCTCCCGCTCTCAGTTGGCCTATTGCTTTTCGACAATTTTCTTCAGGATCACCACGGCATCGCCTACATCTATCTTGTTGTTCGGCACTGACACAAACTTTCCATCGACTTCCACCAGCGGTGCCACGTCGCCGTGGACCAGGTATTTGTCATCCATTTGGTCAAGACCGACGGCAATACGGAGGGCTTGCAGGGCATCGAGGACATCCACCTCGCCTTTACCATCGAGGTTCCCGTCCAGAGCCCCGAAGAGAATCCTGCGCTGGTCGGTGGTTTCGTTCCCCCCCCCATCCGTAGCCTTGACAACAACCAGGTAGACCTTCTGTTCGGAAAAAGTTATATCCTGGTTAAAAGTTCCGATGTTTCCATTGTATGTTACCGTCTGCGTTAACGGATTGTCCTTGGTTTTATCGATGGGATCGGGATCGATGGTGATGGTTACGCTGACAGCAGTCCGGGCGTCGGACACCGTCCCTGTTATCGTCATGCTTTTTTTGTCGAGCGGTGATCGCGTCAAGATCTGGCTTGGGGAGGTTATGATAAGGGACGGCAACGTCTCATCATAGGTGATTTTGAAACTATTCGAGCCTATGTTCCCGGCCTGGTCCTTGTCGATTATCGTGATGGTATTGTCACCGGGAGCAAGGGTTGCCTGCGCGCTGAAGCTGTTACTATTCAAGCCGATAGGCTGGGGCGAACCATTTACCTGCATGGTGACCGTCGTGTTCACCTTATCCACCGAACCTTTAACAGTGACCGTTTGCTTGTTGGTGACCGTTTGCTTGTCGGTCGGCTTGCTGCTGTCGACCGGCTCAGTAAAGCTGATGACCGGCTTGGTAGTAACAAAGGTAACTTTTCTCTGCACCAAGGTCTCGTTCCCCGCCGCATCGGTCGCCTTGACGGCGATCAGATAAGGATTTTCAGCTGCAAAGGTGATGGTCTGCTCAAACGCGCCGTTTACCACTGGCGTGGAGACGGTCTCGGTGTCTTTGGAGACGGTTACGCTGACGGTGGTTTGGGTGTCGGATACCGTTCCCTTTACAGTGAGGGAGCTCTGGTTGGTGGTAATGTCCGTGGCGGGGACCGTCACGGTAAGGGACGGGGGCTGGTTGTCAAAGGTGACAGTCCTGGTCACCGTGGCGCTGTTTCCCACAACGGTGTCGGTTGCAGTTATCCCAATGGTGTTGACCCCGCTGCCGAGATTGACCGCTGCCGCCTTAAAGTCGTAATTGGTCATGGTGGCATTGTAGGGAGAGCCGGTGACTGGATTCCCGTTGTTGGTCACCGTTATCACCACCGTGCTCGGTTTTCCCACCGTGCCGGTCACATCAATGGTTGCTATGTTTGTCTTCGTGTCTACCGCCGGGGCCGTAATGGTGATACTAGGAGCAGTCGTGTCATAGTGGACGGTTCTGGTGTCGCTGGTCTGATTCCCTGCATTGTCGGTGGCAATGGTGGTAATAACATTGGCACCGGCAGCCAAAGCCAGAGAATAGCTGAACGAGCCGTCTGATGCGGGTGGCACGGCGGTCCCCTTGATGGTGAAGCTTTTCACACCGGTCCCGGCATCCGAAACAGACCCTTTCATCAATAGTGTCCCATTGTTGGTGAATGACCCATCGGAAGGCGTTGAGGGATCGAAGGCCAGCGCGGGAGCTATCGTGTCGATGGTCCAGGCATAGCTTGCCGGGGTCGGATCGGTGTTGCCTGCCTGATCTATGGCCCGGACGCTGAAGCTGTGGCCGCCATCGGCAAGAGTAAAACTGGCCGGAGATTGACACGGAGAATAGGGATTATTGCTCTCCAGACTGCACTCAAAGGTGGAACCGGTTTCGGTTGAACTGAACTTAAAGCTGACTGCCACCTTATTGGAGAGTTCTAGCGGCTGGGTGCTAATGCTGGTATTGGGCGGTTCCGTGTCCCATACCAAGTTCATGTCGCTGAATGCGGAGTTGCCCGCTGCATCGGTGACGGTAAAGCGGAGAGTGTAGGTCCCGTCGGCAGTAGCTGTAACAGGAGTTGTCAGGGCGGTTGCCGAACCAAAGCTGATGGTTCCTGATCCCGCCTGCTTGCTCCAGATGTAGGTCTGCGGGTTGTCGTCAGTAGCCGTGGCCACCTGGGTAAAGGTCCCATTCCTGATCTGATTACCCCCGGCATTCACCTGTGGCGCGGTGGTATCAATTACCATGACTTTACTATCCGAGAGATTCCGTCCGTCGGGAATGTCAGGGTTGGTTGTTGCGTTTGTCGCGGCATCGGTTATTGTGCCGGTGAGAGGATTGATGATGCTCAGACTTGGCGAGGTCTGACTGGCTGCCACGGTGTAGCTTCCGCTATAGCTGGTTGCGCCGGTCAATGGGCCGGTTGTGATGCTGGCTCCCGAATTCAGGGCGATGGTCAGACCACTGGAAGAAACCGGCTTACTGAAGGTCAGCGTGATATTAATGACTTTCCCCGCTTTGTAATAGCCATCCCCTGTGGTCGAGGTGACGCTGACGACGGTCGGTGCTGTCGTGTCGACGGACCAACTGTACGTCGCTGGCGTTTGGTCAACGTTTCCGGCCTGATCTATTGCCCGAACACGGAAGGTATGGCTCCCCGCAGCAAGCGCGCTGTAGCTACTCGGCGTAGTACAGGACACATACGCTGGCGTTGTCCCGCCGTCAAGGCTGCACTCGAAGATTGCGCCAGTCGGTTTGCTGCTGCTGAAACTGAAGCTGGAGCTGGTCTGGTTCGTCGGGTTCGGCGGCTGCGCCGTGATCGTGGTGTCCGGCGGCGTGGTATCAATAACGATTTTCCTGTTTGCAAAGTTTTGCCCCCCAGGAAAAGTCGGATCGACGGTGGCATTGCCGCCGCTATCGGTAATGGTGCCGGTTATTTTAGTTATGCTCAGACCTGGCGAATTCTGACCATCTGCCACGGTATAGTTTCCGCTATAGCTGGTTGCGCCGGTCAATGGGCCGGTTGTGATGCTGGCTCCCGAATCCAGGGCGATGGTAAGGCCACTGGAAGAAACCGGCTTACTGAAGGTTAGCGTGATATCGATGACTTTACCAGCTTTGTAATAGCCGTCCCCCGTGGTCGAGGTGGCGCTGACGACGGTCGGCGCTGTCGTGTCGACGGTCCAACTGTACGTCGCTGGCGCTTGGTCAACGTTGCCGGCCTGATCTATTGCCCGGACATGGAAGGTATGGCTACCTGCGGAAAGCGCGCTGTAGCTACTCGGCGTAGTACAGGCCACATACGCTGGCGTTGTACCACCGTCAAGGCTGCACTCGAAGGTTGCGCCAGTCGGTTTGCTGCTGCTGAAGCTGAAGGTGGCGCTGGTCTGGTTCGTCGGGTTCGGCGGCTGCGCCGTGATCGTGGTGTCCGGCGGCGTGGTATCAATAACGATTTTCCTGTTTGCAAAGTTTTGTCCCACAGTCGGATCGACGGTGGCATTGCCGACGGAATCGGTGATGGTACCGGATATTTTAGCTATGCTCAGACCTGGCGAATTCTGACCGGCTGCCACAGTATAGTTTCCGCTGAAGCTTTGGGCATTGGACAACGCCCCGGTGGTGATGGAAGCCCCTGAATTGAGGTCGATGGTCAAACCGGCGGAGGTAACCGGCTCGCTGAAGTTTACCGTTATGGCGACGACCTTTCCGGCATTATAATAACCGTCAGGAGTGGCTGATGTGGCGCTTATCACCGTCGGCGCTGTCCCGTCATAAATGATATTTCTTACGACCGTGGTTTCATTCCCCACCTCGTCGGTCGCCTTGACCATTATCTGGTAGGTATTCCCAGTGGGGAATGTGATCAGCTGCTCAAAGGTTCCGTTTGTGACCGTCGGCGCGAACGTGTCGGTACCCATGGTTATGGTGATGGTGACTGCAGTCAGAGCGTCGGATACCGTTCCCCTGATCGTGATGCTGCTTTGTTTTGTTTTTAAGTCTTGCGCCGGATCGGTAACGGCGAGGGATGGTTGGGTGTTGTCGTAGGTAACGGATCTTTTCTGCGTGACCTTGTTCTGTGCCGTATCGGTAGCAGTCACTTCGATGGTGTTGAGCCCAGGGTCAACATTAACAGATGCCGAAAAGCTGGTGCCCGACATGGTGGCACTGTAGGGAGACCCGCTGACGGAATTCCCGTTGTTGGTTACCGTTACCTCCACCGTACTCGATTCGTCCACAGTGCCAGTGACACCAACCGGGATGAGGCTGGTCTTGCTGTTGTCCGCCGGGGTAGTGATGGCGAGCGCAGGAGCAGTCTTGTCGAGGGTGATGGTTCTCGTGTCGCTGGTTTGATTTCCCGCAACGTCAGTGGCGACAGTAGTTACGGTGTTTGCCCCGGTGGTCAGCACCAGCGGATGACTGAAAGAGCCGTCTGGCTGGCTGACCGTTACCGTGGCGCCATTGACAGTAAGGGCCGGGATGCCGTTCGCATCGGAGACCGTACCCTGGAGATTGAGAGTACTGATATTGGTGTATGCGCCATCGGCAAGGGCGGAAATCTGCAGGGCCGGTGGAGTCAGATCGACCGTCCAACTGGCAATTGTGGGGGTTGCCTGCCAGTTGTCGGCGCTGTCCTTGCTGAGCACGTCTACCTGGTGCGCCCCTTCCTTGAGTGATGTAAGGTTTATCGGGATACTGATGTCATACTCTGCTGACTCGCCGCTGGCGGTACCGTTATAGCTGTATATATATTTATAAGCAACCAGATCGGCTCCGCCAATGGTCAAGGTAACGCTGGTGGACTTGGTGAACTCCGACGGAACGCCACTGATGACAGCGTCCGCTGCAGAGGCCTTGTTGGCAGCGAAAAAACAAAACAGGAGCGTCGCTCCCGTCAACACTACGCTCATTTTGTTCATCCAGGTAGACATCCTTCACCCTCCCTAGCGCCAACATCCAAGCGATCACCGGATAGCCGGGAATATTTTCCGCGACGGCTAACCCGAGGGTCGCAGTTCATGCCGCATGCCTCGGCCAACAACCTGTGGAACCAAATATACCACACGAATTAAATATTTCAAATTTTATGAATTAATTTGTCTTGCCTTACCACCATCAGAGACGTGGTAACGACTAATATGCCCGGGGCTTTTGGAAACATGCATGGTGGAATCTGCCTGCCTGGCCTGAAAGCGGTTATCTCTGACCGGCTTAGTTCTCGCCGCTATCCCTTGTAGGCCTGGCGGGTAAAAAAAACAACCCGCTGCCTCGTCGTGAAGCAGCGGGAAATGGCAAAATGGGTTTTCAACGAAAACCTTGCGCCTGGAATAGCCCCGGTCAGCGCCCCGCGCGGATCAGCTGACCTTGCACCACGGAAGAAAGGTTCATTTTGCGAAACAGATCGAGATTCTTGACCGCTGCATTGATCATGGTCAGGTTCTGGATGAGCTGTCTGTCCAAGGTGTTTTGGACGAAGGTTTGTCCACCAGGCAGTGTATTACTGCCGGCATTGGTCGGCACAAAACTGTTGCCTGGACCATTCTGCACCAGTGTAATCATGGAGGCCCGCAACTGCGCGGCCGATGATTGATTGATTGCCGTACCGATCTGGGGAAAGTTCAGCGTATGAATTGCCTGCATGACACCATTTATATAAATGACCCTTTCGATGCCGACCGAGATCTGCAAATCGTCGTTCATGACGAAGCCTCCGCGCATGGCGGCCAGTTCTTGATCGGTGGCAATCTGGTATGGTGTTAGTTCATCGGCAATAGCAGGCATCACAAGAGTAAAGACGATGACTGTTATCAGGTATCGTACTTTCAAAGGCGTTCCCATGTCACTCTCCTTCATAAACCTAAACCGCCTCGCACCGGCAAGAACAGGGACACATCTGCTAATCCCCTCCTTGTCAAAGCGATGTCAAGCGGCGCCTGCTTCCTCACATGCCAGTCCTGCGTACGATTGAAATAGTTCTTCGCCACATTCTTCTTGTTGCGCGCCAAAAAAACGAGTCCGTTCCACATCTTCTCGAACTCGGCACGTGGCACGATCCGCAGCCCCAGGGACGGGTCTCCCGTCAGGACCTCCTTCTCCGTCACCCCCTTGATCACGACAAAATGCCTGTATCCATTATTGTTGATCAGAGCGATCGCAGGCACTCCTATTTCTCGCAGCCTATCAAGGGGAACTTTGAAGCCGTCCGCCTGGTACCCGTTGTTCTCCAGATAGACCTTCATGTCAAGGAGCGAGAATCCTTCTTTGCGGATCTTTTCCTGGTCCCCGTGGTCAAACATGGCCTTCAAGACCACCTGTTCACTGACAGGGTCCTCGTAATGATAAGTAAGCAAGGTGGCCAGCGCTGCAGACCCGCAACTGTAGTCATACTGTTGCTGGATAACGGTACTGAAGCGGGTTTCCTTCAGGCTGGTCACCTTGACCGAAAAATTGCCAGGCACCACGACGGACCCTGCCTCCGCAGTGACCGCCGCCATTAACAAGCTAACAACTAAAATGAGGCCAACCAGTGGCATTTTCATGGCACGCATACTCAATTCATGTACAAATTCATAATCAGGGGATTCTGGATGATTACCTGGTTACCCGTGTTCTGAATGACCGTCGCGATGCCACTCGCGTTGGAAAAAGCATCCTGGTTCAGGGAATTGTTGCCGGTGGCGGTAGAAGTCAGGAAATTCCCGTTAACCGCCGCGTTGACCCTCATGTTGTTCAGCTGGATCAGCTGATCATTCACCGTATCCTGACGACCGGTTTGCTGCCTCAAATCATCGTTGGATATGGCACTGCCGACCTCTAAGCTGCTCAAAACATCATTAGACATGGGCGATTGGAGGCCAACGTTTTCCGCCTGACACACCTGAACCCAAAATGTGCATCCAAGTAGAGAAATTCCAGCTACGAGAGCTTTTATGATGTGTCGCATACTCCGCCTCCTGATTTTGGGCCGTTCTCACTAATTTGTCCCGCCTCAAACGGGAAATACCCGGTAGCGGAATGACCGCCACCGGGCGAACATCTCAGGTAAGACTTTTTTATGGTTTGTTAACCTGCACGGTAACGGATTGCTGAATCAGCGAGTTCACGCCGGTGTTCTGGGCTGCCGCACTGATGCCGGCGGCACTGCCAAAGCTGTCGGTCATATTGTTGTTGCCGGTATAAAGCGACGATTTTTTGCCACCGAGATCAATGCAGGTTCCTGAAATTGCTCCAGCCAAGTCGCTCTTGGCAACGGCGATGTCTACACTACCGATATTGACACTGGAGTTGTTGTTGGAATCTTTTATTTCGCTGCTGGTTTCGGTTTTGGTTTCGGTGCTTGTCTTGGTTTCAGTATTGTAGGAATGATCATTTTCGCTATTTGTCTTGTTGACGTCTACAGTTTTGCTGTCGTGAGAGTCTTCGCTCTTGGTCACTGAAATGGTTTTGGAATTGTCGTTGAACGAATCTTCATTCTTCTTCACTTCAACGGATTTGTTAACGCTGACAGTTTTGTCGGCGTTAATAGTTTTGACGTTGTTAGAGTCTTCGGTTTTGTTAACGGTCGTAGTTTCGGTCGACGTTTTGTCGATGTCAACAGTTTTGGTGTTGCCAGAGTCTTCGGTTTTGGTAACGGTAGTAGTTTCAGGTTTGTTGACGGTAACAGTTTTGGTGTTATTGGAATCTTCGGCTTTGTTAATGGTAGTAGTTTCAGTTTCGGTGCTGGTCTTATTTACGTCTACATTAACAGCCGTGCCGCCGTCCTGGGAAACGGCAGAATCCGAGGTTTTCGCAACGCTTTCGTCTGCCAGTGCCGGGATGCTGAAAGCCACTACAAGTGCCAGAATTGCCAATAAGCTGATTAGTGTCCGTTTCATTTTGTTCTCTCCTTTGTTGAGTTAGTTTGTGTGCTCCAAATTTTACGCCATCTTTGTGCAGCCCTGCGAGTTTCAGTCAGTTCAGTGTGTCCACTCACCCCCTTTGATTGATATTGTGCTGATGATCTGTCCTTCCCTCAGATTGAGGGTCGTAGCTGGACTCCGCTTCGGCGTCGTCTCGTCCCATAAAATGATGGCTGAAATTCTGCTGCTACCGCTATCAGGAGTGAGGGGACCAAGTGCGCGCCCCTTTACAACTCCAAGCTCCTCATCACTGAGCTTTGCTCCCTCCAAGTCAGGCTGTGCCGGGCTGAAAAAGTTGGCACCATTAATCTCCCCGCAGTCATAAAGAGCCTTCCCTCTGGCCAGTGGGCTGTATATGGAAACATCCAGCGTCCCCAGCCCGGCAAGCACTATTGTCTCTTCTGCAGCTGCGGTCCCAACAGCAAGAAGCAGAAAAAGGAAACTTTGAAGGACTCTTTTCATTGGGTTTTTCCTGCTCACATTTTACGAATAACATTAGTAATATTTAAGCTTTCTTTAGCAACTGCCGTGCCAAAGTAAAAAGCGTGTGATATCGGCAACTTGGCAATTGGTGCCATGACAGAAGTGTAAAGCTGACGGACGGTTTCACTTTACAGGAGCTTTACACTTCGTGAACTAGTAGCGGAATTAAAGGGACTCCACGCTTTTACTTGTGACAGTCTGGAGGATATGGCGGCGGTTAACCATAGGGAGAGGTCCGACCTGTCCAAAGCTCAGAAATGCGCCCGACAGATGGTTTTGCCGCTGAGGTGGCCGGGGTAGTGCGCCAGAGCCTACAGATAAGCAGCGAGGAAATGACAAGTAGCAGGAAGTTTCTGTTTGGCGAAAAACAGTGAAAGGAAAACAGCAGGAGATGTTAACCAGGGTCCATCCGGAAACGTGGATGGACCCTGGTTACTTGCAAACGTGGGCGGGCAAACTTAGATCTAAACGACTTATTGGGAGGGAAGTTTTATCTCGTACTTTTTCATCAATGCATAGAGACTTGGCCTGCTTATGCGTAAAACCCTCGCGGCGCGGGCAATGACAAAATTGGAAGTGGCAAGCGCCTCCAGTACCAGGTCTTTCTTGGCTTCAGAGACCTTGTCGCTAAAGGTGGTAGGTTCTTTGCCAATGGTTATGGTCTGCCGGTCCAGTTCCATGTCACAAGGCTCTATGAACTCTCCGCCGGCCATCACCGCTCCCCTTCGCACCTTATTGATAAGCTCCCTCACATTCCCTGGCCAGGAATATTCTCTGATCGCCCGCAAGGCTGCCTCGGAAAAACCTTTGAGCGAGCTTTTGCCAGCCAGCCCGATTTTTTTTAAGAAGTACTTGGCCAGGAGTACCGGATCCTCACCCCGCTCTCTCAAAGGCGGGAGCTTGATGGTAAAGGCATTGAGCCTGAAAAAGAGGTCGTGCCGGAAACTCCCTTTCTCGATCATGCCGTTCAGGTCGCAGTTCGTAGCCGCGACGATTCGCACGTCCACCTTCCTGCCGCTTTTGGCTCCGACCTTTTCAACCGTCCTGTCCTCAAGAAACCTTAGCAGCTTGGCCTGCAAGCCGGGTGATAGATCCCCTATTTCGTCCAGGAAAAGCGTGCCACCATCGGCAATTTCGAATTTGCCCAGTTTCGTTGCGTAGGCGCCGGTGAAAGCCCCCTTTTCATAGCCAAAGAGCTCTGCCTCAAGCAGCCCCTCCGGTATGGCAGCACAGTTGACAGCGATAAAGGGTTTCCTCTTTCGTTCACTCCTTTCATGAATGGCAGCAGCCGTAAGTTCCTTCCCGGTACCGCTTTCTCCAAGAATGAGAACGCTCATGTCGGTCCGGGCGACTTTCCTTATCATAGAGAACACATCAAGCAGGGCGGGAGAAGTCCCTACGAACTCACGATCCGGCGATTGCCCTTGAATATTCAGCAATTCCGTATCGATAAAACTGATAATCCTCTGGAGGTGCTCAGATTCTAGCCTGTTCTGTCTTCCCTTTATCCTTGCCGTAAAAGTATTTACAAAATGCCTGTCAAGATAGGCTGCATCCTTGAAATCCAGATAGTTGCCGCATTTCCCGCAGGATTTTCCCCCCGCACCGTTGTTATGGCCACAGTATGGGCACCCCTCCTGGCTCGACAGAGCCTCCAGCAGATAATCCCAGAGCATCGGTATGATAGTTCTGTCGGGATAATAGAAGCGCACGGCAGCACGACTATTGTTAGCCCTTACAACCTCGGCAAACAACTCGATTTTGCCGAGGTTTGGAAATTTTGGCGAGATGGTGATTGGCTCTTTAATCTCAAAAGATAGGCCTTCTATCAAGGCACCGCTTAAACTTAACTCGTTAACGGTAACCGTTTCCTCACGCTGGTCAACTCCGGAAAGGAAATACACGCTGGCAGGTAATCTTGTTTTAACCCTCACATCCAATCTCGACATGGCATAATCCCCATAATTCCACCTCCTGTGGAATAAAGAAATTCCGCGACAATATGAGCGGCACCCAGGAGGAGTGTGATTGTTAAGTTGCGCTAATTTTATACTTACTCTTGCATTTGTCAAGACACTGCTTCGATATTAGGTGTTAAACAAGGACGGGGCTGGTGCAAAGGCAATCACGGTTCTCCGCAGGCGGGCAGGAAGCAATGGCCCCCGGTCTTGGCAAGACTCCACAGCAGCCTGATGGGCTGGGGAACCTGCAAAACGCGGGGACTCAGTTACTCATCTTTGATAAATTCGAAGGCGATACCCTCAGCAGCGACTCGCACCACTCGCCCCTTCAGGACCGGTGCTGGCTGGCCGTTTACCGGGGAAGTCAGCTGCAGCAGCATCTCATCGCCCGCTGCAGGCGAAGGCACGAAATCAGCATGGATAAAAGCACCGCCGTTACTGAAATCCCGTGTGGTCCCAACAATGGTTTCCCTGTCTGGTCTCGTTACCCGAACCTGCAGGGCAAGCTCAAAGCGTTCGTGCTTACGCAGCTCTCTCATCGGCAAATGCTCCGTCGTGGCAAGGTAGATAATATCTGGACATAATTTAAGCAAAAATAATGCCGGCCCCTACCACACTGCGCTCACCGGCCACTAACTTTTCCCTGCAGGTAGTCGGCAAGGATCCCCCGGCTATGCTCGTCATCATGGCAGTAAACGCAAAGGTTTTCCCAATTGGAGCCATCGGGGGGGTTGTAATTGTGGTTGCCATCCTTATGGTGGACCGTAAGAAGCTGCAGGTTGTTGAGCTCAAATTCCCGGCCGCACTTGGCGCAGATCCAGCCATGCAGTTTCAACGATTTTTCCCGGTAGTTCTCGCCAGATTCCCGCTCTGTCCTCATTCGGCGCACAATTTCGTCCAGTTCCGCCTGGGATTTGGCCGGTGGCGACGGCCTACGGCCACCGCCAGGCCTGAATGACTGTCCCATAAAGTCCCCCTGGTCTTAACGATTTATAAACTACGACAAGCTCAACCTTATCACTAATACAACGTCAGATTTGAGATGATCACAAGGCGGCGAGGAGGAGGCCCCGGAGGCGTAAAGTAGGGGCGCACTGCAGTGCGCCCCTGCAGGAGACCGACAACGAGCCAACGCAGTGAGCGCTCAAATATGGCGTTGTAGGGTCTTTAGTAATGGGGCGGCGGCACTTCATCCCCTTCATCCCTGATCTCCGAGAAGGCCACCGACTGGAGCTGCTGCTTGAGGATCGCAAACTCGGCCAGCAGGAGTTCGATCTGCCGCTGCTGGCTGATCACCACCTCATTGAGCTGCTGGATGGTGGATTCCTGGTGCATGAGTTGTATTTCGATATCGGTGATCCGCTCTTCCATTATATCCCCCTCGTTCCTCAACAGATCGGGTACTTCCCCCGCCCCAGTTCCAGGCATAAATTGGCGATGCCGGCAAACTCCCGCACAAAGATCTCCTCCGCCTGGCGGGCGATCTCGTCAATCCGCCGGCCGCGCTCCAGCAGTAGCTGGGCTGTTGCCATCTGCGGTCGGTCGATGGGGGTACCGATCCGGCTCAGCAGCAGCACATAGACCTCCCGAACACCGCCGATCTCCTCATAAATCTGCCGGGCGAGCCGATGGGCCAGGACGTTGTAGATCTTTCCCACATGACTCACCGGGTTCTTCCCTGCTGCCGCCTCGGTCCCCATCGGACGGTTCATGGAAATCAGTCCGTTGACACGATTGCCACGCCCCACCTGCCCTGAATCGGCATCCTCCGCCGAAGTACCAAGAAGACTCAGGTATATACCATTCAGCCCGCGTCCGGCGACGTCGAGAGTGTTGAAGTGGACTTCCCGACTGGTATAGCCGGGGCAAGCCGCCACAAACCGTTCCAGCTCCCTTTGAATCTCCGCTTTCCGGGCGAAGTATGCTGCTTCCGATCCGACCTGGCTGGCCAGGAGCGGCATGGCCACGGTCAGATCGAGAGTTTTCCCCTGGCGGAGCCCCATCACCTTGACGTCCTCCCCGGTGTCCGGAAAAGCGGCCTTGAACCCCACCGAATTGAGATGGTGCTCCAGTTCCAGGACCACCTGCTCGGTGGGACTCAGGGGGTAATAGCCGACCGCGGCCGAGGTGTCGTTGGCGGGAAGCACCCGCCCTGGCCGGGCAAAGATGTCGGTCAGCTCCGCCGAGCCGTGAGCGAGGACCGGCCGGTAGCGGACGTGCTGCTCCGGGTCGACAAAGCGCAGATGCTCACGAAACCATTGCTTGGCTGCACCGATGGCGATCTCGGCCACCGGCAGCTCCCGGCCACCGGCGCCGAACGTGGCGCGGTCGCCGATGGTAAGTTCCATCGGCTGCAACACACGACCGCCGCCATACCATTTCTCCACCCGCCCCGCCGCCAGCAGCCCCTTGTCGATATTGTGGTGGAGAATCGCACCAAACTCCCGGAGGTACGCCCCGGACAGGGCCACCGAGATCGCATCCATGACGGCATCACAGATGAAGTCGGGATGGCCGGTCCCCTTCCGCTCAACGATCTCCACACGGTGGTCGGTGACGCTCTTCCCCTTGAAAGTCTCGATGACGATCATAGTACCTCACCCAGCGGAATTCTGCTCCTGCAAAATTATAACGCCGCTCACTGGTTTCGCCATTAACCGCATGAAAATTGAACGCCCACCTGCGCGTACAGCGTAGAGCTGGTATAATTAAGTATTGACAAATAGTGCAAAATGGCAAATCTTAGCTTGGCCTATGACGCGGCGATGTTGGCTATCCAGCGCCGCTTGCCACCAAGTTCGACTCTTCACCTGCTGTTCAAGGAGCACCCCCATGAAACGTTTGCTGCTTCCCCTTGTCGTCCTGTTGGCAGTCGTTGCCGGCAGCATAATCTACTTTGTCGCCCAGCACAACGTTACTGACAAAACTGGCATCCGGGTATCGGGCAATATCGAGACCACCCAGGTGGAGCTGAGCTTCAAGCTCTCTGGGCGCGTTCTGGAACGGCTGGTCGATGAAGGCGACCGGGTCAAGGCCGGGCAGCTGGTGGCGCGCCTCGACAGCATTGACCTGGAGCAAGAGGTGGAGTTGCGTCAGGCCGATCTTGCGGCAGCCCGGGCAACCCTCGCCGAGCTAAAGGCGGGCTCGCGAGTTGAAGAGATCGGCCAGGGGGAAGCAACGCTGGCCAAGGCCCAGGCTGAGTTTGGGCGGTTGAAGGTAGATTATGCGAGACAGCAGGCGCTCTACCGCAAGGAGGTCATCTCCACCCGCGACCTTGACACGACCAGGAGCGCATTTGAAGCAGCGGAAGCGCAGCTGCGGCTGGCACAGGAGCAGCTTACCCTGCTCCGGAAAGGGCCACGCAAGGAAAAGATTGACCAGGCCCGCGCCATGGAGAAGCAGGCCGAGGCAGCCCTGGCGCTGGCCAAGACCAGGCTTGGCTACGCCATTCTTGCTGCCCCCTTAAGCGGTGTAGTGCTGGCAAAGAACATCGAACCGGGCGAGCAGGTGGCGGCCGGCACACCGGTTGTCAGCGTAGCAGAGATAGAAAGCGTCTGGCTGAGGGCCTACATCAACGAGACCGACCTGGGCCAGGTCAAGCTCGGGCAAAAGGCCCAAGTCACCACCGACACCTGGCCGGGAAGGAAGTATCCGGGGGTGGTGACCTTCATCGCCGCCGACGCCGAATTCACGCCGAAGAATGTCCAGACCCAAAAAGAGCGGGTCAAGCTGGTCTACCGGATCAAGATCACCATCGCCAATCCGCAGCTTGAACTGAAACCGGGAATGCCGGCCGATGCGGAGATTCTGATCAACAGCAAATAAACACCTATTTCACCACGGAGG
>JANXYN010000154.1 GCA_025356035.1 Geobacteraceae bacterium
GTTCTACTTCCGGACCACCGACGTGACCGGCATCGTCGAACTCCCCGCCGGGACTGAAATGGTAATGCCGGGCGACAACATCGCCGTGACCGTCAACCTGATCACCCCGATCGCCATGGACGAAGGTCTGCGCTTCGCGATCCGCGAAGGTGGCCGCACCGTGGGCGCCGGCGTGGTAAGCTCCATCATCGAATAATCCGTGCGTCGTGCGACGTGCGACGTTAAAATCACGCAGCACGTCGCACGTCGTACGTCGTACGATTAACCAAAAACGAGGAACAAATGCCAAGCCAGAAAATACGCATACGTTTGAAAGCATATGACCACAAGTTGCTGGATCAGTCGGTCGTTGAGATTGTGGATACCGCCAAGAGAACCGGCGCCAGGATCGCGGGTCCGATTCCGCTCCCCACGATCATCAACAAGTACTGCGTTCTGCGCGGGCCGCACGTGGACAAGAAATCCCGCGAGCAGTTCGAAATCAGGACTCACAAGCGCCTCATCGATATTCTTGAGCCGACCCAGCAAACCGTGGACGCGCTCATGAAGCTGGATCTTTCTGCCGGCGTCGATGTGGAAATTAAGCTTTAAACGCGAATTCAAGAATAGGAAGAGCAACCATGATGAAGGGATTGATTGGAAAAAAACTGGGCATGACCCAGATCTTCGTTGAAGATGGCCGCCGGATTCCGGTGACAGTGGTGCAAGCCGGCCCCTGTGTCGTTGTCCAGAAAAAGACCATTGAGAAGGATGGGTACAATGCCATCCAGGTTGGTCTTGAAGAGAAGAAGGCGCATTCGGCGAATCGGCCACTGCTTGGTCATTGCAAGGCAGCCGGCAAGGGGCCTTTCGTCCAGCTGCGTGAGATTCGGCTCGAAAATATTGACCAGTACGCGGTGGGTGATGCCATCAATGCTGACCTCTTTGCCGTCGGTGATTTGATTGATGTTACCGGCACCAGCATCGGTAAAGGTTTCCAGGGCGTTATTAAGCGCTGGGGCTTTAAAGGGGGCCGTTCTTCCCATGGTTCAAGGTTCCACCGGGCTCCCGGTTCCATTGGCACGTCGGCAACACCTTCCCGCGTTTTCAAGGGGAAGAAGATGCCTGGCCAGATGGGGAACACCAGGGTCACCGTGCAGAGGCTGCAGGTGGTTAGGGTCGATCTGGCAGAGAATCTGCTGCTGATCAAGGGGGCTGTCCCCGGTTCCACTAATGGTTTGGTCCTGATCAGGGACAGTGTCAAGGCAAAAAAGTAATCCAGCAGATACCGGAGAAAGCTTATGGCGACTATAGACGTATTTGATATCAATAAGAAAAAAGTTGGCGAGATGGAGTTGAGCGACGCGGTGTTCAACGGCGAAGTAAAGGAATATCTCATCCACGAGGCCGTGAAGATTCAGCTGGCCAACCGGCGTGCCGGTACTGTGGCAGTGAAGAACCGTGCGCTGGTCGCCGGCAGTGGCAAGAAGCCGTTCAAGCAGAAGGGGACAGGCCAGGCCCGTCAGGGCTGCAAAAGGGCGCCTCAGTATCCTGGTGGTGGTGTGGCCTTTGGCCCGCAACCGAAGGATTACAACCTCGCGATGAACAAAAAGGCCCGCAAGGCTGCGCTCAGGTCGGCACTCTCCCTGCTGTTTAAAGAGAACAAGCTGACGGTGTTGAACGGCTTTGAGCTGAAAGAGATTTCCACCAAAGACTTTGTCGATGTCCTGAAAGGTTTTGATGTAGCCAAGACGCTGGTGATTGTCGAGAGTGCCAATAATAATCTCGAACTGTCTGCTCGCAACGTGAAGGATGTAAAGGTCCTGAAATCAGAAGGGCTGAACATCTATGATATAATGAAATTTCAAAGCGTCATCTTCACCCAGGATGCAGTACGGAAAGTTGAAGGAGCGTT
Source organism: Geobacteraceae bacterium (assembly GCA_025356035.1). Taxonomy (GTDB): domain Bacteria; phylum Desulfobacterota; class Desulfuromonadia; order Geobacterales; family Geobacteraceae; genus JANXYN01. The sequence goes on from JANXYN010000154.1 coordinate 1,895, forward strand.
GCAGCCATGAATATCTACGATGTTGTCAGAAAGCCCCTGGTTTCCGAAAAGACCACCCTTGAGAAGGATGCCAAAAACATAGTAGCCTTCGTGGTGCATCGTGACGCCAACAAGATCGAGATCAAGGCAGCGGTTGAGCAGTTGCTCAAGGTTGAGGTGGTAAACGTCAACACGGTGAATGTCGCCGGCAAGGTTAAGCGGGTCGGCAAGAACGTGGGAAAACGTTCCAACTGGAAAAAGGCCTATGTAACCCTGAAAAAGGGAACCACTGCTGATTTCTTCGAAGTTTAATTATCGAGCGGAGTTTGAATAATGGCGATCAAAAGTTATAAACCGACATCAGCGGGTCGTAGACATCAGACCTGTTCCACCTTTGAAGAGATTACCTGCGCACGGCCGGAAAAGTCGCTGGTGATGACCCTGAAAAAGACCGGCGGCCGCAACTCAAATGGCCGGGTTACCTCGCGCCACATCGGCGGCGGTGCGACCAAACGTTACCGGATCATCGATTTCCGCCGGGACAAGATTGATATCCCCGCCAAGGTGGCGAGTATCGAGTATGACCCGAATCGGAGCGCGCGTATTGCCCTGCTTCATTACGTGGACGGCGAGAAGCGTTATATCCTGGCCCCGCTGGAACTGAAGGTTGGTGATACCATCATCTCCAGCGCCAAAGCGGATATAAAGCCGGGCAATACCCTTCCCCTCAGGGCAATACCGCTTGGTACCATCATTCATAATATCGAGATGAAGCTTGGCAAAGGGGCACAGCTGGCCCGCAGCGCCGGCACTTTCGCTCAGCTGATGGCCAAGGAAGGGAAGTACGCCCAGGTGAAACTTCCTTCCGGCGAGGTACGGATGGTGTTGCAGGATTGTCTCGCGACCATCGGCCAGGTTGGTAATATCGATCATGAGAACATTAACATCGGTAAGGCTGGCCGCTCCCGCTGGCTTGGCAAGCGCCCCAAAGTTCGCGGTGTTGCTATGAACCCGGTTGACCACCCCCACGGCGGTGGCGAAGGGCGTACTTCCGGTGGTCGTCACCCGGTAACCCCTTGGGGTATCCCGACCAAAGGGTACAAGACACGGACCAATAAAACATCCACTCGCTTTATTGTGAAAAAGCGCAGCAAATAACGGATAAAGGATTGACGATATGGCACGTTCGGTAAAAAAAGGACCCTTTGTTGATGGACATCTGGCCGCGAAGGTTAAGGCGGAAGGTCCTGGCTCGAAAAAGGTCATCAAGACCTGGTCGCGCCGTTCCACCATAACACCTGATTTTATCGGTCTGACCCTGGCTGTGCATAACGGCAGAAAATTCATCCCGGTATTCGTCACCGAGAACATGGTTGGCCACAAGCTTGGCGAGTTTGCCCCCACCAGGACATTCTTTGGTCATGCTTCCGACAAAAAAGGGAAGATCAAGAAATAACAGGTAGCAATCTGCAAAGGAGCTGTAGATGGAATCAAGCGCTAAACTAACATTTGCCCGCCTCTCCCCGCGAAAGACGCGCCTCGTTGTAGATATGGTCAGAGGCAAGGGGATCCAGGATGCACTTACAATTCTCCGTTTTTCTCCACAACCTTCGGCTAAGCTTGTTTCCAAGCTGCTCAAGTCTGCGGTGGCGAATGCCGAGCAAAAGGGTGCCGCTGATCTGGACCGGCTGTTTGTCAAGACCATCTGTGTCGACGGCGGTGCGGTACTGAAGCGGTTTGTGCCCCGTGCCATGGGCCGGGCCAGTAAGATAAGAAAACCGACCAGCCACATTACCGTGGTCCTGGCTGAGAAAAACAAGTAAAGGTTGGAGGTGGGTTTTGGGTCAGAAAGTTAATCCGATAGGTTTCAGGCTTGGCGTCATCAAGACCTGGGATTCCAAATGGTATGCGAAAGCCGATTACGCCAAGCTGCTGCACGAGGATCTGAAGCTGAAGAAATTCCTCAAAAAGCGGCTCTACAGCTCAGGGGTCTCGAAAATTGAGATTGAACGTGCCGCCAATAAGGCAAAGATCAATATCTTTACTGCCAGGCCAGGCCTGATCATTGGCAAGAAGGGCTCCGAGGTTGAAACTCTCAAAAAGGAGCTAGCCAGCCTCACTGATAAAGAGGTATTCCTCAATATCCAGGAAGTGCGGAAGCCCGAACTGGACGCGCAGCTGGTGGCAGAGAACGTTGCCCTGCAGTTGGAACGGCGCATCGCATTTCGCCGCGCCATGAAGAAGAGCGTCAGCTCGGCACTCAAATTTGGTGCCAAGGGGATCAGGATCACCTGCTCCGGCCGGCTTGGCGGGGCTGAGATGTCCCGAACCGAGTGGTACCGCGAAGGTCGTGTACCCCTGCATACTTTGCGCGCGGATATTGACTATGGCTTTGCCGAGGCCAAGACCACCTATGGCCTCATCGGGATAAAGGTGCTGATCTTCAAAGGCGAAGTACTTTCCGCTAAAATATAGCAACAGGAGTTTTTTGCGATGTTAATGCCCAAGAAAGTTAAATATAGAAAGCAGATGAAGGGGAGAATGTCTGGCTCCCCCCAGCGTGGGGTTACCCTTGCTTTCGGCGGATACGGCTTGCAGGCTACCGAATGCGGTTGGCTTGACTCTCGCCAGATTGAGGCAGCCCGTATTGCCATGACACGTTTTATCAAGAGGGGCGGGAAGATCTGGATTCGTATCTTCCCGGATAAGCCACTTACCTCCAAACCTGCTGAGACACGTATGGGCAAGGGGAAGGGTGCACCTGACTCTTGGGTCTGTGTGATCAAACCGGGGCGGGTCCTCTATGAAATGGAAGGGGTTACCGAAGAGGTTGCCCGCGAGGCATTCCGGTTGGCCGCCCACAAGCTTCCCATCCCAACCAAATTTATTTCTCGGGAGGAGCTCCATGAAGGGCAGTGATATCAGAAATCTCAGTGTTGACGAGCTGAACGTCAAGAATAAAGAGCTTACTCAAGAGCTGTTTAACCTCTCGTTTCAGCATCATACCGGCCGTCTGGAAAAGACCGCCAGGCTCTCCGCAGTGAAGAAGGACATTGCCAGGGTTAATACCATTATCCGGGAAAAGAGGGGTTAAAGAGAGGTAATTATGACTGAGCGCGGCAATAGAAAATCCCAGGTTGGGGTAGTAGTGAGTGACAAGATGGACAAGACCGTGGTGGTCCGGGTTTCTTCCCTCGTCAAGCATCCGGTTTACAATAAGTACATCAAACAGAGCGTGAAGTATAAGGCTCATGATAAGGACAACACCTGCAAGATCGGCGACCAGGTCGTGATCGAGGAGACCCGTCCGTTGAGCAAGGACAAACGCTGGAAGATTAGACAGATCATCGCGAAGAATGCCTAAGTAGGAGTTTATTATGATACAGATGCAGACAGTACTGGATGTGGCAGACAATTCCGGCGCCAAGAAGCTTTATTGCATTAAGGTGCTCGGTGGTTCGAAACGTAAATACGCCAGTGTTGGCGATATTATCGTTGCCTCGGTGAAAGAGGCGATCCCCAACTCGAAGGTGAAGAAGGGGGATGTGGTCAAGGTCGTGGTGGTGCGGACCGTCAAGGAGCTTGGCCGTCCGGATGGCTCGTACATTCGCTTCGATGATAATTCCGGGGTGGTCATCAATAACCAGAAAGAGCCGGTTGGGACCAGGATTTTTGGACCCGTCGCCAGAGAGCTCCGGGCTAAAAAGTTCATGAAGATCGTGTCCCTTGCGCCTGAGGTGCTTTAATTTTTAAGTGGGAGAAAAATCAATGCTCGGCAAGAATCTGCATGTGAAAAAAGGCGACACAGTGATGGTCGTCACCGGTAAAGATAAGAACAAGACCGGTAAGGTGTTGAAGGTACTGCCCAAGAAAGATGGCGTGCTCGTTGAGGGGCTCAATATCGTCAAGAAGCACACCCGGGCTCGCGGCAATGAGCCTGGTGGCATCGCCGAGATCGAGTCACCTATTCATATATCCAACGTTTTGGTTTACTGCGGCAAATGCGGCAAAGCCGTCAGGACCGCTAGCAAAACCTTGAATGATGGGAAAAAGGTCCGCGCCTGCGTCAAATGCGGCGAGACCTTTGACAAATAGACGGAGGCGTAAATGGCAAGGCTGAAGGAGACATACAAGAAAGAGCTGGTTCCCCAGCTGATGAAGGACTTCAACTACAAGAACGTAATGGAAGTTCCGAAGCTGGTGAAAATCGTCATCAACATGGGTCTGGGTGAGGCGACCCAGAACGTTAAGATACTGGATTCGGCCGTAGTGGAGCTTTCCACCATCAGCGGTCAGAAGGCCGTTATCACCAAGGCCAAGAAGTCGATTGCCAGCTTCAAGCTGCGCCAGGGCATGCCGATCGGCTGCATGGTAACGCTGCGTAAGGACCAGATGTATGAATTTCTCGACCGGCTGGTGAATATTTCACTCCCCCGCGTCAGGGACTTCAAGGGGATTGCTGGTAACGCTTTTGACGGCCGTGGCAACTACTCGCTCGGTATTAAAGAACAGCTGATTTTCCCGGAGATCGATTACGACCAGGTCGACAAGATCAAGGGGATGAACATTACCATCGTGACGACGGCCAAAACCGATAAAGAAGGTAAGGCCCTGCTTAAATTAATGGGTATGCCGTTCAGGAATTAAAATCAGGTTGGAGGAACCAGTGGCAAAATTATCAATGATCTTAAAAGCTCAGCGTGGCAGCAAGTTCAAGGTGCGTGAGTACAACCGCTGCCCCCTCTGCGGTCGCCCCAGAGCCTATTACCGTAAATTTGACATGTGCAGAATCTGTCTGAGAAAACTGGCTTCCACCGGTCAGATCCCCGGTGTCATCAAATCAAGCTGGTAACTGCCAAAGTAAAAGAAAAGAGGAGTACGTTCGATGTCGATGACTGATCCCATAGCCGATATGCTCACGAGAATACGCAACGCCAATATGGTAAAGCACCAGAAAGTCGATATTCCTTCATCCAACATGAAGGTGAATCTGGCCAATGTACTCAGGGCTGAAGGCTTTATCAAGAACTACAAGGTCATAGCTGACCAGAAGCAGGGAATCCTGCGCGTTTACCTGAAGTACATTGACGAGAAGGATTCGGTCATCAATGAGATCAAGCGCGTGAGCAAACCAGGCGGCAGGGTTTATGTCAAGAGTGAGGATATTCCCAAGGTAAAAAGCGGTATGGGGATTGCGATCCTTTCCACCTCCAAAGGGCTCCTGACGGACAAGGCTGCCCGTGAGGCGCAGGTGGGCGGCGAATTCATCTGCACCATCTGGTAAACAAACAGGAAGCAAGGAGTAGTGAGCATGTCGAGAATAGGCAAACTTCCCATCGAGATCCCCCAGGGGGTCAAGGTTTTGATAAAAGACTCGGTAGTTAAGGTGGAAGGGCCGAAAGGGACCCTGAGCCGTGTCCTTACCGAAGGTGTCACCGTTGCGACGACTGATAAAAGTCTGGCCGTGACGCGCGTGGATGACGGGATCAAGTCCCGTTCGGCTCACGGTCTCACCAGGACCCTTATCAACAATATGGTGATCGGCGTAACCAAGGGGTTTGAAACCACCCTCGATATCACCGGCGTCGGCTACCGTGCCGAGGCTAAAGGCCCGATACTCAACCTGAGCCTTGGTTATTCCCATCCGATTAATTTCCCGATCCCTCAAGGGATCAGCGTGGAAGTGGATAAGATGACCAAGATTGTGGTGAAGGGGATCGACAAGGAACTGGTCGGTCAGACTGCCGCCAAGATCAGAAGCTTTAGAGGTCCGGAGCCTTACAAGGGTAAGGGGATCAGATACGCTGACGAGGTTATTTTACGGAAAGCCGGCAAGACCGGCAAAAAATAGGCACATGTGCTGAAGGAGAGAGTAAATTGAGTTCGCAAGCCGACAAAAATATCGCCCGCCTGAAGCGTAAGGTCAGGGTAAGGAAGAAGATATCGGGGACTGCGGATCGCCCCCGTCTCAATGTCTTTAGAAGCTCCAGTCATATCTACGCCCAGCTCGTCGATGATACGACCGGGGTAACTCTGGCTGCTGCGTCTACCCTGCAGGAAGAGGTTAGAGATGGGCTCAAGCATTGCGGCAATGCTGAGGCTGCAAAAAAGGTTGGCGCGGCCATTGCCAAAAAAGCGCTAGCCAAGAAAATAACCGCGGTGGTGTTCGACCGGAGCGGTTTTCTCTATCATGGCCGGATCAAAGCTTTGGCCGAGGCTGCCCGTGAAAACGGACTGTCCTTTTAGCAGAATAGAACAAGGAGGCGTTACTTGCTTAAGATCAATCCTAGCGAACTCAATCTTACCGACAAGGTCGTTCATATCAGCCGCGTAGCCAAAGTGGTTAAAGGCGGCCGTCGTTTCAGTTTTTCCGCCCTGGTGGTTGTGGGTGACGGCAATGGTTATGTCGGCTACGGCCTGGGCAAGGCCAACGAGGTGCCGGAGGCGATCCGCAAAGGGGTCGATCAGGCGAAGAAAAATATCATCAAGGTGCCGATCATGGCAGGGGCAACCATTCCCTATGAAGTTCTGGGGCATTTTGGCGCCGGTCGTGTCCTGATGAAGCCGGCTTCTGCTGGTACCGGCGTAATTGCGGGCGGTGCAGCCCGGGCCGTGCTTGAAGCTGCTGGAATTCATAATATCCTCTCCAAGTGCCTTGGTTCCAACAACCCCCACAACGTGGTGAAGGCAACTTACGAGGGATTAAGAACGTTGCGTAGTCCTGAAGAGATTATGGCAAGAAGGGGCGCGTCCGAATAGACGTTCCATCATACTGAGGAGTGGTAGATATGTCAGCTGAACTTAAAGTGACTCTGGTACGAAGCCATATCGGCAAGCCAGCCGGCCATCGGGCCGTGCTGAGCGGGATGGGTCTGACCAAGCTGAATAAAACGGTGGTCCTCAAGGATACAGCCGAAGTGCGCGGGATGATCAGGAAGGTCTCTCACCTGGTGAAGGTCGAAGAGTAATTTTTGCAGGGGTGCAATCATGGAATTGAATAATCTCAAACCGGCAATCGGTTCGACAAAGAATAGAAAGCGGATCGGCCGCGGTATCGGCTCCGGGCATGGCAAGACCTCAACCAAAGGGCACAAGGGGCAAAAGGCCAGGAGCGGCGGGAGCATCAAGGCCGGCTTCGAGGGTGGCCAGATGCCGTTGCAGCGTCGGTTGCCGAAGAGGGGCTTTACCCCCCTTACCCGCAAAGATTATGCGGTGGTGAACCTGACCCAGCTGGATGCCTTTGAGAAGGGGAGCGCCGTTGATGTGGCGGCCATGATCAAGGCTGGCCTGGTGAAACGCTTGCGTGACGGCGTGAAGATCCTTGCCACTGGCGAGCTGACCAAGGCTCTAACCGTGAAGGCCCACAAATTCAGCGCCACTGCAAAAGAGAAGATTCTGGCGGCTGGCGGCAGCATCGAGGAGATCTAGACTTGTTAGAGTCTGTCCAGAACATATTCAAGATTCCGGAGCTGCGCAAGCGGATCCTTTTTTCCCTGGCCATGTTGGCCGTTTACCGAATCGGTTGTCATATTCCGACCCCCGGCATCGACGGCGCCGCTCTTGCCAAATTTTTTGAGCAGGCCCAGGGCAATCTGCTCGGGATGTTTGATATGTTCACCGGTGGTGCCTTGCAGAGGCTATCGGTATTTGCCCTCGGCATCATGCCGTACATCTCCTCCTCCATCATCTTCCAGTTGCTGACCGTGGTGGTTCCCGCCATTGAGAAGCTCTCCAAGGAAGGGGAGGCGGGGAAGAAGAAAATCATCCAGTATACTCGTTATGGCACAGTTGTGTTGAGCGTGGTGCAGGGGATTGGTATCTCAATCGGTCTTGAAAGCATGGGTGTGGTCATGAATCCCGGCTGGAGCTTCCGGATCATGACAGTGCTAACCCTCACCGCAGGTACCGCCTTTCTCATGTGGCTTGGCGAACAGATGTCGGAGCGTGGGATCGGCAATGGCATATCTCTGATCATCTTTGCCGGTATTGTGGATCGTATCCCGACCGCGGCGGTGAATAGTCTTAAGCTGGTAGCCAGTGGCAGTCTGCCGCTGTTTGGCCTGATCTTCGTGGTGCTCGTGATGGTTGCGGTAATCGCCGGCATTGTTTTTGTCGAGCGCGGTCAGCGTCGGCTCCCCATCCACTACGCAAAACGCGTGGTAGGGCTGAAAACCTATGGTGCTCAGACCACACATCTGCCGCTCAAGGTTAATATGAGTGGGGTAATCCCACCGATCTTTGCCTCATCGATCATCATGTTTCCGGCCACCATAGCAAACTTCATCAACATTGCATGGGTGAAGGAAGCGGCGGGCAAGATGGTGCCGGGCAACTGGCAGTACGATCTTTTTTATGTTGCATTCATAGTTTTTTTCTGTTATTTCTATACGGCTGTGACTTTCAATCCGGTTGATGTGGCGGAAAACGTCAAGAAGCATGGTGGCTATATCCCAGGGATCCGTCCCGGCAAGGAAACCTCGGACTATCTGGACCGGGTGCTGACCAAGCTGACATTTGCCGGCGCCATATACATTTCGCTTATTTGTGTGCTCCCTTCCCTGTTGATCGGCCTCTTCAATCTGAAGAGTCTTCCTTTCTACTTCGGCGGCACAGGGCTGCTGATTGCCGTCGGGGTTGGCATGGACACCATGGCGCAGATCGAGTCCCATCTAATCACCCGTAGCTATGAAGGCTTCATGAAGGGTGTGCGGATCAAGGGTCGGCGCTGAGAGGGATGGGAGCTGCAATGAATCTCATTTTTCTAGGCCCTCCGGGTGCTGGCAAGGGGACCCAAGCAAAACTCCTTACGGAAAAGTATAATATCCCCCAGATCTCTACCGGGGATATTTTGCGTGGTGCAGTGCGTGAGGCGACCCCCATGGGGGTCAAGGCCAAAGGGTTTATGGAGAGCGGGGCGCTGGTTCCCGATGAAGTGGTGATTGGTATTGTCGAGGAACGGTTGGCCAAGCCGGACTGTGTAAAGGGGTTTATTCTCGATGGCTTTCCCCGCACAGTCGCCCAGGCTGATGCCTTGCAACGGATGCTGAACGGTCTCGACAGGGCTATAGAGCATGTCATCTCGGTTGAAGTCGACAATGCTGAATTGCTGGAGCGGATGGCCGGTCGGCGGACCTGCCGGGCATGTGGAAGAGGTTACCATGTGACATTTGACCAGCCGAAGGTCAAGGATCGCTGCGAGTGTGGTGGTGAGCTGTACCAGCGCGATGACGACCGAGAAGAGACTATCCGCAAACGGTTAACGGTTTACGAAGCGCAGACCGCGCCCCTGAAACAATATTACGCTGGCGAATCCCTGCTACGGCCTATTTCCGGGATCGGCTCGATCGATGAGATTCAACGTCGGATTGTGGCCATCATTGAAGGGCGGCAGGGGTGATTATCCTGAAATCTCCGCAGGAGATTGAACGGATGCGGGTCCCATGCAGGATTGTCGCTGAAATTCTGGCTCTGTTGGCGGAAAAAGCAAAGCCGGGAATGACGACTCTCGCGCTGAATGCCCTGGCTGAACAGGAAGCGGCGAAGCGCCGGGCAGTGCCTGCATTCAAGGGCTATAGTGGTTATCCTTACGCACTCTGTTGCTCGCCGAACAATCAGGTGGTTCACGGCATGCCGAACAACCAGGTGCTTGCAGAAGGAGATATTCTCAGCCTCGATTTCGGTGTCATCTACGGCGGTTTTTACGGTGATGCGGCAGTTACTTTACCGGTCGGCAGGATTGCTGGTCACGCGCAGCGGCTGCTGCAGGTTACGGAGGAATCTCTCCATGCGGCAATCGCGGTTACCACCCCCGATCACCGCCTGTCAGACATTTCGAGCACAGTGCAGGGATATGTGGAGTCGCGTGGTTTCTCGGTAGTACGGGAGTTTGTCGGGCACGGTATCGGCAGGAGCCTGCACGAGAGTCCGCAGATTCCCAACTTCGGTCCGCCGGGTAAGGGTGTCAGGCTGAAGACCGGCATGGTTTTCGCGATTGAGCCGATGATTAATGAAAAGAAGTCGGCCGTCAGCATTCTCGATGATGGCTGGACGGTCATCACCTGTGACGGCGGTTTATCAGCACATTTTGAACATACCGTAGCGGTTACCGACCAAGGCCCGGACATCCTGACTAAGCTGTGAGGATGCGGGACAAGTTCGGGGCCAGGGACCTTGAAAGGATTCAGCATGAAAGTAAGAGCGTCAGTCAAAAAAATCTGTGTCAAGTGTAAGATTGTCAAGCGCAAGGGGACGGTGCGGGTCATCTGCTCAATTCCTAAGCATTCCCAGAGACAGGGCTAACAGTAACATTAACCAGGAGGGCCGGGCATTGGCACGTATTTCAGGTATTGACCTACCAAAAAACAAACAAATCGAGATCGCCTTGACCTATATTTTCGGGATCGGGCGTTCCACCGCACAGAAAATCCTTGCTGGCGCCGGTGTTGACCCCAGCACCAAAACCGAAAAGCTGACCGAGCCCGACATCGCCAAGATCAGGGAAGGTATCGACAAGAACGTCAAGGTTGAGGGTGACCTGCGACGCGAAATTTCTATGAACATCAAGCGTTTGATGGATCTTGGTTGTTACCGTGGTCTGCGTCATCGTAAAGGACTTCCTGTTAACGGACAGCGGACCAAGACCAATGCCCGCACCAGGAAAGGGCCTGCCAGAACCGTGGCCGGCAAGAAGAAATAGTATAACTATCTGGAGGAATAATGGCAAACCCGGTTAAGAAGGTCGTCAGGAAGAAAAAGGAACGGAAGAATATTTCCACTGGGGTGGCACATATCCAGGCTACCTTTAACAATACAATGATCACCATTACCGACACGGTCGGCAATGTGCTGGCCTGGTCCACTTCCGGCTGCAAAGGGTTCAAAGGGTCGCGCAAGAGCACGCCGTTTGCAGCCCAGATGGCTGCTGAGGACTGTGCAAAAAAAGCCCAGGAACACGGTCTCAGAAACATCGAGGTGGTTGTCAAGGGGCCCGGTTCCGGTCGTGAGTCAGCGCTACGTGCGCTGCAGGCCGCCGGCTTCAACATTACCATGATCCGCGATGTGACGCCGATTCCGCATAACGGTTGCCGTCCCCCCAAAAGAAGAAGAGTCTAAGCATCTGAATCAAAAGAAGGAGGTTTTCATTGGCTAGATATACAGGTCCCTCATGCAGATTGTGCAGAAGGGAGAACATAGAGCTGTTTCTCAAGGGCGAGCGTTGCTATACAGATAAATGCGCCATCAAACGGAGAAATTACCCCCCGGGCCAGCACGGCCAGGGTCGGATTAAGGTTTCCAGCTACGGCGTCCAGCTCCGCGAAAAACAAAAAGTGCGGCGCATCTACGGGATCCTGGAAAAACAGTTCCGTGGTTATTTTGAGGAAGCGGACCGGATGAAGGGTGTCACCGGCGAGAATCTTCTGTTCTTGCTGGAACGGCGCCTTGACAATACCGTTTACCGGCTCGGCTTCGCTTCTTCGCGGACCGAAGCGCGGATCCTGGTGCGGCATTGCCATTTTACGGTCAATGGCAAGAAAGTCAATATCCCCTCCTATCAGGTGCGGGTGGGCGATGTAGTTGAGCTTAGGGAGAAGAGCCGCAAGGTTGCCTGTGTTAACGAATCTCTGGAGGCGGTTGTACGCCGTGGAATTCCGCAGTGGCTTGAGCTGGATAAGGTTGCTTTTAAAGGGGTCATCAAGTCGCTTCCGGCAAGGGAAGACATTACCGCCCCGATCCAGGAACAACTCATTGTTGAGCTATACTCCAAGTAACGGCACATTAACCGCTTAAAGGGAGGATATAGATGTATAAGAACTGGCGCGACCTGATCAAACCGAAGCGGTTGCAGGTTGAAGCGGAATCCTTGACCAATACATATGGCAAATTTTATGCGGAACCTTTTGAGCGTGGTTTCGGCACCACCCTTGGCAACTCGCTGCGCAGGATTCTCCTCTCTTCGCTGCAGGGGGCTGCAGTTTCCTCAGTAAAGATCAAGGGGGTGCTCCACGAATTCTCCGCCATCCCCGGGGTAAGCGAGGATGTTACCGATGTGATCCTCAACCTCAAGGGTGTCAGGATGAAGATGCACGGCTACGAGTCGCGCACCGTCCGGATCGTCCGCAAGGGTGAAGGGGTAGTGACGGCCGGTGACATCATTGCCGACGCAAACGTGGAAATCCTCAACGCCGATCACCATATTGCCACCTGCTCCAAGGACGCCAATCTGGAGATGGAGATCGTGGTCAAGATGGGCAAAGGGTATATCCCGGCTGATCGGAACCGTGACGAGAAGGCTTCGGTGGGGACTATCCCCATCGATTCGATCTATTCACCGATCCAGAAGGTGAATTTCAATGTCAGCAACGCCCGTGTTGGGCAGATGACCGACTATGACAAGCTTTCCCTGGAAGTCTGGACCGATGGCAGCGTTAAACCGGAAGATGCAGTCGCTTACGCCGCCAAGATCATGAAAGAGCAGCTTACCATCTTCATCAATTTTGATGAAGAGTCGGAGCCACTCCATGAGCTCACCAGCGAAGAGGACCGGGAAAAGATCAATGAAAACCTCTACCGGTCGGTGGACGAACTGGAGCTGTCGGTACGTTCGGCGAACTGTCTGAAGAACGCCGGGATCAAGATGATCGGCGAACTGGTGTCACGCTCCGAAGCGGAGATGCTGAAAACGCAGAACTTCGGCCGCAAGTCGCTCAACGAGATCAAGGACATCCTGGTCGACATGGGACTGACGCTTGGAATGAAGATCGACAGCTTTCCCGACCCGGAAGTGCTTCGTCGGATCAGGGGCGAGCGTAAAGAAGAAGAGTAAGGTCGTATCGCAATACGTCCCTGCTAAAGAACTAGATGCGAAAGGAAACGTGAAACATGCGTCATAATAAATCCGGCAGAAGACTGGGAAGGACCACCAGCCACAGGATTGCCATGTTCAGAAACATGGTCACTTCCTTCCTCAATCATGAAAAAATAACCACCACCGATGCAAAGGCCAAAGAGCTTCGCTCCATCGCCGAGAAGATGATTACCCTCGGCAAAAGGGGTGACCTCCACGCTATGCGCCAGGAAGCCTCCTA
>JANXYN010000159.1 GCA_025356035.1 Geobacteraceae bacterium
CGGCTTGGCTATGTGCCGCGCCCTTACTCCCAAGGGGCGGTCGAAGAGGCGGCTGCCCGGGAAAGGCAGGGGCTCTTCATCCGTTTCGGCACCGCCTTCTTTCTCACCATGCAGCTGATGGCCTATTCCTTCGCCCTGTATGCCGGTTATCTGCAGGGGATCGCCCCCCGGATCAAATCGCTGATGCAGCTTTTTTCACTGCTGGTCGCAACGCCGGTTGTCTTCTATGCCGGCTGGCCATTTATCCGTGGCGCCTGGTTGAGCCTGAGGAATCGGACGCCGAACATGGACCTGTTGATCGCCCTCGGTGCCCTGGTTTCCTATGGTTACAGTATTCACGCCATGCTGACCGGCGGCGAGGTCTATTTCGAAACGGCGGCAATGATCGTCACCCTGCTTCTGATCGGCAGGTTGCTGGAGCTTGGCGCCCGGCGGCGCGCAGCCCAGGGGGTGGAAAGTCTTCTCAACCTGACGCCGGACGAAGTGAGCCTGCTGCGTGACGGAGAGGTGGCAAGAATCGAGGTTTTCCGGCTGGCGGTCGGCGACCTGCTGCTGGTAAAGCCTGGAGAGCGGTTCGCCGTTGATGGTACGCTGGTCGCAGGCCAGACCGACGTGGATGAATCGCCGGCCACCGGCGAGCCGCTGCCAGTTGGGAAAACAGTGGGATGCGAGGTGGTCGCCGGCAGCGTCAACCTGACCGGTACTGTCCATCTTAAGGTGGAGCGGCTGGCCGGCGACAGCTTCGTTGCCAGGATCGCCCGGCTGGTGGAAGAGGCTCAGGGGAGAAAGGCGCCGATTCAGGCGGTCGCCGACCGGGTCTCGGCCCTGTTTGTGCCTGGGGTGCTGCTGCTGGCTGCCGGAACCTTTCTTTATCTGCGAGCGGGCGGCAGTGCCACGGAGGTCTCGTTGATGACGGCGCTGGCGGTGCTGGTCATCGCCTGCCCCTGTGCGCTCGGTTTGGCCACGCCGACTGCGGTGCTGGCCGGAACCGGCGCCGCCGCCGCCGGCGGGGTGATCTTCCGCGGGGGAGATGTCCTGGAGCGGCTTAGCAAGGTGGATGTTGTCGCTTTTGACAAGACCGGCACCCTGACCGGCGGGAAGCCGGTGGTCACCCATCTGCTGCCGGCCGCCGGTTGTGACCTGGAGCGCCTGATCTCCCTGGCAGCTTCGGCGGAAGCCGCATCGCAGCATCCACTGGCCCATGGCATCGTCGATTATGCGATGCGGCAGCGGATCGTAATTCCCCTCTGTCGGGATTGCCAGACCGAAGCGGGTGGCGGGATCACTGCTGATGTCGAAGGGGAGCGGGTGGCGGTGGGGAGTGCCCGTTTCATCTCGGCGTTGGGGGGGAGCATGCCGCTAGACTTGCTGGAGCTTCCGGCTGGCGGGACGCAGGTCTATGTGGCAGAGAATGGTGTGTATGTCGGGGCCATCATCCTGGCTGACCGGCTGCGTGAGTCGGGACAGCCGCTGATCGAGTATCTGTCCGGGCAGCGGATCGGGAGCGTCCTGCTCAGCGGCGACCGCCGGGCTACTGTACGGGAGATTGCTGCCACGGTTGGTATTAGGGAGGCTGCCGGGGATCTAACCCCCGCCGACAAGGTCGCTTACCTGGAGCACCTGCGCGCCGCCGGCCGGCAGATCCTCATGGTCGGTGACGGGATCAATGACGCCCCGGCCCTTGCTGCCGCCGATGTGGGGTGCGCCATGGCCGGTGGTACCGACATCGCCTTGGCTACCTCCGATCTGGTCCTGACCAGGCCCAATTTCGACAGCATCCGCTTTGCCCACCAGGTAGCGAAGCGGACCATGCGCATAATCCGGCAAAATCTGGCGTGGGCCTTCATCTATAACCTGGTCGGCATTCCGCTCGCCATGACCGGCCGGCTTACGCCAATTTATGCGGCGGCAGCCATGGCAGCCAGTTCCCTCTGCGTGGTGGGGAATTCGCTGCGCCTGACGCGCTTGAAATTTGAAACACGGAGCCACAGAGGACCCGGAGTGTACCCTGCTTCAGATTGAAACTGTTCCATGTCCGGTTTGAATTGTGCGGACAGGAGAACCACAACAAATAGAACACGGAAAAGTCGGATTGGACGGATTTTTCACGGATCAAACCAAAAAATTCAGTTTCAGCTCCGAAATCCGCTTTTATCTGTTCAAATCAGATATGATCCGCGTTCTATTGCATTTACGAGGCTTCATCGTGGAAAATTCCCTCATCATGCTGATTGTCCTTTCTCTGCTCCTTGGCGCCGGCTGCTGGCTGGTCTTTATCTGGGCGGTGAAGCGCGGTGAGTTCGATGACACCGAACGGCCGAAATACCGGATGCTGGATGATGAGGATGAGGATGAGGGGAACGACGATGACTGAAGTGTGGCTTGCCTTCCTTGCCGGCTTGGCCGGCAGTCCCCATTGTCTCGGGATGTGTGGCGGCATTGTGGCCGCCATCGGCATGACCCGGCCTGCCGCAACGCCGGTTAGCCGCCAGCTTTTTCAGCTTTTCTACAACCTGGGACGGATCTCGACTTACGCCATGCTCGGGGTGGCGGCCGGCTTCATCGGTGCTTCCCTCGATCTCCTTGCCATGAGCGCGCTCGCCTTTTGGGTTTTTGCCGCGGCCAACCTGTTCGTCATCGTGATCGGGATCGCGTCCGCATTGCGCTTCTCCGCTTTCAATCTCTTCTCCCTTGAAACCGGTGGGGGGTGGCTGCCGGGGAGGGCCTTGCGCTGGGCTTTGGCAGAACCGGGTCCGGCACGCGCCTTTCCGCTCGGGATGATGCTCGGGTTTCTGCCGTGCGGGCTGGTCTATGCGCCGCTGATTGCGGCTGCCGGTTGTGGCAGCCCATTCAAGGGGGGCGCCATGATGGCCGCCCTCGGCTTGGGTACCTTGCCGCTGCTGTTCCTGTTCGGTTCTCTATCAGCCGCTGTTTCTAGCCGACTGCGCGGGATGTTTTTCCGGCTGGCCGGCTTCATCCTGGCGTTGCTGGGGTCTGCCGGGTTGTGGCGGCTGCTCGG
Source organism: Geobacteraceae bacterium (assembly GCA_025356035.1). Lineage (GTDB taxonomy): Bacteria > Desulfobacterota > Desulfuromonadia > Geobacterales > Geobacteraceae > JANXYN01. The sequence goes on from JANXYN010000159.1 coordinate 3,020, forward strand.
GAAGGGGGGGTACCTGCCGCGGTTCCCGTTCTGGTAGCAACCGTAGCTGCTGAATCTGCAAAGAATTAGCCTTCTTTGGATATACAGAAGGTGCCAACGAGCGGCTACTTTCAGACTCAAGCAGCTTTACTGTGTACCTTGAGCACTGACAACGCCTCAGGGTCATGATCCAGCAAGACAAGGGCGCTGCTGACAGCACGGCTTGGCAATAAGTCGCCGCTTTCGTATTTCTGGAAAGCCCGCGGACCACCGCCGATTAAGAGTCCTGCCGCTTCCTGGGTGAGGTGAAGTTTCTTACGTATACGACGAATTTCCTCCGGTTCAAGCAGCCCTTCGCTTCGGGCCTTGAGGAGATTCAACTTCCGGTCGGAAACCTTCATATCCACGCCGGTATGAATACTCTCCTCTGATTGGTCACAATACCAACCAGGCATATCGAAAGTAATGCTCTCCTCTTTGTAGGTAAGAGTCATGGGGCGCACCCCGCGATACATCGGAGCTCCTGTTTTCGGACAAACGGGATCAGTCATTGTCTTTCTCCTTGAACGACAGCAGCAAAAACTCGGTTATGGCATCGGCGGTAAACTTCATATACAGCATACCCACAGGAGACGGGACATGATACACGTCCTGCCATAGCCGGGAATCGGCATAAGCCGTCATAGATTTATAGAAATGGTATCGCTGCATCGTCTGGATTGTGCCCACAATCTCGGGGCGTCCGAATCCAAGAGCGGCAGCACTACGAAGTGCCGTGCCTGTGACGGCAAGCCTTTCGATACTGGCAAAAGTGGCCTTAAACGCATCAAGATCATATGTTGGTTTCCGTTTTTCGGCCATGACAATCATATACACCTTTATGGTGTAAAATGCAACAACTTCGATTTTCATTTGTGTATTTGCTTTTCTTGGCTGGCCGGCGTACTTCTGGCATTGCTGGGGCTGCCGCCTTGTGGCGTTTGCTCGGCAAAGAAAAAGCCGTCTCGGGGAGACGGCTTTTTGACTAATATATGCAGGATTCTTGACTAATCGCTGTTGGCGATCACCGTCATTCCTCTCGGGAGATCCTCACCACCTGTAGCACCCCCGGCATCGTTTCCAGCTTGCCGATGTCGAGCGTGTCGGTATCACCGATGACGCCGATGATGATGCGGTTGACCCCGGTCGACTGGTGGATGTCGAAGTTCCTGTTGATCAGGTAGGCCTTGACCTGGTCCAGGGCCGACTCATCTGCGGTTTTTTTCATGATTATCAACACGGTGCCGTACCTCCATGGACAAAAACGTTCAACGTTCGATGTTTGACTTTGAGGGTTTGGAATCTGCTGCATGGGTCATGATCCGCTCCAGCCGTCGCGATTCGTCAATAACGCGTTCGAACAGCCGGACAATGGCCTGATCGTCCAGTGGACCGGGGTTCTCTTCTTTCATCCGCTGGAAAATCTTCTTCTCCCTGGTGGGATCATAGACCGCAAGTCCCCGCTCCTTTTTTATTTCACCTATCTGCAGGGCGAGGCCGGCCCGTTGGTTAAAGATCCGCAGCAGTTCGCTGTCGAGACAATCGATTTCGTTTCTGATCTCATCAATGGTCATTTCAACCTCTGTTCGTGCGACGTTCAACGTGCGACGTGCAAACCTCTTCACAAATCTTAAAACGGCAGCAGTAGGTCGCACGCAGCACGTCGCACGGTAACCGTCGCACGCCTAAAACTGCTTCCTCACAAACGTATCCTTCTGCCAGCGCAGGTCGTCCCGCTCGGGATAGTCGATATTGTAGTTGAGGCCGCGTGATTCCTTGCGCTGCTGGGCGCAGAGGACGATCAGTTCGGCCACGGTAGCGATGTTGCGCAGCTCGACTAGGTCGGAGGTGACGATAAAGTCCCAGTAATACTCCTCAATCTCGTCCTGAATCAGCTTGATCCGGCGCATGGCCCGTTCCAGACGCTTGTCGGAACGGACGATGCCGACATAGTTCCACATGAAGCGGCGGATTTCGTCCCAGTTCTGGGAAACCACTACCATTTCATCGCTGTTGGTGGCCGTGCCGGAATCCCATTCCGGAATGTCCGGGGAGGCAAAGTGGTTGCTGGTAAGCTCCCCGACCGCATGATGGTAAGCGCGTCCAGCATAAACGGCCGCTTCTAGCAGCGAGTTGCTGGCAAGTCGGTTGGCACCATGCAGTCCGGTGAATGCCACTTCGCCGATGGCGTACAGGTGCCGGAGATCGGTTTCGGCGTTCAGATCGACGGCGACGCCGCCGCATAGATAGTGGGCTGCCGGTACCACCGGGAGCGGCTCCCTGGTCATGTCGAGGCCGAATTCGAGACAGGTCTGATAGATGTTGGGAAAACGGCTGCTGATGTACGCCGCGTCCCGGTGCGTGATGTCCAGGTAGACGCAGTCATCGCCATGGGTCTTCATTTCGTTATCGATGGCACGGGCCACGATGTCTCGGGGGGCCAGGTCCTTCAATTTGTGGTACTTCTCCATGAACGCGGTGCCGTCACGGCGCCGGAGGATGGCTCCTTCGCCCCGCACCGCCTCGGAGATAAGGAACGATTTGGCGTGGGGATGGTAGAGGGTGGTGGGGTGGAACTGCATGAATTCCATGTTGGCAATGGTAGCGCCGGCACGGTATGCCATGGCCACGCCGTCGCCGGTGGCGACATCCGGGTTGCAGGTATAGAGGTAAACTTTACCGGCGCCGCCAGTGGCCAACAGGGTGATCTTGGCGGCGAAGGTTTTTACCGTGCCAGTCTGGATATCAAGGACATGGGCACCTAGGCAGCGATTCGGTTTGAGCCGCTTGCGCATGACCTTTGCCTCGGTGATGAGGTCGATGCCGATATGGTGTTCATAAATGTCGATATTGTGGTTTAGCCTGGCGGCTTCCACCAGCGCCCGTTCAATCTCTCTGCCGGTGACGTCATCCGCATGGAGGATGCGCCGCTGGCTGTGCCCCCCCTCGCGAGTCAGGTCGTAGGAGTCGCCGCTGGTGGTGAATTTCACCCCCCAGTCGATCAGGCTGCGGATTACCTGGGGGCCTTCCTCCACCACCATCTTCACCACGTCTTCATGGCAGATTCCGGCGCCTGCCACCAGGGTATCTTCGATGTGGGCAGCGAAGGTATCTTCCTTGGAAAATACCGTTGCAATACCCCCCTGGGCATAATTTGTCGCGGATTCGGTGATTTCGCGTTTGGTGATGAGTGCAACCCTGCCGTGGTTGGCCGCCTGCAGAGCAAAGGAAAGGCCGGCTATGCCGCTGCCGATTACCAGGAAATCGCTTTGAATTTTCATCCGTTCTCCATAAGCCAGCTGGTGCTGCCCGGATTCCATCTCAACGACGATTATTTATCCCCATCGGCCATTTGTCAAGGCATTTTAGTCCCGGAGGGTATTATACTCCTTGAATTATTAAAGGAGTTGGTCTATATTTTGTATCAAATTTGTGATGAAGGTTTTCACAAGGATTTTGAAGGGGAGGCTGATGTCTCAGCGCTATGTCCGGCTGCTGCCACTTATCCTGGTATGCCTGCTTCCCCTTTCGGCGGCGGCGGATATCTATAAATTTGTCGACGAGGAGGGGGTGCTCCACTTTACCGATGCACCCACCGACCGCCGGTTCAAGATCTATATGCGGGACCTGAAGAAGGACAAGCAGCTCCGGACGCATTTCAATCTATCGGCCTGTGCCCGGGACCCGAAGACGTTCGAACCGCTCATTAACTCATATGCAGCACAGTATGGCGTGGACAAGGCGCTGATCAAGGCAGTAATCCATGCCGAATCGAACTATAACCCGAAGGCTGTCTCCCGTGCCGGTGCCAGGGGGCTCATGCAACTGATGCCCAAGACCGCCCAGGCCCTGAAGGTTTGCGATTCCTTTGACCCCAAGGAGAATATCCGCGGTGGGGTCCGGTATCTCAAGTTTCTGCTTGATACGTTCAACGGTGATGTTACGCTGGCGCTCGCCGCCTACAACGCTGGTATGGCTCGAGTCGCCCAGTATGGCGGCGTGCCGCCGTTCGAGGAAACCCGCACTTACATTGCCAGGGTGTTGAGTTATCAGGAGTCATATCAACGCGATTAAGGAATTCCATGTCCACTCCGGCTAAAAGTATCATCTGGAACATTCCGAACCTGCTCACGCTGTTTCGTATCGCCATTATCCCACTCCTGGTGGTTTTGCTGCTCCCCCTCCACAAATTAGCGGTGCCAACCCAGTCAGCCGGTTTTTTTGCTGCGCTGCTGTTTGCCCTGGCCTCCATTACCGACTGGCTGGACGGCTATCTTGCCCGCCGGATGGGGATTGTCACCACCTTTGGCAAATTTCTCGATCCGATTGCCGACAAGCTCATCGTTATGGCCGCCCTGATCATGATCCTCCCCTTTGGCTGGGTGCCGGCCTGGATGGTCCTGGTTATCCTCGGTCGGGAGATCATTATTACTGGGCTGCGCGGGATCGCTTCCACTGAAGGGATCGTCATCGCCGCCAGTCAGCTCGGTAAATTCAAGACGATCTTCCAGATCGTGGCCATTCTCGGTTTGTTGCTGCACTATGACTACCACTGGTTGTTTGGCATCGACCACCCCTATTTTCTCGTTAATATGCATAACATCGGGATGTTTTACCTCTGGATTGCTACCATTTTGACTATCTGGTCGGGGGTGGATTATCTGGTGAAGTTTATGCGGTTGTTTACCAAGTGAAATTTAATTCCATTGAATGCCTGTCAAGGGGAGCTGTTTGTTGCCGGATAAGGAATTGACTTCAGCACAGAAGGAATGCGAAATCTGGGCGGTGGCCGGCGGCAAAGGGGGCACCGGCAAAAGTTTCATTTCTAGTTGTGTGGGGGTGTCGCTGGCCGCCAAAGGGAAGAAGGTGGTGTTGATTGACGCCGACCTCGGTGGCGCCAATCTCCATTCGTTCCTCGGCATCAACAAACCGAAGACCTCCCTGACCGATTTTTTCGAGAGCCGGGCCGCCCTGCAGGAGCTGATCATCCCCAGCGGTATACCGGGGATGGGTTTGATCACCGGCAATCTGCATTCACTCGCCTCCGACGACATCAAGTATGTGCAGAAGCTCAAGTTGTTCAGACACATCAAGGCGCTTGACGCGGATCATGTGCTGATCGACCTGGGGGCCGGTTCCCACTACAATACCCTTGATACCTTTCTCCTGGCGGACAAGATGATTGTGGTGATCGTCCCGGAGATAACCTCCATCGAAAACATGTACCACTTCATCAAGAATGCCATGTTCAGGAAGCTGACCATCCTGTTCAAGACCAACGGGTTGCGGGACATGGCCGAAGACACCTGGAAAAGCCGGAATGCACTCGGCATCAAGAATTTTCAGGAGTTGGTCGATTACCTGAAGGGGACGTCAGATGAGATCCGGGAGTTGCTGGATAAGGGGCTGGCCGGATTCAAGATCCATTTCGTCCTGAACAAGGTAAAAAACAACCAGGAGATCTCCATCGGTTTGTCGGTCAAGAGCGTCTGCATGAAATATCTGGGGTTCGCCACCCAGTATGTGGGGTATGTGGAGCACGATGACTGCATCCGCAGCTGCATCAACAACCGGCTTACGTTCATGCGGAGTTATTCTTCCTCGCGCTGTGCGAAAGAGATCGAGAAGCTCACCGATAACCTGATCGAAGGGAAACAAGTGAATCTGATGAGGTATTAGGTATGTCTGCAGAGGAACGTCGCAAATATTTCGAGATGCTTGAATTGACCCCCGACGCCTCCCTGGCAGAGGTAAAGAGCGCCTATATCCAGCTGCGGGAAGTTTATTCGACCAATTCCATTGTAATGTTCGCCATTGAGGACGAGTTCCCCGAGAGCAGCAGGCGGGAGGTCATGCAGCAGCTTGAGATCGTTTATAAAAAACTGCTGCAGCTGTTTGAGGATGAAAAAAGGGATGTGGTGGAGGAAAAGAAATCTGTAGCCCTGCAGAACGGTGCGGGTAAAAGCTGCCTGGAGGGAATAACCGCCTTCAGCGGCGGGGCGTTGCGGCAGATCAGGGAGAGCCGCGGTATCGAACTGCACGACGTTGCGGTTGCCACCAAAATCAGAAAAGGCTACCTCAGTGATATCGAGTTGGAAAATTTTCCTGTCTTACCCACCGAGATCTACCTCAAGGGGTACCTGGTCAATTATGCCCAGTATCTTGCTCTCGACCCAAAAAAGGTTACCGATGATTACATGGGTAGATATCGGGAGTGGCAGAGCCTGAATCAGAAGTGATTTTAGCGTTAACGCCGCACCCCAATTTCCCACCATCTTCTGGCGCTCAGATGGCGCGCTGCTATTCTTTTAATCCGCTTCGTTTCCTTTGAATCCTAGCATCAACCTTTCCTCCAAATGTGAAATCTTTCCGCGTTATGAAGCATCCGCCATACCAGGGGTGAAATGTTGCGGCATCATGCTAAAATTGAACCAGGGAAAGTTGGTCATGGACTCGTTTGTTCAGTGGCCGGACTTTCTGACATTATTACAAGGAGGCGCGGTATGGTTCGTTTTTATGATCCAATGGACGCGGCTGATCTGGCGCGGGTTGAAGTGATGCTGAAAAAGGGGGGGATCGAGTACTTTCTGCGGCGTGAGCCGGAAGCGGGGATCGGCCCGATGCAGGTGTTCGTTGCCGAAGAGGATCTCCCCACGGCGGAAGAGCTGCTGCCAAAAAGGTAATGCAGGCTCTTGCCGGGTGGCCTGGCTGCTCAGGAGTTGATGAAGCATTGCGGGTCGTTAGCAAACGGGTTGTCACCACCTTCAGTTTGTGAGCAGGCGTAGGCAATGGCCCTGCACCCCCGGCAGGCCGCCCACCGCTCGCAGCTGCCACATTTCCCTGTGTAATTACTCTTATCCCTTAATCGGCCCAGCAGTTCCGAGGTTGCCCATACTTCCCGCAGCGAGTCGGTTCTGACGTTGCCGATCGGCAGCTCCAGGCGTCGGCATGGCACGATGGTCCCGTCTGCCAGTAGCGTCAATCCCGACACTCCGGCGGAGCAGCCGGCAAACGGGGCGCAGCCGGAGGGGCCGTCGCTTTTTATTTGCATCTGCGTGGCGAGCGGGTCGCCGGTTACGATCTCTAGCCCGTGCACAGACTGGGACAGTAGCCGTTTGTACAGCTCCTTCACTTCGTGGGGGGGGAGCATTTCGCCCATCATCGCCATCCCCCGGCCGGTGGGGACAAAACGGGAAAATCCGAGGCGTTGCACTCCCAGTTCCATGGCGAGCGGGATCATGGCCAGCATCTGGTCGGCATTGGCCCTCGACAATGTGACATTGAGGGTCACCTTCATCCCGGCGGCGAGAATGCTCCCGATTCCGGCGCAGGAGGCAGCGAAACTGCCGCTTCCCCGGATTGCGTCGTGGATTTCGCTGGGACCTTCCATGCTGACCTGCACCCCCTTGATGCCGCGTCCAGCGAGCAGCTCGGCGGTCTCGATGTCGATGAGGGTACCGTTGGTCAAAAGGTACATGGCAAAACCGTGGCTGCCGATTTCCGTCAGTATGTCCAACAAATCGGCCCTTAGCAGCGGTTCGCCGCCGGTGATATTGAAGCTGGGCGAAAGGCGCAGGCCATGGGCAGTTTCCCATTCCTGCAGCATCTCGGCGACCTCGGCAATCACCTCCCGGATTTCGGCCAGGGACAGCTCACTCATCCCGCGTCCAGACTGATAACAGTGCCGGCAGCTTAAGTTGCAACGCTCGGTCAGGTGCCACTGGATAAAAAAGTCAAAATTCTGGTTAGCCAGCATAACTGTTTCCTTGTGACGTGTGGCAAAAATGAACAGGTAAGGGGCCGCATGCTGTAGCCGCCTTACCTGTTCATAGGGTCTTAGTTGCCGGACCGGCAACTGTCAGCTTCCGCTTTTTCAGCTCTTTCACTTCTGACATGCCTTGCCAGGATGCTCTTTTGCTACCTTTTTCAATTCATCCCAGAAAGCCGCTTCCTTGATCAGTGCCTCTGCTGACATTACGCTTTTCATCCTGATTCACCTCCTTTCTGTCAGGAATTACCGGCAGGGGACCATGGCAGATTCTTGCCGGTGAAACCTCGGGAATATGCGTCGACATGTGCACGGTGCCGATGAATTTCACACTGAAATTTTACCGCCATTTCTGTTCGAGTCAAGGGTGACCAGGCGGCTTTGGGCGTGGGTGGCGTTGGCCGGATTTGTCTCCATGGTCAGCCTCGTTGAAACAGCTATTGACAGCGGAATGCCGGCAAGTGTACAAAGATAGTATTACAGAGCTGGAGGAGCAACCAAGGATATGAGCAACGAAGTGAACAAAGTCATCTACTCCATGATCGGGGTAAGCAAGTTTTACGACAAGAAACCGGTCCTGAAGGACATCTATCTCTCCTATTTCTATGGCGCCAAGATCGGCGTGCTCGGCCTGAACGGTTCGGGGAAGAGCTCACTGCTTCGGATTCTAGCTGGGGTGGATAAGGAATTTAACGGTCAGGCGGTCCTCTCCGCCGGCTACACGGTCGGCTTCCTGCAGCAGGAACCGGAGCTCGACCAGAGCAAGACCGTCCGGCAGATCGTCGAGGAGGGGGTGCAGGAGACCGTCAACCTCATAAATGAATTCAACGAGATCAACGCCAAATTTGCCGAGCCGATGTCCGATGAAGCGATGGCCAAACTGTGTGACCGCCAGGCTGCGGTGCAGGAGAAGCTGGACCATCTCGACGCCTGGGACCTCGACAGCAAACTGGAAATGGCCATGGATGCCCTGCGCTGTCCTGCTGGCGACGCCTCGGTGAAAGTTCTCTCCGGCGGAGAAAAGCGGCGGGTGGCACTTTGCCGGCTCCTTCTGCAGAAGCCGGACATCCTCCTCCTCGATGAGCCGACCAACCACTTAGACGCCGAAAGCGTGGCCTGGCTGGAGCACCATCTACAGAGCTACGCCGGCACCGTGATCGCCGTCACCCATGATCGTTATTTCCTCGACAACGTGGCCGGCTGGATATTGGAGCTCGACCGGGGGGAAGGGATCCCTTGGAAAGGGAACTACTCATCCTGGCTGGAGCAGAAGGAGCAGCGGCTGGCAAAAGAGGAAAAATCCGAGAGCGAGCGGCGCAAGACCCTCCAGCGCGAGCTGGAATGGATCAAGATGTCTCCCAAGGGGCGTCACGCCAAAGGGAAGGCGCGCATTACCTCCTACGAGCAGCTTCTCAGCCAGGAGAGTGAGAAACGCGCCAAGGAACTGGAGATCTACATCCCTCCCGGCCCCCGGCTGGGGGATGTGGTCATCGAGGCAGACAACGTCTCTAAGGCATACCCCGACCGGCTGCTGTTTGAAGGATTGTCGTTCCGGCTCCCCGCTGGCGGACTGGTGGGGGTTATCGGCCCGAACGGCGCCGGTAAGACCACCCTGTTCCGGTTGATCACCGGCCAGGAAACCCCCGATTCCGGCGCCTTCAAGGTTGGCGATACGGTGAAGATCGCCTGTGTGGACCAGAGCCGGGATTCCCTCGATCCGGAGAAGACCATCTGGGAGACGATCTCCGACGGCCAGGAGACCATCCAGCTAGGCAAACAGCAGATTAACTCCCGCGCCTACGTGGCGCGCTATAATTTTTCCGGCGCCGACCAGCAGAAAAAGGTCGGGCTCCTCTCCGGCGGCGAGCGAAATCGGGTTCACCTCGCCAGGATGCTGAAAGAGGGGGGGAACGTCATTCTGCTCGACGAGCCGACCAACGATCTGGATGTGAACACCATGCGGGCACTGGAGGAGGCACTGGAGAACTTTGCCGGCTGCGCGGTGGTCATCAGCCACGACCGCTGGTTCCTCGACCGGATCGCCACCCATATTCTTGCCTTCGAAGGGGACAGCAAAGTGGTCTGGTTCGAGGGGAACTACTCCGAGTACGAAGAGGATCGGAAAAAACGGCTGGGCGCCGCCGCCGACCAGCCTCACCGGATCAAATACCGGCAGTTGACCCGTGGCTAAAAGCTCTTATTCACAGCGCTCGGCAGGATTTTATGGGAGTGAACCATGCGCGGTTTCGACTATCTGAAAAACGTGGCGACCCTTAAACTGGACCGTGAAACCTGTATCGGCTGCGGCAGGTGCGTCGAGGTCTGCCCCCACCGAGTGTTCGCCGTCCGGGAGCAGAAGGCTGAGATTGTCGCCTTCGACAGTTGCATGGAGTGCGGCGCCTGCGCCAGCAACTGCCCGGTGGCCGCAATCCAGGTCGATGCCGGGGTAGGGTGCGCCTCGGGCCTCATCACCGAATGGCGCAGGAGTCTGAAGCTGGGGCGGGGGAGCAGCGGCGGATGCTGACGCTTGTTTACAGCAAAGGCGGCGCTTTCGGGAACGGCCACAAGACCTTTAAGTACAATACTTGAGGGGGGATAATAAAAATATCTTTACAATGAAGGTGTGAATTTCTATTTTACGAGTTGAGGCATGGTAGGATGGGAAAGATGAGAACGATGGAGCCGCTGGTCATTGGATGCCGATGCAGCGGCTTTTATTTGAATGGCGTTGAGTGAATACATCTGCTATATATGCTTTTTTTGGAGGGCACGACATTGCGAAGAAACGTTTTGATGGTCCTTTTGCTCTCTCTGGCTGTCCTCATCGGCAGCGTAACGTCTTCTGGAGCTGATACAGTCGTAGTCGGTGCGATAACATCCGATACCACATGGACGCTTGCTGGCAGTCCTTATATTGTCACTTCCACGGTTCAAGTTTACGGAACTGCGACAACACCTGCTACCCTTACGATTGAACCGGGAGTGGTGGTCAAGTTTGCCTCGAGCGGTGGCCTTCAGATCGGCAACAGCACGAACAAAGGTGCGCTCGTCGCCAAGGGGACAGCAGCTAGCCGAATCACCTTCACCCGGAGCGCTACGTCCAACTGGGGCAGCGTCACCTTCCAGGCCGGCACGGTGAACGCCACCACCGACCTGGAAAACGTCGATATCCAGTACAGCAGCGGCGTCACCATGACCTCATGTTCCCCTACAATCAGAAACTCCACCATAACCAATGTGACAGGCAACGGTCTGTACCTAACCTCCGCCAGTCCGATCATCGATACCGTGACCGTCACCGGTACCGGGACCTATGGCATCTATCTTTTATCATCCACTCCCACGATCACAAACTCCGCCATCACCAGTAACGGCACCTACGGAATTTACCTGTTCAACTCCTCCCCGATAATTACAAATTCCACTATCACAAACAATGGCAGCTATGGGATATACCTTTCGTCGTCTTCCCCCACCATCACAGGTGGCAGCCTTACCAACTCTTACACCGGCGGCTATGGTATCTACGGCAGCGGCTCACCAATAATCTCAAACTACAATGTCTCCATTGTGAACAGAGTAGGCATCTATGGCCTCTATCTGAGCCCGACGACCTCCGCTTTCGCTGTGACCAACTCTACCATCGGCAACGGCCTTTACATTAGCCCAGCTGACATCACCCCGACCATCACCGGCAACACCTTCACCAATCTGGACAACTCGCCGCTGCATGCCGGGGCGAACATCATCGGCCAGCTCATCGCCAACAATACCATCACCGGCCTTTCTTCCGCCGGCAGGATTGAGGTCGTCGGCGAGCAGGTGAACCAGAATGTGACCTGGAGGAAACTGGCGGCACCATATAAGGTCGTTTCCGGTACAGTCTCAGTTTATAAAGATACGACCACCGCTGCTACACTCACATTGGAAGCAGGTGCTACGGTATTGTTTTCAGCTTCGAGTGGCCTGCAAATTGGCACTAGCACGAGCAAGGGAGCGCTCATTGCCCAGGGGACGACGACTGATCGTATTACGCTCACGCGCAGCGACGCGACCGGGAATTGGTCGAGCATCACCTTCAATGACGGCACGATTGACGCCACGACCATTCTCGAGAACGTCGACATAAAATACAGTAGCGGCATAACCATGAATATTGCTTCGCCAGTATTGCGAAATTGTACCCTTACGGATGTGAACGGTTATGGCCTGAACCTCTCTAGCTCCAATCCAACGGTAGATACCGTAACGATAACCAACAGCGGTATCTATGGGATCAATCTCTCCACCTCATCGCCGATCATAACCGGCGGCAGCCTCACCAATACGAGCCCGACAGGTCAAGGGATCAACGGGAATGGTTCCCCAGTGATCTCCAACTACTCTGTCTCCATCGCCAATACTGCGCTTAAATACGGCATAAATCTCGCCACAACATCCTCGACCCTTTCCATAACTAATTCAACTATCGGCAACGGTCTCTACCTTGGCTCCACAGCCATCACCCCGACCATCACCGGCAACACCTTCACCAATCTGGACAACTCGCCGCTGCATGCCGGGGCGAACATCATTGGCCAGCTCATCGCCAACAATACCATCACCGGCCTTTCTTCCGCCGGCAGGATTGAGGTCGTTGGCGAGCGGGTCTCCCAGAACACCACATGGAATCACTTGGTCGCCCCCTATGTAGTGATCTCGGGCCCTGTCTCGGTCTACAACACCACGACAACAGCCGCCACCCTAACCATAGCAGCTGGCACTGTGGTAAAGTTTGACTACAACACCGGGCTGACAGTCGGTTCTGGAAGCAATAGAGGAGTGCTGATCGCGGATGGTTCGTCAAGTCCGATTTTATTGACCTCCAGCAAGGCGACACCTGCTCCTGGAGACTGGCCCGGCGTCACTCTGAATGGCAGTGCTTCCTCGGCAAGCATAATAAATGGGGTTATAATCGAATACGGCGGCTACTACGGAGGGTCATCGAGTACAGCCAATCTTATGCTGTACTCGTCCTCTCCAATTATCCGCAACTGTACGATTAGAAACAGTTTAGGCAGCGGCATCTATTTATCTTATGCCACAAATTCCCCGCTGGTGCAAAACTGTGCCATATATGGGAACAAGTGGGGGATTTACTCCTCAAACTCCAATCCGTGCATTGTCAATTCAATGATCTACGGCAACTCCACCGCCGGTGTCTGGAACTATACGCCAGGTTCAACCGTGGATGCCCGTGGCAACTGGTGGGGGGCGGCTACTGGTCCCTACCACGCAAGCAACTCAACAGGTACTGGCAACGCCGTAAGTGATGCGGTCCTCTTCAATCCATGGATAGGGCAAACACCGGGAAGCGGGCTTACTTTCAGCGATGTGAAAGTAGTTCCCACGGCATTTAACCCGGTCGGGGATTACCTTACCTTTACGGCAACGCTTTCTGCCTCCGCCAACTGGACGATAACCATCACCGACAGCACCAGTAACGTGGTCAGGACCTTGACCGGCAGCGGCACCACCATCAGCCAGCAATGGTTCGGTGACGACAACCAGTCGGTAAAAGTTGCCGATGGCAGTTACACCTATAAGATCGAAGCGGTCAATCCGGCAACCTCGGAAACAGCTTCCCCCCTCCAGGGGACTATCAAGGTCTCGCGCCAGGTTCCCATCGCCATTCTGACCGTGCCGGCTGACAACCAGATATATTCTGGAGGAACGGTAGTCAATGTTACCGGTACCGCCGCCGATGCGGTCGACTTTAAGAACTACACTCTCGACTACGGGGTAGGGGACAACCCTGTATCCTGGACCGGGCTCAAGAGCGCGACTACTCAGGTGCAGAACTCCCTCTTTTCCAGTTGGGATCTTTCCAATGCCATTGGAGGAGTCTACACCCTGCGGCTCACAGTCACCGACAATGCGGGGAATGCCACCGTAAAGACCGTCCGCATCCGCTTCCTCTGGATTCAAAGCGCAACCTTGTCCGAGAGCTACATTTCACCAAACGGGGATGCTGTAAAAGATGCGGCCGTCATCAGCGCAACCGCCAGCTACCCGGTGAATTGGACGGTGACCATCAGCAATGCAGCGGGCGCGGTTGTCAGAACCCTCACAGCAAGTGGCAGCTCTTCTATATCTCAGGCCTGGGACGGCAAAGACTCCGGCGGTGTGGTTGTTCCGGATGGGCTATATACATACCAGATCACAGCACTCGATCCGGTGTCGTCACTCCAAGCAACTCCGAGAACCGGCGCCATTACCGTGGATAGTACATTGCCTACGGCGTTGATCACTGCGCCGACTTCAGGGGCGGCGATACAAAATACACTTACCATCATTGGCACGGCAGTGGATACGAACTTCGATAATTACAAAGTGGAATATGGACCCGCTTCCGGGTCCGGACCATGGACGCAGTTAACCACTTCCACCACCCCGGCCACGGCAAGCAACCTGGCTGTCTTGATCACCAATGACTTGGCCAATACTGTTCTCTTGCAAAACGGCACCTACATGCTGAAGCTTACTGTGACCGACAGAGCAGGCAACGCTTCTATCGCTACTCTCCCAGTCACTGTGGATAATATTACTTTATCCTCCATCTCTGCAAGCCAACACACCCTTAACACTAACGCCGGCGAGACAAACAATATCTCCTTCACTATCAATCGCCCCGGCACTGTAACTCTCAACATCATACCTGAAAGATCAGGGCCTACTGGAGCACCGGTGTACCAGACCTCTATTAACTGTCCGGCGGCAGGTCCATATTCCATTTCCTGGAACGGCACGGGCTCAACCGGCAACGTAGTGCCCGATGAGGCGTACCTCTATATTCTGAACGCAACCGACGGGACAAGAGCAGATAGCTATAACCCTCCGGCACCGACCGGCGTTGGTAGCGTCACTAGCAGCCAGGGTGCCTACTACCCACGCAGAAATGTTCCGCTAACCATCAGGTATTCGGTCACCCAAGCAGAACGTGTCGATATCAAGATTTCGTGGGGGAGCCAGAACTTTAAGATCATGGATGGTGTGCCTCATTTTCCGGGGAGCTATACGTATGAATGGGACGGAAGGAATCCCGCCGGTACGATGCTAAATGGAGGAGGCACTGCTCGTTGCTCTGCACCTTCCCTGCTTGCCGAAAATGTTATCATCACCACCGGCAACACGCCGACTGTCACCGATGTGAAGGCTGATCCTTACCAGGTTCAACTCTCCTACGGGCAGTTCACGAGGGTAAAATACGCCATTTCAAAACCGGCCAAGATCACAATCAAGCTTCTGCCACCAACGTCGGCAGGAATAACTCTGGTGGATAATGTTCTCCAGGCGGCCGGGCAGTACGTGGTTGAGTGGGACCCCTCCGTTTCCACCGGTAGCGGGATTGCCGTGAGCGATGAGGGGGATTATACCGTCTGGGTGCAGGCTAAAGATCCGGTCACCGGCGCTTCTTCGTTGACGCGGGGGAATTTGAGTGTGGGAAACTGATTTGTTTTGTGGTGATTCTTCGCTATAAGGAGGCTTCATACAGATGCTGGTAACAAACATATTCAATAGGCACTTACTGAGTGTATTCACAGGGCTGGTGTTTTTACTGTCTGTGCCAGACAACTCTCATGCACAATGTTTTGAATACTATTGCGATACACGTGATGAAGCCCGTGATTATGTGCAAGGTTGGCGTACAGCGCAATTACCAAATGTGGTTTGCGGCCTTTTTCTTGAAGATGATCCAGTTAATAGATTGGTTGAGTTATGCGGCGATGTCCCAGATTTTTCGAACGGGACTTACGTTTGCACGGCTGGACATGCTTGTACTGGAGGAATGGGTTACGGCTATTGCCAGGACCCAACCGATACCTGCTGTAATGACCCCAACCCAAGTTGCGGTAAACCCGATCCGTGCAGCGGCAAAGCCAGCTGCGATGAGGCGCCCCAATGTCACGACGCTTCCGGGTATGCTGGTGGGTAGTCACAGGCTTCACATTATGCAAATGATGCAATTTAGGAGGTTATTGCTGATGGATAAAATAAAGCTCAATCCGAGTTCTGTTGCGGCACTTCTTTTGGCCGTCGCCATGGTCGTCTTTTTCGCCGTCCAGTCCCGTGCCGCGGCTCCCACCTACAGCAAGGAACACGGCACAGATCCCGCCTATGTTGGAAAGCCGGTCAGTCTTGTCTCCGGCGCGGAGACGATGAAGCGTACCGACCTGGTCATCGGCAATCTCTTTCCGATCAGGATCGAGCGGAGCTACCACAGCAAGACGACTTACGACAGCCCTATGGGTTACGGCTGGGCTCATAACTACGACAAGCGGCTCTATGTCTATTCTTCATCCGGTTCAACCATTATCCGTCAGGGGAATGGACGGAAGCAGCGATACCAAGCTCAATCAAACGAACTCTTTTACTTCATTATACCTCCCCCGCCGCAAAAAGACGGCTGTCCGATTCACCGCACAGGCTGGTATTTACCTTATGTTTTTCCCAATAAGTCATTTAATTTGTTGTCTGATGGCGGCAGTGTGTACAAGGAACTAGACGGCAGCCAGGAAACATACGACACAAGCGGCCGTTTGTCAAAGATCACCGGTCTGAAAGGAAACTCCCTCACCTTTTCCTACGACCCGGATAAAGCATCTCTGTTAGGGGTTCTGCCCACCAATCTCGACCAGACCACCCCCGTCGTAGTCGCCCGCGACTACCGCCTGAACCGCATCGCCGAAAATGACGCCTCCGGCACTCCTACCGGCGTCTGGGTGTCCTTCCAGTACGACACGGCAACCGGCAGACTCACGAGCATAAACGATAGCATAGGGAGGAGCGTCATCTACAGCCATGACACCGTCGGCAACCTGACCGCTGTCGTCACCGCTGCGCTCGCCGCCACCTACGGCTACGCCGATCCGAACAGTAAGCACCTCCTCACCACCGTCGACGAAGGGGAAGGGCTGTACACCAACACTTACGACAGCAAGGGCAAGGTCACCAAGCAGACCCACGGCACTGGCGTCATTGATATCGCCTACACCGTTCCGTACAAGAAGACCACGGTCACCACCACCATCAAGGACAGCGCCGGTAATGCCATCAACACCAGCGTCCGCATCGCCGAGTTCGACGACCAGGGACAGGTAACCAAGGAAACCGACACCTTCGGCAACGAGACCAGGTACACTTACAACGGTAATCTCAATATCTCCCGCGAAGAACGGTGGGAGAATACCGGAACGGTCACGACGCCGAACTTGGTCCTCAAAACCGCCACAGACAACTCCTACAACAGTTGGTATCTCATGACCAGGACTGAGGCCCAAGGGAGTTCGGCCGAGACGGTCATCAGTTATACGTATAACGCGGACAACACTAAACCGCTCACCGTAACCACCAAAAGTGTCGTCGACCCCACTCAGAACAAGGTGACAACCAACAACTATGACAATAGAAACAACCTCACCGTCAAGACGGAGA
>JANXYN010000186.1 GCA_025356035.1 Geobacteraceae bacterium
CGTTCGCTGCGCTCACAGGTTGAGGTAGAGAAACGTCTGTTCTGTACCTTTACCTCTGCCTTTACCTGCCTTTCCGGAGGTTCATCCATGCCCACCCTCGGTAAATCGCTCATCATTCTCGGTCTGGTTATCGCTCTCCTCGGCGTAATTCTCACTTTCGCCGGCAAGATCCCCTGGCTCGGCCGGCTCCCCGGCGATATCTACATCAAGCGGGAGCACTTCACCTTCTATTTTCCCCTCGTCACTTCCATCATTCTCTCGCTGGTTCTGTCGCTGATCTTTTGGCTGCTCCGCAAGTGACCCGGCGGCTCATTCCTTCTCAGTTGCAATTGCCAGCCATTCCTGTTACCTTTATCCCATAATCATATTTTAATTCTTCAGGAGGGAGTCATGTTCGAACTGTTGGAAAAGGCGATGCTGACCGGGCTGGGTGCGGCGGCCATTACCCAGAAGAAGGCCGAGGAGCTGGTTAAGGAGCTGAAGGAAAAGTACAAGCTGAGCGAGGAAGAAGGGAAGGCCTTTCTGGAGAAGATGCAGAATATGGCCAAGGAAGGGCGGGAAAAGCTGCAGGAGACCGCCGAAGTGGAGGTGAAAAAGGCCCTCGACCGTATGGGGCTGGTTTCCAAGGAGGAGTTCGACCGGCTGCTGAAAAGGGTCGAAGAGCTTGAAACCAAGGTGAAGGGTGCCTGACCCGATAATGCTTAATTTTATTCAACTAAACCGTAATATCCGCAGTCTCCGCCGCTACCGGAATATCATCGGTGTCCTGATC
Source organism: Geobacteraceae bacterium (assembly GCA_025356035.1). GTDB lineage: Bacteria > Desulfobacterota > Desulfuromonadia > Geobacterales > Geobacteraceae > JANXYN01. The sequence goes on from JANXYN010000186.1 coordinate 773, forward strand.
AAGTATGGTTTTGATCACCTGCTGGAATACTTGGGGCTTGCCCATCTGGTGGCGAGGAGCCGGAAGCTGTTCCGCCGCGAGGAGACGTTAATCGCCCAGCTGAAGCCGGCCGAGCGGATGCGGCTCGCCCTGGAAGAGCTGGGCCCGACCTTCGTCAAGCTCGGCCAACTCCTCTCCACCCGTCCCGATGTAATCCCCCAAAGCTACATCCTGGAATTCGCCAAGCTGCAGGACATGGTCCCTTGCTTTCCCTTCACGGGGGTTCGGGAGCAGCTGCGCCATGAGCTGGGGGGGGAGATTGAGGCGTTTTACTCCTTCTTCGATTCCACCTCCATTGCTGCGGCTTCCATCGCCCAGGTCCACCGGGCGCGTCTCCTGACCGGGGAAGAAGTTGTGGTGAAGGTGCGACGTCCCGGGGTAGTGGAGCTGGTGGAGGCCGACATTGACCTTCTGATGGGGTTGGCGCTCCTGATCGAGCGCTATCTACCCGACAGCGAGCTCTACGATCCTGTAGGGCTGGTGAAGGAGTTCGCCCGTACCATCCGCCGCGAGATGGACTTCTCCCGCGAAGGACATACCATCGAGAAGATCCGCGACAATTTCGCCGGCGACCCCACCATGTATTTCCCGAAGGTTTACTGGGACCGCACCGCCAAGGGCGTTCTCACCATGGAGTACATAGAGGGGATCAAGATCAATGACTTTGCGGCGCTGGAGAGGGCCGGGCTGGACAAGCGGCTCATCGCCAGGCGCGGCGCCGACGCCTTCCTCCGGCAGGTACTGGAACATGGCTTTTTCCACGGCGATCCACATCCCGGTAATGTCTTCATTATGCCGGGGAACGTGATCTGTCTTCTTGATTACGGCATGGTGGGGCGAATCGATCCGCAGTTGAAGGGGTATCTGACCGATATTCTGCTCGCCATCGTCAGCCGTGACGTGGACGCGGTGATCTCGCTCCTTCTCTATTCCGGCGAAATTACCGACACCCTCAACACGAGGGCACTGAAGCGCGATCTCTCCGCCTTCATCGACAGTTACTACGAGATCCCGCTCCGGGAGGTGGTGGTGGGGCGGATGCTGATGGAGTTCATCGAGATTATCACTACCTACCATATCCGGTTCTCGCCAGACATGATGCTGCTCGGCAAGGCACTGATCACCATGGAGGGGATGGGGCGCGAGCTTGACCCCGAGTTTGACATGATCGAGCACCTGCGGCCGTTCATGGAAAAAGAAGTGAAGGAACGGGTCTCGCCACGTAATATTGCCAAGGACTTTGGCTCGGTCTTCATGTCCTACCTGAATCTGACCAAAAACCTCCCCAATGACCTGAAGGAGATCCTGAACCGGCTCAATCGGAACAAGTTCAAGATCGACCTGGAACATCGGGGTCTCGATCGCTTCATCAACGAGCTCGACCGCTCCATCAATCGCCTCTCCTCCAGCCTGATCCTCGCCGCCCTCATCGTCGGCACTTCCCTGATTATGCAGACTGACCGGGGACCCCACTTAATGGGGGTGCCGCTCCTTGCATTCATCGGTTTCGCGGTTGCCGGCTTTATTGGCCTGTGGCTGGTGGTCGCCGTCTTCCGTTCCGGCAGGCTCTGAAAATGGTGACACGTAACAGGTAAAAGGCCCACCTTTCACACCGGGAGCCGATACCCGTACGTGTCACCCTTCGATGGTCATCGACTTTGTGTGTTGCATATTTGCCACACAGTCGTTGCTTTTATAACACATTCGCAATTATGCATACACTTAACCACCCCACCTGTTTTGCCTAACCAGCCGATATGACTAAACATTAATCTCCTCGGCGAGTTGGCCCGTATATTGCTAAGTGGTTGATACCACCTAATCAAGGAGCCTGCCATGGCCATGCAAAGAACCTTAAAAAATAAAGCCATCTTCACGGGGGTCGGCCTTCACTCGGGGAAGGAGACGACTATTACGCTGCGCCCGGCTGAGGCCGGCATTGGCATAGTGTTCCATCGGGTGGATGTGGCTCAACCGGTTTCCATCGAAGCGGTAGCCGCCAACGTGGTCAATACCAGACTCTCTACCACCATCGGCAGGGGGGGCGTGGTGGTTGCCACCATCGAGCATCTGATGGCAGCCCTCTATGCCAGCGGCATCGACAATGCCCATATTGATATCAACGGTCCGGAAGTGCCGATCATGGATGGCAGTGCTGCCGCTTTTGTGCGCGGGATTCGTGAGGCAGGGAGCGCTGTGCTTGGCAAACCACGGAAATACCTGGTTTTGAAGAAGCCGGTGAAGGTCATTGATGGCGACAAAGAGGTCACCATCATTCCCTCCCGCTACTTCCGGATCTCCTTCGATATGCGTTTCAATCATCCGGTGGTG
>JANXYN010000037.1 GCA_025356035.1 Geobacteraceae bacterium
GATGGTTGGTCGCGCTTCCAACATTACCAGAAACCCACCGTGTCTACTTGTTTTTTACCCACCTCTCAGGGTGGTGCACTTTGAACTAGATTCTACCCAGCTTAATCATGTCCGAATAATCTGAGGCGGGATCAACAAACAAGTAAATTCGTTGCTTTATGTGACTATATAACTCATAAAGCGGCTCGTATTCAGGATGCGAAGACGCCTTAACCGAAAAACAGACTTTATCAAATAATGTTGAGGCATCCCAAGCGATTCTTCTCATTGTCACAGTTTTACCCGAACCAGCATGCCCCTTAATCACGACCAGTTCCTGAAGATCTGCTTTTTCTTCTTCATTACTTAAAAATATTTCCTCCAAGATATTGTCGCTGATGTCCCTTCTCACATCGAATCCAGCAATAATCGGAGACCAATCTACCAAGTATCCTTTATAGAACGCTTTTGCATCTACAACTGTCGTTTTGTAACCTTCATAGATGTATTCAAGGTCACGATTTAACAGAGTTTCTAAGCTGGCGCTAGGCTTAGTCCCAGATATATACTTTTTGGTAATTGGATGCTGTTCTGCAGCAAATAAAGTAGCAAGTTGCCGAGTTGCTTTTGGAATTGACGTTTCCAGAGTATTGAAGAAATCTTCACAGTTGCCTTCCAGGCACGTGTACCGTCGACTTTCCCAAAAACGTTTTTCCGCAGGCGGCATCTTTGGGGCAACAATATATGAACGTGGCCTTGCATCCCCTAACTGATCCAACTCAAGCAAAATGGCCCTGATGTCAATGTCACTCAGACTGTGACCTATAAAGACCATAGGATTCTCATATGCATGATCATGTAGTCTCTCAAATAACCTGGACCAATTTTTTCTATGCGTGATATATTGATCTGGTGTTAATATAAGCGGCAATGACGGATCGTTTGTAATTGTAATACATCCATGCAATTTATAATAACATAAGCTATCAGCAGCCTTCAATTTTTCTTCAACCCGCTCACCATTCTTCTTGAATGGAATTGGCGTTTGTAGTGCAGTGACATTGCTGCTGTAGGCTCTTTCGATTATCAGATCATAATTTGTAGTTGCTATTGCTCTCCAGACAAAATTAGGTATTAATTTGTGGAAGTCAGCTGGATAGAAATCCATGAATACAGCGGCGATATAATCCTGAACGGTGACTAAATCTGTCTCAGATATAGCCAAATCAGCCACATAAGACAAAGGCCGATCCAGGTACTCAGGTCCAAGGAATTTAGAGGCTATAAGATTCGCCAGATCATTGCCGATAGGTGGTTTATTGCCGGCTTCATGCATCGCGCCAATTGAAGCACCGGAACCGAGAAAAAGCACGACGTTGCCATCCTGAACTTGTTCCTTGAGAAAAGGCGGGATATTCAAGAGATTCTCCTTTCGTCGCTAATTTGCATTGCACGGGGTCTAGGAGAGAAAATGAGAGAAAATGAGGGTCAAATCTTTGATGTTGACAAACTTTTTCGGCCCCCATTCTCCGAAACATTCTCCACGCTAACCCCACCAAACAAAAAAACCGCCCAAGCCCGATAATCCGGCCTGCAGCGGCTCCAACATCATGCAAAACAATCCACCATCTCGACTCCCCCACATCACAGCAAAACTGCCTCTATGTATACAGGAAGCACGAGCTTCGGTCAATTTTTCTAATCGTTTTCGTGCCACGTGCGACGTGCTGAGTACTACGGTAAGGCGCTACTTCGAGGTCTCCTCTTCATGCCCCACCAGCCCCATCGCGTCCTTCTCCTCAAGCTCCAGAATCGGTGGGGTGCTCTTTATCCGCTTCTCCACCTCGTTGATATGCTCTGCCGGGGGAATACTCTCCGGCTGTCCTGTTGCTACCAGAGCCAAGCCCGATCATTTTGCCGGCGCCGGCAAAATGATAATCTGGATTATTCCCTGACTGGCCGCATGAGATCATTGCCCTATTGATCGCCTCTTCAAAACGTCTCCACTGGCTGTAACCCAAAAGCGGCTGGAGATCGCGGGCACTCCAATATTCAGCCCCATGTTCGTTGAGTTTTTTCATGTCTTCAAAGGAGGTGGAGCCTTTCACGGGCAGCGTTTTTTTCACCAGTACGACCTCGCGTATTTGGATTTCAAGCCATTGATGAAAAGAGGGAGGTAATGCAATTATGGATTATGACGGATGAATTATGAACTAGCCACCCGGCAGTCTTCAAAACCCAGGGGTCCACGAAATACACTCACGCCGCACCGCAGACATGCGGCTCGGCCTCGACAGCAAGACGCAGCCCCATAGTGTGCAGGAGGGCGAAGAGGCTCTTGATTTCGGGGTTGCCCCTTTTGGAAAGCATCCGGTAGAGGCTTTCCCGGCTCAGGTTGGCCTTTGCCGCTACCGCCCCCATGCCACCATTGGCCTCGGCCACGTTGCGCAGGGCCAGCAGAAAGACCTCCCGATCCCCTTCCTCAATGGCGGCATTGAGATAGGCCGCCGCCTCGCACGGGTCCTTGAGCGCCTCGATGAGATCCGTTTGATAGGAGGTTATAGTCTTAGCCATGATCGCTTCTCCTCTGATAGTCACGCCAGTGCACGCGTATTTTAGCACGGCCGGAGACGTCCCTCAGCCCCTCTAGCCATTCCTTGAAGGGCTTCTTTCCGGCCGCGTTTACGTAATACTCGAGTTCGTAGGGGAACGTTTGCATATATTGTAACCTATAGGCTACATGCAGTCAACCTGACGTTGCTGAGTTATATAAAAAAAAGAGCGGCAAAGCCGCTCTTCAAACATCGTATCTCTAACATAGTTACTTTCCTGCCGCCTTGGCCGCCACCTGTACCCTGATCAAGGCCCGCTCCAGGGCAGCTTCATACGTGCGGAAATTCTTGTCTTCCGGGGTGAGCTTCTTCAACTCTTCCTCTGCCAGCCCCATCGCAATTTTCGCCCGCTCCAGATCGATCTCGTCGGCCCGCTCGGCTGTCTCCACCAACACGGTCACCTTGTCTTCCGCCACCTCGAAGTAGCCCCAGTTGACCGCCAGATGAAAGGTCGAGCTATCCTTTTTGTAGGATAACTCGCCGATTTTCAGCGAGGAGAGAAACGGCGCATGGCCGGGAAGTATGCCAAACTCGCCAAGCGCGCCGGAGGCGGTAATTTCGTCAACTTCCTCCGACAGCACCTTCTTGTAGGGGGTGACTAGCTCTATCTTCAGTTTTTCCGCCATTATAAATCCTCTCGGCACTAGGCACCGGGCACGTGTTTACTCGATCCTCGCGCCTCGTACCTGCCTTTATTAAGCAGCCAGCTTCTTCGCCTTTTCCAGCACCTCTTCAATGGTGCCAACCATGTAGAACGCCTGCTCGGGGATCTCGTCATACTTGCCGGCAACGATCTCCTGAAAGCCCCTGATGGTGTCCTTGAGTTCCACATATTTGCCGGGGGAACCGGTGAAGGCCTCGGCCACGTGGAACGGTTGGGAGAGGAAGCGCTGGATTTTCCTGGCGCGGGAGACCACCAGCTTGTCTTCCTCGGAAAGTTCATCCATCCCGAGAATGGCGATGATGTCCTGCAGGTCCTTATATTTCTGCAGCACGTACTGGACGTCACGGGCAATCTTGTAATGCTCCTCGCCGATCACCTGCGGATCGAGGATCCGTGAGGTCGAGTCGAGGGGATCGACGGCCGGGTAGATACCGAGCTCGGCGATCTGCCGGGAAAGAACGGTGGTGGCATCCAAGTGGGCAAAGGCGGTGGCCGGTGCCGGGTCGGTCAAGTCGTCGGCAGGGACGTAGATCGCCTGTACCGAAGTAATGGAGCCCTTGTTGGTGGAGGTGATCCGCTCCTGCAGCTCACCCATCTCGGTAGCAAGCGTCGGCTGGTAACCGACCGCGGATGGGATCCGGCCCAGCAGAGCGGAAACCTCGGAGCCGGCCTGGGTGAAGCGGAAGATGTTATCGATGAAGAGGAGCACGTTCTGACCTTCTTCGTCACGGAAGTATTCGGCCACGGAAAGGGCGGAAAGGGCTACCCTGGCACGGGCTCCGGGAGGCTCGTTCATCTGGCCATAGACCAGCGCTGCCTTGTCAAGAACGCCCGACTCTTTCATTTCCATCCAGAGGTCGTTCCCTTCGCGGGTACGCTCGCCAACTCCGGCAAATACCGAGAAACCACCATGCTGCTTGGCGATGTTATTGATCAGCTCCATGATGAGAACGGTTTTACCGACGCCGGCGCCGCCGAACAGGCCGATCTTACCCCCCCTGGCGTAGGGCGCGAGCAGGTCGACGACCTTGATCCCGGTGGTGAAGGCCTCAACCTTGGTGGACTGGTCGACAAAGGACGGTGCCTCCCGGTGGATCTCATACTCTTTTTCCGCATTGATCGGCCCCATCTCGTCCACCGGTTCGCCGATCACGTTCATGATTCGGCCGAGGGTCTTGCGTCCCACCGGCATGACGATCTGCCTGCCGGAGTCGACAACTTCCTGGCCCCGCACCAGACCGTCGGTGGAGTCCATGGAAATGGTCCGGACGGTATTTTCACCCAGATGCTGAGCCACTTCCAGCACAAGGTTCAATGGACGATCGTCGATCGACGGATTGGTCACCCGCAGTGCGTTATAAATGGCAGGCAGTTTGCCCGGTTCAAATTCGACATCGATAACGGCGCCGATAACCTGCGTTATTTTCCCCTTGTTCTGGCTCATTGAAACCCTTCCTCCTGCGGCCTGTGCTCCGGCCATATTGTTAGTTAGCGATAATTTGTCCTTGCCGAATTACCCTTTTACCGACTCTGCGCCGGAGATAATCTCCATCAGCTCTTTGGTAATGGCTGCCTGGCGTGCCCGGTTGTACTGAAGCGTCAGCTTGCCGATCATTTCGTTGGCATTCTTCGAAGCACTGTCCATGGCGGTCATCCTGGCAGCGTGCTCAGCGGCAACCGAATCGAGCAGTGCCTTGAAGATCTGCACCTCGATATTTTTCGGCAACAGTTCTGCAAGGAGCGCCCCTTTCGAGGGCTCATATATATAGTCGGTTACGACTTCCTCGCTCTCGGTAGTCGCTGGGGGCACCGGTAGCAGCTGCTGGACAGTGATATCCTGGGACATGACGCTCTTGAAGGCGTTATAAATCACGAAGACTTCGTCAAAGTCGCCGGCCAGGTAGCCGTCGATGACCTCATGGGCGAGCAGCGCGGCAGTCTGGTAATTGAGACCGGCCAACACCCCTTCATAGTTTTTGCGCACGCTGGTACGGCTCTTCAGGAACTCATACCCCTTGCGGCCGATGGTCATCACCGAGAATTCGGCGTAATCGGCCTTTTTCTCCTTGATGAACCGGTCCGCCGCCTTGCTCAGATTGGCATTGAAGCCGCCGCACAAACCACGGTCCGAGCTGATCACGATGAGCAGAGCTTTTTGCGCACTTCGCTTTGCAAGCAACGGATGGGCATCGCCCTCGCTCTGGGCTGCGAGCTTCTGCAGCACCTCCGCCAACTTCTTCGCATAGGGACGGGCGGCCGTAATACTGTCTTGGGCACGACGGAGCTTGGCAGCCGAGACCATTTTCATGGCCTTGGTGATCTGCCGGGTATTTTTTACCGAGACTATTCGCTTTTTAATGCTTTTCAGAGTTGCCATATGGTGAATACCGTCCTTGAATTACGCGGTGAACTCCTTCTTGAACTGTTCGAGGGCCGCAACGATTTTGCCTTTCAGCGCATCGTCAATGGCCATTTTCTCCCGTAATTCAGTCAGGATAGCAGCCTGTCTTGCATCGAAAAAGCTGTACAGGTCCTGCTCATAGCGGCGTAATGACGTAACCGGATAATCATCGATAAAGCCGTTGTTGGCGGCGAAGATAATGATAACCTGCTTCTCGTTGGGGATTGGCCGGTACTGGGGCTGCTTGAGGATTTCTACCAGCCGCACGCCGCGGGCGAGCTGCATCTGCGTTGCCCTATCCAGGTCGGAGCCAAACTGGGCAAAGGCGGCCATCTCGCGGTACTGGGCAAGGTTCAGCCGGAGGGTGCCGGCAACCTGCTTCATCGCCTTCACTTGAGCGGAACCGCCGACGCGGGAGACGGAGAGACCGACGTTAATGGCGGGACGGACGCCGGAGTAGAACAGGTCGCTCTCCAGGTAGATCTGCCCGTCGGTGATGGAGATGACGTTGGTCGGAATATAGGCAGAAACGTCGCCTGCCTGGGTTTCGATAATCGGCAAGGACAAATTATCGCTAACTAACAATATGGCCGGAGC
>JANXYN010000086.1 GCA_025356035.1 Geobacteraceae bacterium
CTCGATCCCTTCAACCTCCCAGGGGGGAGTAATACCAAGAGCTATGCTGAACAACGATTCTGGATTCATGTAGTCGTAAAACCTCCGGGTAGTGATATGACCCTTGTTATACCATTACCCATGCGGAATAGCGACGGGCCCTTTTTGGTTTTACGATATGAGGAGCATATGCGGGATGAAATAATCTGCCCTTTTTACGGCAAGAACGATGATTACTGCGATGTTGGGTGTGGCTATATTTCTCCCCACGATGTCAACCAGATCATCAAATACTGCAGTTGCCGTTACCAGGAATGTCTGAAATACCGGGAGTTGTCGGATCGTTACCCCAACCTGGTAGTGAAGTTGGTGAAGTGCTGAACGGATTATCGAAAGGAGCTGGCCATGCTGTATAACCTGACGCTGCATCTGAATGTGATCCCCTTAGTGACTGCGGTGACCGCCTCAATTGTATTTGTACTTATTTCCATTGCAAAGGAGAAGAGAGATGAGCGAAAAAGAGCTTGAACTACTGGCAAGAATCGAGGAACTGGAGCGGCATACCTGGCGGAACAGTGCAATCCTGCGCGCTGTGGCGATGGTGGCGTTTACCGCCATGATCGGCATCGTGATCGCGTCCGGCGTGGTCGGCGGCGGCAGAGGGAGCCACTGGTCTGGACCGGCGTGGAACACCATGTGGCTGTATGGTCTGTTTGCGGCTAATGCGGTGTCGATGTTCTGGACCAGCCACAAGGAATAGCGGAAACGCCCACTTTTCCGCAATCTCTGCGTTGGGCTGCAGATTAGGTTGTGCGGCGGACTGTTTGTACGCCTCCGCCCAAATCCTTGCCCGCCTTGACCTTGCGAAAAATTGAGCGTTTCTGGAAATTTCTCCAGTTTATTCACTTTGAAAAACAGTTGCTTACTCAAACGGAGGACAAACCAATGCCAATGAAAATATCTCACGCTATCCTGCTGCTGGTGGTGGTGACGCTCTGCGCCGCCTTTTCCATGCGGATTTTCCAGGGGCTCGATGAAATGATGGGTGACAAGTACTGGGTGGTGGATACTACCCAGGATGACCACGGCTGGTACGGGATGGGGGTTATTCCCAATCTGAAGCTCGTGCCGAAGGATGTGGTGAAGGCCGCCAACACCGACGCCGACCCGAAAAACGACTATGTAATATATGCCCAGAGCGGCGACTTCGCCGGTAACTCGGTGTACGGCATCACCTTCGGCATCCCGCTGATCATGTACCTGATCTGGTTCGCATTCATCATCGGCTTTCCGGACCGGGTCGATCCTTACCTGCTGCCGCGCCGGATCTTTACCATTGCCGCCATCATCACCTGTTCGGTAATCGTCAACCTGTTCCTGTTGAGAATTGCTGCCGACTTTGCCCGGGACCCGATGGCCCGCATCGCCAACGTGGCTGGCAATCACTCTTCCCTATTGTTCCACAATGCCGGCATCTGGTTTGCCATCCTCTTCTCGGCACTTGGCACCCATACCCATTCGCTGAAGGAGACTTCTGCACCGGACAGTCGCAACTGGCAGACCCAGGCCAACGAGAAGTTTTCCTGGATGTTCACCCTGCTGGTGGTGGTGACCGTCCTGGAAGTGGTGCTGGTGAAAAACAAACTGGCGCTTCCCGACGCGGCTGTTGACTATTCGGTCTGGATCATCTTTGTGGTGATCTTCATGCGCATGTACGGTTTCTCGCCGAAATACTGGATCAAGCGCGGCCGCGGCATCGCCATCATGGTGGTCGGCACCCTCCTCACCCTGCCGGCCTTCTATCTGCTGGAGCGGTTCACTGGCACACTTGGCGCCGGCTTTGCCTCGCCGATCCTGACCAAGGCCCTCGGCGCGGAAAACGCCAACATCGGCCTTTCCCTGATGATCTCCATTTACCTGATCTTCTGGATGGAATTTGCCACGGCCATCAGGATGAACGGTCCCGTCAAAACGGTCGCCGAGAAACACTGACATTATCTGCCAAGGGGGATTACATTCATCCCCTGAATATTCACAAAAAAGAGGGGAGCGCGCACAGTCGCTCCCCTCTTTTTTGTGCGTTTCTCACTTCCGCGCTAGATGAGTTCTTCCCGCCCCGGCAGCGATGCCAGTTCCCCTTCCAGATGCACGATCAGCTTGCCCAGCTGTTCACCGAAGCCGTTGGGGAGATTATCCACGTCGCTCAGTAAATTGGCTAGGCGGCGGGCTGCTGCCAGGCTGATCTTCAGGCTGATAACGGGGTTAGTGGTCACGCCGCCACGGGCGGCAGCCGTCTCCTTGAAACGCTTCAACACCGTCGGGTGGCTCCGCTCCTCGTCGATTACACTCTTGCGTAAATCCGCGTATTCTTCATCGGAAAATGTCTGTTCCTCCCGGGCTTGGCGCAGCAGATCGACCGAACGGTAGTCCGGCAGTGGCTTTAGTTCGTTCCGGCGCTTCAGCAGTTCCGGTTCCTCCTTTTCCATGTAGCGGTAGGCAAGGGTAAGCTTTTGGGCAGTCGGTTTCTTGATGCGGATCTCCCGGGCGCAGTAATCATCAAAGCTCTGGTAACCCCATTCCTGGTAGAGATTGCGCGAGCTCACCGCCAGCAGTCGCTCGCCCAGCTCAACCCAGGAGGACTTGAACCGTTTGGCGGTGTCGAGTATCCGGTAGCGTTCCGAGGCCGGGTCAAGCTCCTGCATGATCGTTTCGATATGGCGTTCGCCGCTGGATTGGGGTTTGTCAGGCATATCCGGGTTTCTCCTTGAGGGTTATTCGGACCAGTATGGTGGTGGCAATGCTCTGGATGAATCGGGGAGGGTTATGATAAGCGAGGCCCTGCGGAATTAAAGCATCCACAGGGCCTCGGTATGAATTATCAATAACAGGAGCTGGTCTCTCTTACCCTTCCTGCGCAACCTTGAAGCCGGACATTTCGCCCTGTAAGATCTCGATCTGCCGGGAAAGACTTCTTACCGCGTCATCCATGACCTTGGTTGCCTCCAGGTTGACGTTGGTTGAATCCTGGATATCTTCCACAGCATGGACAATCTGGCTGCTCCCTTTGGCCTGTTCGTCGCAAGCATCTTTGATTTGCTGGATCATGCCGGTAATGTTCTCGGTGGAGCGGGCAATAAGCCCGCCGACTTTGCTCTGCTCACGGGCCGAGACCCGCACCTGGCCGGTCAGCCCCTTCATCCGTTCCACGGCGGTCATGATCAGTTCGCTGCCGTTGGTCTGTTCCCGTGTGGCGTTGGCGATCTGCCCGACCATCTCGGAGACCCTTTCCATCGCTTCACGGATTACCTGACTCCCGCGCGCCTGCTCAATGGTGGCCCGGGCAATTTCCCCTACCTGGTCGGTGGCGCGTTGCACCCCGTGCACGATCTTTTCCAGCGCCTCACCGGATTTCTGGGAGAGCTCTTCACCGTCGGCAATGCGGGTTTCCGCTTGGCTCATGGTGGTTACCGCCCGTTTGGTTTCCTCCTGTACCCCTTTGATCAGGGTGGTTATCTCGCGGGTGGAGGTGGAGGTCCGCTCTGCCAGCTCCTTGATCTCGTCGGCCACTACCGCAAACCCCTTGCCGTGCTCGCCAGCCTGGGCGGCAATGATGGCGGCGTTCAGTGCGAGCAGGTTGGTCTGCTCGGCGACTTCATCGATGACCGACAGGATCGTGCCGATGTCATTGACTCGCTCGGAGAGGGTTTCCATAACTTCTGTGGTGATGCGGGAAGAGCGCCTGATTTCGTGCATCCCCGCGATGGTAGCGTCCACCGCAGCCTTGCCGATTTCGGCGTCCCGCCGCACCTCTTCCGAAATAACCACCGTGTCCGTAGCGTTCTTTTCCACCTGACGGATCGAGGTGTCCATCTGCGCCACAGATGATGCTGTGGTGGTGGAGGCCTCCATCAGGGTCTGCACCCCCTGACCAATCTGTTTGATGGAAGCTGCCATCTCGATGATCGAGGAGCTCACCTCTTCAACCGATTGGGACAGCGTCTCCACATTGAGTGCCACCTCTTCGATGCTGGCGGCCATCTCCAGAATCGAGGAAGAGCTCTCAGCTGCCGACAGGGAAAGACTGTCTACCCCGTGGGCTACGCCATTTACCGAGGCGTTGATCTCTGAGACCGCCGAAGAGGTCTCCATGATCCCTTTTGCCTCCAGTTCCGCTGCGCTGATGACTCGCTGGGAAACATCATAAATATTTCTGGAAACCTTGTTGAGTTCGCTGATGGATCTTTTGACCTTGCCGATCATCTCCGCAAGCCCTTCCACCATGAGGTTGAAGTCATTGCTGACCCTGCCAAGCTCATCGTTGGAATTTATCGCAATTTTGGCGGTGAGATCGCCGCTGGCGCCCTGGTCCAGGGCGGCAGCCATCATTCTGATCCGCCCGACGATGTTGCGGTTCATCAGTACACCGAGGACGATTGCCAGTGCTATGGCGGCGAGAGTCACCAGGATAAAAGCGACATAGGCCGATTTCTGCAGGGTCTCGACCGTTTCATGGGCCTGGCTCATCAAGTGACCCACGGTTACCAGCAGTTCGTCAACAGTAAGCTTGGCATTTTCCGTAGCTGTGGCGAGATAGGCGCCGGAGAGTTGATTCAGGCGTTCGTCGTTGAGGACGTTGCTGGACTTCTTCTTGAGCAGGTCTTCCTTGCGAGCCAGCAGTTCATCTGCAGTTTTTTCAAAGCGTGACCAGCTCAGCAGTACCTCTTTGGTCCGCTTTTCGATCTCACTCCCTTTCGCCGCTGCCGGTATGCCAAGCTTGGGGTTTCCCTTCAGCAAGATGTTGCAGTAATTTTTAAAGGTGTCCGCTTTAGCCCGGTAATCTTCGGCAAAATCCTGGAATTTATCCAGTCCCGAACGGACCTTGGAGGCCTCCAGCAGATGGACCTGGCAGATCTTCAAGTTCACTTCCATAAGCAACACCAGCTTTTCCTGGCTGGCGCTGCTCTTTAAAATGCTTTGCACCTGGTGGCTGACCCGGTTGTTTATCCAGATGCCGAAGGCCCCGGTAATGGCCACGATCAGTGCCAGGATTAAAAAAGCACCGATGAACCGCTGTCCAAGTTTCAGGTTTTTCATGTAATGTCCTCTTCTGCAGCAGTTCCACTTGATTCCAACTGACGGTCCGGCGCTTGATTGGCCCTGGCTGAAATAGTCGTGGTGCTACCGATTCCCGTTGGATATTGCTTGATTGACGTTCACAGTAATACTACAAAGCTGGCGTTTAGTCAATGAAGCAAACTCGCTGGATGCCGGCAGCGTGGGTGCCTTGCCGAGCGGACAGCGCCAAGGTTGGTTCAACGTCGTTCTGCCGGAGCTTGTGAACAGTCTGGAGGCAGATTGTGCGACATTAGTTGCTATTGCCGAGATGGCGCTGGCTGTTACTTTGCAGCCTCATCAAGCAGAAAGTTGAGCAGTTCGATGATTTCCTTGATTTCCTGTTTGTTCATGTTAGCTCCAGATTTGCGCATCATCTTGATTCCGTATGCCCTGGTGGCGTCCCGGTCAAAGGGTTGGCCGGAGATGGGGGCGATGCCGGTCTGCAAGGCGACCACGGTGCGTTCAAGGGTATGGCACTTGGCGCATTTGAACTTCATCAGCAGGTAGCGCTCCTTCATTTTGTTGGGGAATGCCGCTGGATCGAGCTGCATCTGATCCCCTTTGCCGATCGCTTTCAGCCCGGCATGGGCGGAGTTCCCAAACAGGCAAAGGAGCATAACCACTGGCAGTACTCTTCTCATAAAACCAACCTCCTTAATTGAACCACTGCGTCTTCAGCCGCTATTAAAAACTGACTGTCAGCCCGAGCAGGGCGATTCTGTTGATGTCCTCAGGCGTTTCTTCGTGCTTATAGGAGAGCACGAGCTTGGTGTTTTCCAGCGGGGCGTAGGAAATGGCGGGAATTAAACGCCGGACGATCCCCATGCCGCCATCCTCGTATTCGTAGCGGAACGCACCGATGATATTCGAGGTCGCATAGAATTCGGCCTCGGCGGCCAACGCCTTTGACCTCAGGCTGGCGGCCGTTGGAAAGAAGAAGGGGTTGTTATCCTTGCCGAGCACCCCGCTGGCCTTGATCCGGATCTGTTTATAGAGGATGTCAAGGTCGGCGCCAGCTCGGTAGAAATTGTTGCTCTTGTCCGCCACCTCACCGATCAAGCTGGCATTGCGGCCAAAATAGCAGTAACTGCCGATGGTTACCGACAGGTAATCCCAAATGCTGTCACGGTCAAAGTCGATTTCCGGCTCGCGACCGAGCAGGTCGGTCCCGCCGATCTTGACGGAGAGGTGGCCATACCCTTCTTTTTCGTTCTGGCCGTCCCGGTCCACCACTCCGCCGGCCATGAACACCCGGTTGCCCAGGATAGCATTGGCCTCCAGGGCGTCAACGGTGGAACCTTCGGTGAATTGAGAGGAGCCCACCTTGTAGGCGATTGGTGCCATAACTGGGGTTGTTATAATATCGTTCTTTGGCTTCCAGAGTGTCAATTTAGGGACGAGCCGGCCGACCTTGATATTGACAGGAATGTCAAGGGGATGACGCCAGGATACAAAGAGCTCGCCGAGACGATTGCCGTTGTTGCCAGGGGTATTGGGGCTGAATCTGTCATTGGGATCGTAGGTCCCCTGGGAATAAAGGGCATAGGTGGCGAAGAATCCCGCCTTGTCGCGGAATGTGCCGCCAGATAACAGGTTGATTGAGCGGGTGGAAAAATCGGTCTTGTCGTTGTTTACCGCATCCTTTTCATACTTGAGGTCGAAGGACGCGGTCAGGGAGACCGGTAGGACCTCGGGGATGCCGGAGAGCCAGAATGCTTCACTTTTGCCACTCTGCTGTGGCTGCGTCTGGCCCTTCCCGCCGCTTTTTGCGACAGCCTCAGCCTTTTTTTGGCTCGGCATGACATAGCTGTTTTTCAGGAAGGCGTCGCCAAACTCGTTCAATTCAGGATAGATGGTATGGCAGGTGGTACATTCGGTCTTGTACTGGCGGGTGAAGGAAGGGATGGCGAGTGCATTGCGCGGAATGACCAGCGGCAGGGCAAGGACCACGACCAGCACGAAAGAGATATACAGGCGGTTTTGCATACACAATCCTCCACTAAGCATTTTTTGGATCACATCTTGCAATATTTGGACCATTAAGGCTGTTTGCACGTCTGATTATCCATATTAATTTTTCGACAGTATTACAATAATGAATAGCTGAAGTCAACTTGACATTAAACCCTGTATGAAATAATACATTTTCCCCTACATTTTTCCCGATAGAAGTGCTAGATATAGCGGAGTCGTTCATAAGGAGGATTGGTGTATGCGTATGAAGAGAAATAAGCAATTACTGTTTTTACTACTTTCCTTGCCGCTTGCCGTGGTGGCCGGTTGCGGTAATAATGCTGGCAGTGGTGCAGTCTCAACGCTCGCCGCATCCGAATCATGCATCGGCTGCCATGCCAATGCAACCTCGCCGGGCACCGGCGCCAATATCGTAACGGAATGGAAAGCATCGGCCCATAACACCGAAGCTGCTGCCAACAAAACCGGCTTGGGCTCCGGTTGCCGCGACTGCCACCTACCGGCCCCCGGCCATCCAAACAGCTGCGGCAAGTGTCACGGGGGGGTCACCCCAGGCGCGCTCCCTTCCCAGGATGTCGTTATCAACCCCGATCAGGACCGGATCTGTTTTAACTGTCACGGCCTGGGCATGGATCCCACGAAAGACGTGATGCTGAAGTTTGCGCCGCAGCATTTCGGCAACATGACCGCCAGTTCCAAAAATACCGGGTACCGTGCCTCCTATCTTCCGTATCAAAACATAACGACTGGCAATATGATATTTGTCGGGAGTTGCCGCAACTGCCACAACCCCCATGACACGAGTTCTAACATTTCCATCAACCACAAAGCAGCCGCGATGGATGGGGATGGTCATACCAATTACTTAGGTAGTTGGGGGGCGGGCGATTTCAAAACTCGAGGAACGCCACAGGGAGCTGAGACGTACGTTGGTAACAACGTCTGTGTCAGATGTCACACGACGACCGGCTACCTGAACTTTGTGACCTCCGGCTTCTCCGACGTTCATCCATGGGGCGTTGCTTCCGACAAATTCAAAGAAGTGCTTTATTGCTATGCCTGCCATGATGACGGCAAAGGGAAGGCTTACAGCTTTAAGATTCGCAAGGTAGCGCCTATGGTCGCATACTATAACTATTCCTCAATAAAGGTGAAGATTGTCAATTACCCCGTCAATTACCCCGCTATAGGCCCCTCCAATCTTTGCATGCCGTGCCATACTGGAAGGCAGGGTTCTGGTCAGTTGATTAAGGATATTGAGCCGCAACTGGTGCTGAAAAATATCACCAGTGTCAGCAAAATCTCCGGTGGCCACAATTATACGGCAGGAGCAACTATCTTTAAGATCGCTGGCTATGAGTTTCCCGGCAGAAACTATGACAACCCCACGACCTATGTCCATGATCAAATCGGGATGAATAATTTCAGAGGCACCGGCACCGGCGGCCCTTGCGTCGGCTGCCACATGATGCCGAACCGGCATAGCTACAAGGCGGTGCTGCAGACTTATACTTCAGGCCAAGTTCTTAAAAAAGCAATTAAGCCATCTGCAATTTTCGGGAGTACCATACTCTCGATCGAGAGTACCGCCTGCGCCCACTGTCATGATGGCTGGTACAAGCCGGCCTGGACCCCAGCCAAGCTGCAGGCGCAGAAAATCGGGTTCTATGCCGCAACGGAGGTGTTGAAAGAAATGATAAAAGTTAAAGCGACGCCGAAGACTGGAACAAAGTATTGGCAGCGACTCTACACCTCTGCTAGATCTCAGCCATCTCGCTCGAATGCCATGGGCGCCAGCTTTAATCAATCCCAGTTAGCGCTGGACCCGGGAGCCTACGTGCACAATGGCGTATATACCAAACGGCTCATATACGATTCCATAGTATGGCTCTATTATGGGGACTTGGATCAAGGGCACGACCTTGAAACTGCAATCAATACGCTGTCCTTTGCTAATAGCAAGAATCTGACAAATGTTTTTTATAATACTACGACGGCATCAGCAGTGAAGGCCGCTGCCATTTCTTACCTGGGTGGTGGCAACCGCCCATAACGAGTTCCTTTTGAAATGGAAAAACAGAAAAACCGCCTTTCCGAGGCGGTTTTTCTGTTTGAGCCAGCTTGTGCGATCAGCGGCTTCGTATCCGGTACTTCTTCACCAGCTCCAGCGGATGGTAGGAGAGCTTGGATTCCCGCAGGCCAGGCTCTCCCAGGTCCTGTTCCCGGTTGACATGGATGCAGTCGGTGAAGAGGAGCCGGTTGAATTCCCGGTCGGCTAACTGGTAGAGGCCGTCGAGGAATGGATCGGCCTTTTCGAAATGGCAGACCGAGGTGGTGGCGTTGAGCCGCTCGCCGAGGACAAACGCCTTGATCTCCCCAGCCACGCGCACCACGATCCCTTGCAGTTGCAATTCCTCCATCAGTGTCAGCGCTTCCCGGTTTGCCTCCATCTCCGGGGCGATGGAGTGGCTCTCGATGGCCTGACGCACCCGGTACCATTCGTCGAGCAGCCGGAGGCACCCTTCCCGGTGCTGCTCACCGTAGAGCTCCACCGTATGTGGATGGCGGCCGGTGAAGTAGTTGATCCGGTTCTTTTTCTTGTGATAACGGTTGCCGGGGAGTTCCGCCAGCTCTTGACGGAGATAGAGGTAGTCGAAGTTGTCCCGGTCCTCGGTGATTTCCAGCTCGGTTCTCTGCAGATACTTCCCGGCAAAAGCCTCGTCAGCCCCGTACAGGGTTCGCCCATCCTCCAGCAGGGTGGCGAGTGCCTTGCCAATATCTCCACCAAGTGGCGGCAGAAAATAATCCCCTCCCTCATAACCGCGACCCAGAATCAGCAGTGCGTCATTCATCATGGTCAACCGATAGGCGTGGGCGGCGCGGAACAGATAGAGGTTGGCGAAGGTAAGCTCGGAGACGCGCGGCTGGAGGCGGGCGAAGATTCCGTCTAGCACAGTTTTGTCGGCAAGTTCAAGCGGTCTGCTGGCGGGGTAGGGCGGAATTGCCATGGTCTTCTCCTTCATGGTCATTATAGCATAGCCACATCGGCAGATTGCGGTTTTGGTAGTTTGCGGTGATGAAGAGTTGCAGAATATGTACTTCGAAAGACTGGTATTTCAGCAGCGAGCAACGTCGAGCGGTCATTTTAACCATCTCAGACGGGCTATTCTAAGATTGACGGCCGTAGATGGTACGATATATGGCCAACAAAAAAAAATATTGCATTACAAAATAAATAGAGGTAGTGTCTTGAAAACGGAAAACCTGGTTATCTAATTAGAATTGTTAGGCATTCTAATTAATGCCGATTGATAGACGATAATACTAAACCATCCGCAAGGGTGGGACGGAAAGCCTACAGGGTCTCATCGAGACAGCCGGGTCGCCGAAATATCACACTGATATTCCGCCCCGGCTGTCTTGTTTTTTGGAATAATTATTGCTTAAAATGATAGAAAAAGCAGACTCTTTTTCCAGGCACCATAGCACAGCCAAGCAGCACGACATCTTTCGATAGACGATAATACTAAACCATCCGCAAGGGTGGGACGGAAAGCCTACAGGGTCTCATCGAGACAGCCGGGTCGCCGAAATATCACACTGATATTCCGCCCCGGCTGTCTTGTTTTTTGGAAT
>JANXYN010000104.1 GCA_025356035.1 Geobacteraceae bacterium
CTAGATTTTCTCATTATTATCAGAAAGGTGGTTGGGTGTCAAATCGCAAAACAGTATAGCAACTGTTAAAGCTTTGTGCTATATATGTTTCAAGTTGCATTACAACCGCTTAACCACCAAGGAGCACATATGCATCTGACCCGCCTTTGTCTGACCACCATTATATTGTCTCTGTTCCTCACCACCCAACTGTTGGCAGCGACGCCCAGACTGGCCGTGGACCAACCAACCTTCAATTTCGGCGCCATTACCCAGGGGAAGAAGGTGGACCATGTATTTACCTTCACCAACAAGGGTGATGCCCCGCTGACCATCGAGCAGGTCAGAACCTCCTGCGGCTGCACCGCAGCCAACATCGCCTCGCGGCTAATCGAGCCCGGCAAAAAAGGCGAGGTCAAGGTGACTTTCGATTCCACCAATTTTGCCGGCAACATCAGCAAAACCGTCTTTGTTCATTCCAACGATCCCCAGCTCCCAATCTATTCGCTGATCCTGCAGGGGAGCGTTATCGAAGAAATCCCGGTCACTCCCCGCCAGCTAAACCTCGGCACAATCAAGGCTGGCGGGACTGGGGAAGCGTTCATCACCATCGACAACCGAAGCGACAAACCACTAACCCTCAAGTCAGTAAGGACCACGAATCCCCGGATTAGTGCCACCCTCAGTAAAAACCTGTTGAAACCCGGCGAGTCGGGAAAGGTGAGCATAACCGCCACCCCTGGCGCTGAAGATCGCTCGCTGAACGGCT
Source organism: Geobacteraceae bacterium (assembly GCA_025356035.1). Lineage (GTDB taxonomy): Bacteria > Desulfobacterota > Desulfuromonadia > Geobacterales > Geobacteraceae > JANXYN01. Next base: position 749 of record JANXYN010000104.1, read on the forward strand.
ATATCTTCGTTACCACCGACCACCCGGCCAAACCGGAGATCAGCATCCCGGTGTTCGCAGCGCTGTCCAGATAAACAGGGCATAGGCCGCTACTTTTTCGACAGTTCCTGCAACTGGCCATAGGCCCGCTCTAGATTTGCCTCAAAAAACACCTTGTAGCCGGGGAGCTTTTCATGCTGGGGGAGCTGGAACCCTTTCTTGGTCTGTTTCAGGGTTTCCCCCTTTTCCTGGTGGCGCAGCACCTCGGTGAGAAAATCCTTGAGAAACAGACGAAAGCGTCTGATCCCGTCACTGTTGGTCACCCCACCCATCCCGGGAACTACCACCCGCGCCTCGATGGACTCCAGCATCTCCAGGTTGATGACCCACTCCCGCATGTGCCCATCGCCCATAGGGCCAATCGCATCGTTAAATACCAGATCCGAAGTAAACAGGACCCCGGCGGCCGGCAGATAGACGAACAGATCGCCCTCGCTATGGCCAAGGTCGGTATTATTGAGGACGATACTCTGCTTCCAGCGGCGAAGTGTCAGGGACCGATCGACGAGCAACACCGGATTTTTCAGCTCCCGCGGCTCGCCGGCCAGGGCCTGCCAGCTCTGCCAGGAGGTGATGATCTCCGTATCGGCCGGAAAATCAAAATCGCTATAGCTCCCCTGCCGATGATGATGGGTGAGAATGATATATCGCAAAGGGAAGGTGGTGAGCTTGCCAATTTCGGCCACGAGCTCACTGATCCCCTCCGGGACAAAATGGGCACCGGCCAGGATGACCCGGTTGCCATCAACTATGATCAGCGCATTGCTGGCCGCCTTACCGCCCGGATTGGCAATGGCGGCATAGATCCCGTCAGCGACCCGCTGGATTTCATAATTAGCCGCCACAACCGGCGTTGCAAACAGCAACGCCAGGAGCAGCAGAAAGCCACACCGCTTCATCGAGGCCTCCTCCCATACTTATCGGCATTGTAGCAGAAAACCTGACGAAAATACAGCACCTTGCCGGAATTGGCGGTATTATCCACATTAAGCCTTGAGTAAATCGAAAATATAGTGTACATATATAAATTCACGGGCGGTTAGCTCAGCTGGATAGAGTACAGGCCTCCGAAGCCTGGGGTCGTGGGTTCGAATCCCATGCCGCCCGCCAAATTTATGCAGATAAGGGGACATTATTGTCCCCTTTTTGCGTTCGCCCCCCGTCGGCCCGTGCTTCCGAAACCTGAGGTAATGGCGGCTTGCTTTTGCGCCGTCCCGGCCGAGCGCAGGATTATGCTTGTTTCAGCACCTCAAGCACCCGCCCATTGCCGATGACTCGCCCCTCCCAGACAGAGAATGTTGCGCCCACCGGAAAATGTGGAAGTGCTGCCTCAGGAAAAAGAAACTGGACGCCAAATCGCTGTGTTTCCCCTGGACTAACATTACAATCCATTGGGACGAAAAAACGAACAGAAAAATTCTCCTCCCCTACACCAAGAACACCACGATATTCACCTTGATGAATTACACTTTGCCTCCCTCCATCCTCAGTGGGGAGTAGCGTTATCTCGACTATGATCTCAGGTGTAACCGGTGTATTAATGCGACACCTCCTAGGTTAGGCTGGATTGTCTTTAAGGTTCCATGACCGTACCAGCGACCTTGGTTAGCCACAGCGAATCTACTTATTTGTGTTCTACCGCGAGCAAGCCTGGATTTACGGTCATAACATGGTACATACCGTTTAAGTCCGCAATCATATCCCGAAAAAACTCACGCATCGCATCCTCGGAGTATTTGTCATTACGGAGGTCTTGCATCTCGCGCTTGAGCGCAAGGTCGAGTGCCTCCTGAGGAGACTTGTAAAGGCAAATACCGCCGAAAACGTTCCAGTGTCGACTCTTGTCCGCACCATCCTCCTTGTTGCCGGGAAGGAGAAAGTTGTCGAGGGCGAGCGAGCCAGGCAGAGTTTCACGGGGGATCGACTTGATCCAGGCGTAAGGAATGCGGATGGCCTCGTCGAGCAAGCCGACCGCTTTCTTTTTGTCGCCGCCCTTAATGCGGAGCGCCTCGCGAAGGAGAAGCACCATCGGCAGGTTGTGGTTCTCTACGTTTGGGTCCCGGAGTTTTTTGCTCGTCCGAGAGACAGCACGCTGGTAGCGTGGATCATGCTGCGCGTAGGCGATGAGCAGGCGGAAGTCTTCTTCCTGTGCTGAGCTCTTGTAGTACTGCCATTCGGCGCGCTGCAGGTAGTTCGCGAGATGTGTGAGGTTTCTCGGCGGCTCGAGTGTTTCAAAGTCGTAGGTAAGACCGAGATCGGCCTGAAGGTGGCCGGAGACGATCTTGAGCACTGCATGCCAATCCTGCTTCCCCGCCTTGAACTCGGCATAAAGTGGCGAGCCGAGTACCTCGCGCAGGTGATCGCGAAAGGTAAGGAGCTTAAGCGGTAATTCCGGCTGCCCCCGCACTGTGAGCGTCTCAGCATCCTCGACAAGTTCCGTGAGCGCGAGGAGCAGCTCGTACTGTGCACCCGACAGGAAGAGCGTCTTCACGTGAGCCAACTTCTTCGCCGCGTACTCTCGCTCGATGGGCAAGAGTTGCGGCTGACGCTTGCGCCAAGCCTGATCGAACCGGACCGACTCGGAATACACTGCGGCGGCGAGTGCCTCAGAGTAGGAACTCGTACTCATCGGTGGCGGAAGACTTGCGAGCCAGTCAAGCACTGAGTCCGTCGCCTGTGGGTAAGGCAAAGCCCAGAGCGGGCGGGGGCGGTATTCTGCGACCGAAACATAGCGGTAGAGCTCGCGTGGACGCGGGAAACGCTCGTTCTTGAGTCGTGCTTTTTCTTCTGCTGCGTAAGGATCACCAGCCGAAGCGACGAGGGCGCGGAGGATGCTGATGTCCTCCGTATCGATCATTCCATTTTGGTTCATATCGATGCGCCATACGATGCTGTTCGGCGCTGCGAACGGGTTCGCAAGAACAACCTCAAGTGTCGCCAGGTCAGTGGCCGTCCACCGATTGTCTCCATCGAGATCGCCCAACATGACCAGCTCTGAACGGATACCGGTACGGTGGGTCGGGATGGCGAGCTTCCAGTAGGCATAACCAAGCGCGCCGAACAGACAGAGGGCCAATAGCAACCGATTCCAGTTTTTCATTTAATGAATCCTCGCAGGCACTGATTCGGCCTCATATTCAACCTTTTGGTTCCTTTCCATTTCTATTCATTTTGAATGGTAAGCCGACGATCATGGAAATAACAAAAGCGGCCGCCGCCCCAACAACAAGCGCAATAATGAAAAATGGGTCAAGGTAACCGGCATGGAAGTAAGCAAAAATCTGAAAAAGAACTGACGAAACCACCGCAGACACCACACACGCTCGGATATAGGACCTGACAAGGTAGTGGGAAACGACCGATGTACCTAAAGATGTTCCACCAAGAACTAAAAGACCTTGTATAGCTTCATTCATTGCTCTCTCCGTTTGAGGTCGAAAGACTGAATCACCGGCTGCGTGGCTTTTCGCGCAAGCCGGGGGGCTGTGATATTAGGCATGAAATGCAATAGACATGTCCTATATGACGGGTAAGTCAGCGGCGCGAACGCCAAAGAGGCCAACTTTGACGCCACCGGCCTTGAGTTGCGTGCGGCCTCTCATATTCAGCGAAACAAGCGCCAGGATGTTCACCACCGGGATTAGCGCCAATACCAAGTAGACGGTTGACGTTAGAGCTTTGGCTTGAATTGCTCTTGTCATTACCCAGACGCAATACAATGCAATTGGTATTGCGATGAGACTAAATTTAAGAGGCATCAACGCTGCAGCAAAGGTTATGACTACACCTAGCAAGAGCAGGCGGTGCGCCTTGGCGATTTTCGTGAGACTGGGGTTGGTCATGAAAAATATCCTTGGGGCCTAATTGTCTTAATCCGGGACGGATCTATTTATTCCTAATGAACAACTGAAAGTTAAGAAAGAAAAAAGGTCAGCCCCCGACACGGGACAAATTCCCTCCTCCCTCACTCCCCCTTGAACCCGATCTTCCGCTTCTCCTTCACCGGCGGCGCCATCAGCTATGCCCACCCCCGGAAGAGGATGTCACAAATTGTGATGTCCTCTCGATCTCCTCCCAACAAAAGCAAAAAGCCGCCCCACCGGTAAAATCCCGGCAAAGGCGGCTTCAGACTCGGTATGGATCGAACCATCCCATCCTCCATTAATCGCACCTAAACTACCCCCATCTCCCCCTCCTGTCAAGAAAATCGTCATGGAAAGGCGGGCTGAAGGCTGAAGGCTGAAGGCTGAAGGCTGAAGGCTGAAGGCTGCAAACCAAACAAGAAGCGGGGGGCATGTCAAGTAAATAGCGGTGAGGGGTGGATCTAAAGGGAAGCGCTTCCTTTTTCCATCACTGGTGGCATGCATTCAACGGGGACTTCAGGCCCGAGCAATACCGCGATCCATTGGGTGCTTTTATTGCTCTCGCATGCGAACTTCAGCGTCATGGTAAACGGTATGCACAGTACCACACCGATCAGACCAAGCAGGCTTCCCCAAAAGACCAGCGAGAGAAAGACAACCAGCGTGGACAGGCCGAGCCTCCGCCCCATGAGCCTCGGTTCGACCACGTTGCCGAGTATGAAATTAACCACCAGATATCCGGCACCGGTGAGCGCGGCTCGACCGATTCCGAGTTGGACAAGGGTGAGAATAACCGCAGGGATCGCGGCGATGATAGAGCCGACATTCGGCACATAGTGGAGCAGAAAAGCCAGAAAACCCCAGAGAACAGGATAATCCACGCCAAGGATGGAGAGCCATATCCAGATCAGAATGCCCGCGGTCAGGCTGATCACCGTCTTGATGATCATATAGCGCTTAATATCATCAACAAACCTCGTGAACTGGGGGAATGCCTGCTCAGGATCGCCGAGGACAGCGCGGAGCTTGACAGGGAAGCTTGAGGCTTCGAGCAGGATAAACGTAACGGTGAGCAGGATCAGGATAATGTTCGAGAGCGCGGAGC
>JANXYN010000013.1 GCA_025356035.1 Geobacteraceae bacterium
GCCGACCGGCGCGGCGATCCACGACATGCTCAACGTGCTGAACCGTCGGTTCACCAACCTGGAGATTCTCATCTATCCGGTGAGGGTGCAGGGTGAGGGGGCGGCGGCGGAGATTGCCCAGGCCATCCGGGATTTCAACCGCTACCGGGAGGTGGACGTGCTGATCGTCGGGCGCGGCGGCGGTTCTCTGGAGGATCTCTGGGCCTTCAACGAGGAGGAGATGGCGCGTGCCATCTACAACTCAAAAATCCCGGTCATTTCTGCAGTCGGCCATGAGGTCGATTATACCATCGCCGATTTTGTGGCGGATCTACGGGCTCCGACGCCGTCAGCGGCGGCGGAACTGGTGGTAAAGAGCAAGGTTGAGCTTGCCGCGCAAGTCGACAATCTGTCGCGCCGGCTGGTGCATGGAGTGCAGCGCCGCATGCAGGAAGTTCGAGGGGAGCTCAATTCCCTGAGCCGGGCGTTGAAAGAGCCGACCATGCTCCTCGGCCATCTGGGACAGCGGGTGGACGATCTTGCCGGCCGCCTTGAGCGCGTCCGCCAGGTGGCAATGACCCAGCGCCGTGAGCGACTGGCAGCTATGGTAGCGCAACTGCATATGAGGAACCCCGCACTGGCAGTGGAGCGAAGCCGGGAGCGGCTGCTGGCCGTTACCGGCCGAATGAACATGGCTATCAGGCGCCTACTGGACAGAGCCCATGAGCAGTCCGTGGTGAGCGCAGCAAAGCTGCAAGCCCTTTCCCCCCTCTCAACGCTGGGGCGTGGTTACAGTATCGCCCGCAGGATGCCGCTTGGGGAGATCGTGACGGACAGTGCTAAGATCGAGACGGGTGACCGGCTGGAGCTCACTTTTCACCATGGCCGGGCGTTCTGCCGGGTGGAGGAGAAGCTGTAGGGGCGTATTGCATACGCCCTTACCAACATGTACGCAAGTCTTGACTCACCGGAAGCAATCTGTATAATACAATCTTCTTTTTGCGCAGGGATCCTTTATGGCAGTGGAAAAGTTCGAAACGGCACTGAAAAAACTGGAAGAGGTGGTACGGCGCCTGGAAGACGGCGACCTCTCCCTGGATGATTCGCTGAAGGCCTTTGAAGAAGGGGTCAAAAACGCCGCGTTTTGTGCCAGAAAGCTCGATGAGGCGGAGAAACGTGTGGAGCTCCTGCTTAAGCAGAAGGACGGCAGTTTCGTCAAGGAAGAGTTCCGGCTGGAGGATGACAATTAACAGGCTGAAGGCTGAAGGCGTGACCCATAGCCCATAGTCTAATTTACTTTAAAGCGAGAATGAAATGGACTTGAAACAATATCTGAAGGACCGCTGCAAGCTGGTGGACGAGGCGCTGGACCGGTATCTGCCGAAAGAGACGGAGCTGCCGTTTTCCCTGCACAAATCCATGCGTTATTCGATTTTTGCCGGCGGCAAGCGGGTCCGGCCGATCCTGATGCTGGCTGCCTGCGAAGCGGTGGGGGGGAAGATCGACAGTGCCATGCCGGCTGCCTGCGCCATGGAGATGATCCACACCTATTCACTGATCCACGACGATCTGCCGGCCATGGATGATGATGATTTTCGCCGGGGTAATCCCACCAATCACAAGGTGTTCGGCGAGGCGATTGCCATCCTGGCCGGAGACGCACTGCTGACCGAGGCTTTTTCCCTCCTCAGCAGCCATCAGTACGCGGTTAATGTGAACCCCATGGCACTGTTGAGCGTCATCAACGAAATAAGCCACTGTGCCGGCTCCCGTGGCATGGTGGGGGGGCAGGTGGTGGACATGGAGAGCGAGGGAAAGGACGATATCGATCTCGCCACGGTCCAGTATATTCATACCCACAAGACTGGCGCTCTGATCAAGGCCTCGGTCAAGGCCGGCGCCATCCTGGGCGGTTGTAACGAAACCTGCCATGCTGCAGTCACCAGATACGGCGAGGCAATCGGTCTCGCCTTTCAGATCGCCGACGATATCCTGGATATTGAGGGAACCACCGCAGAGATTGGCAAGGATGCCGGCAGTGACCAGGCCCGGGGGAAGGCGACGTATCCGGCGCTGATCGGCCTGTCCGAATCGAAGCGGCGGGCCGCGGAGCTCCTGGAGATGGCGCTTGAGGCGCTGGCCGGTTTCGATGCCAAGGCCGATCCCCTACGGGAGATCGCCAAGTATGTGGTGGCGCGGAAATCGTGAGGGATGAGAGACCGATGGGAAAGTTGCTCGATAAAATAGAGTCGCCGGCGGACCTGAAGGGGCTGCCGGTCAAGGAACTGAACCTACTGGCCGCCGAGCTGCGGGAGGCGATTATTGCCATCTGTGCGACTAATGGCGGGCATCTCGCCCCGAGTCTCGGGGTGGTGGAGCTGACCTTGGCATTACACAAGGTCTTTAACTCTCCTGTAGACAAGATTGTTTGGGACGTGGGGCATCAGGCCTACGCCCACAAGCTTTTGACCGGCCGGCGCGACCGCTTTGGCACCTTACGTACCATGGGGGGGATCAGCGGCTTTCCGAAGCGGGCGGAATCGCCCCATGACGCCTACGATGTGGGGCATTCGTCCACTTCTATTTCCGCGGCGCTCGGTTTAGCCACCGCCCGGGATCTGAGCGGCAACCACAACAAGGTGATCGCCGTGATCGGTGACGGCTCCATGACCGGTGGCCTCGCCTTCGAGGGGCTGAACCAGGCCGGCCACCTGAACAAAGATCTGATAGTGATTTTAAACGACAATGAGATGTCCATTGCCGAAAATGTGGGGGCCATTTCTAATTTCCTCAGCCGGACCATCACCAGTGACTTTGTTCATAAGATCAAGAAGGACGTGGAAAGTTTCCTGGAAGGACTCGACAACAGGCTGGGCCATGGGGTACTGAAGGTTGCCAAACGGGCCGAAGAGTCTCTGAAGGGGCTGTTCACGCCGGGTATGCTGTTTGAGGCGTTCGGCTTCGAATACGTGGGCCCCATTGACGGCCACAATATCGAGCAGTTGCTGGAGACCCTGGAGAACGTCAAGCGCTTTGACGATGCGGTGCTGATCCATGTCTTGACCACCAAGGGGAAGGGGTATCAGCCGGCCGAGACCAACCCGTCGCTGTTTCACGGGGTAGGTCCTTTTGATCGAGCCACCGGCAAGGTCCTGAAGGGAAAGGGTGGCGCCGCCTCCTATACCGCTGTGTTTGGCGAAGTAATGAAGCGGCTTGCCGAAGAAGATGACCGGGTGGTGGCCATTACCGCCGCCATGCCCGATGGTACGGGTCTTGCCGGTTTTGCCAGCGAATTTCCCCAGCGTTTCTTCGATGTGGGGATCGCCGAGCAGCATGGTGTAACCTTTGCCGCCGGCCTTGCCGCTGATGGCTTCAAGCCGGTTTTTGCCATTTATTCAAGCTTTCTGCAAAGGGCTTATGATGAGGTGTTTCACGACGTCTGCCTGCAGAACTTGCCAGTCACCTTTGCCATTGATAGGGCCGGCGTAGTGGGGAGCGACGGGCCGACCCATCACGGGGTGTTCGACCTTTCCTACCTGCGCCACCTCCCCAATATGACACTGATGGCGCCCAAGGATGAGAATGAGCTGCAGCACATGCTCTGGACCGCAATCGCCCATGACGGCCCCATAGCGGTGCGTTACCCACGGGGGAACGGCTACGGGGTACCACTCGATCAGACTTTTCAAGCGCTCCCCATCGGCAAGGGGGAGATCCTAAGGGAGGGGCGGGATGCCGCTCTGCTTGCTGTCGGCACCATGGTCTATCCGGCCCTGGAGGCTGCCAAGGTGCTGGCTGTCGAGGGGATCGAGCTGACCGTGGTAAATGCTCGCTTCATCAAGCCCCTCGACCGGGAGCTGATCGTTTCCCTGGCTGGTAAATCGGCCATACTCTTTACGGCAGAGGAAAATGTGCTGCAAGGAGGGTTCGGTACCGCTGTGCTGGAGCTGCTTGAGGAGGAGGGTGTGGACGGCATTGCGGTGACTCGCATCGGCTATCCGGACTCCTACGTGGAGCAGGGTGAACAGCCGGAGCTGCGGGCCATGTATGGCCTTGATGCAAAGGGGATCGCCGAGACAATCAGAAAAGTGCTGAAGAAATAAGCCGGGTTCCCCCGGCTTTTCTTTTTTCTCTCCTCGTCGGTAGGTAGGGGCGAAGCAAGGGTTCACCTGCTTCGCCCAGAATTGCAGGACAAGCTCTCGGTCCCCGCAAACCTTTTGAGATAATACGCTTAAGGGAGTATAATATTTCTGTGACCTTTGCCGACCTGCAAAAATCCTTGGAGATATTCAACCTCTCCCAGCGGGCCACCTTGAAAGAGCTCAAGGTCCGCCACCGGGAACTGGTCAAGTGTCACCACCCAGATGCCGGTAACCAGAGTGATTTGGAGCGGATCAAGTTGATTGACGCCGCTTACAAAATGCTCCTGGCATATGCGGAGAGCTACAAATTGTCCTTCAGCGAGGCGGAATTTTATGAGCAAAACCCCGAGGAACGGCTGAGAAGGCAGTTTGCATATGATCCGGTCTGGGGTGCGACGAGTGATTAAATATGAATTGTGAATTAAGAATTATGAATTATGAAAAGGAGGGGCGCAGCCGCTGGGTCAACCGGACCCGAGTCCCGAGTCCTGGTCCCTGGTCCCTGGTCCCTGTAACCAAAGGCTCAACATGAAAACGTTTACGCCACGCGTCCTTGCACTGCTCATAATTGCCGTTTTCAGCCAGGGCTTGCTGAATTGCCCGGCCGGCGCCGCCGATCCCGAACTGCATCACGATTACGCTCTCGAACTGATCCGGCGGGGGGAGCACGAGAAGGCGCTGGAGCAGCTACAGAAGGCCTATCAACTCTATTCCGCTGATCCGACCCTGAAGAAAAACCTGGCCACCGCCTATACCCTGGTGGGGAAACGGCTGATCGAGCACAACCGCTTTGACGAGGCGGCGGAAAAATTTGAGCAGGCTCGGGAGCTCTACCCCGACGAACCGTCCTACAGCAAGCTGCGTGGCATCGCCCTCTATCTGGGGAAAAGGTACGATAGCGCCATCGTTGAATTTGAGCGGGCCCGAGGGCTCTCGGGGGATTCAGCCGAGCTCCTTTATTATTTGGGGCGGGTTTACTACGATACAGGTGAAACCGCCCACAGCGTGGAGTTATGGGAAAAGGGGCTTGCCATTGATCCTGCCAATAGAAACCTGCAGGAGGTGTTGGCGAAGGGAAGGCGGGAACTGGTTGCCGAAGCTGTCATGGACAAGGAACACAGCGGCCGTTTTCTGGTCTCTTATGACGTGGAGTTGAAAACCGAACTTGCCGATCAGGTGCTTGATGTGCTGGAGAGCGCTTACAATGCCGTTGGCTCCGATCTTGGCTATTTCCCCACAGCCCGGGTGCCAGTGATCCTCTATACGAAAAAAGAGTACAAAAGTATCACTGCCTCTCCCGACTGGTCGGGTGGGCTCTATGATGGCAAGATCCGCCTCCCGATCGGCGGCATTACCGAAATCCCGCCGCGACTCCGCGGCGTGCTCCGCCACGAGTATACCCACGTGGTGATCAATGAACTGACCAAAGGTAATTGCCCCACCTGGCTGAACGAAGGAATAGCTGAGGTGGAGGGGCGGAAGGAATTCGATTCGCCGCTTACGGAGCTGGATAAGGCGGCAAAGAGTGGTGCGTTACTGCCGGTCAAGTCACTGGAAGATTCGTTTGCCTCGCTGGGGGGGAAAGAGGCAACAGTGGCGTACCAGCAGAGCTATTCCCTGGTCAGGTTCATGGTCGCCACCTACGGCTGGTACAAGGTCAGGGAGATTCTCGTCAACCTCGGCGACGGGATGCCTGTTAACGCGGCCGTTGCCAAGGCTTTTGCCGATTTTGGCCTGACGTATAATGATGTGGAAGGGGAATGGCGGGCTCATCTACTAAAGGAATCTGGCGGTTTATAGAATTGATTATAATATATGCTTGACAGCCGGCTTGGGCTGCAGTATAAAAGGACAAAAATAGTCTTGAAGGTGACAATGCCATGATGGGGTTGACCCGCAAGGGGGAATATGCAATCAGAGGGATCATCTATCTGGCCCGGCTCCCCCAGGGCAAAGTTGCCCTGATCAGCGAGATTGCGGCGGCGGTGGATGTGCCCCAGGCCTTTCTGGCGAAGATTTTCCAGAACTTTGCCAAGCTCGGGCTGGTTAGCTCGGCACGTGGGACCGGCGGCGGTTTCATGCTGGGGCGTCCTGCTGCCAAGATAACTCTGCGCGAGGTGGTCGAGGTGGTTGAGGGGCCGATCATGCCGAATCGTTGTCTGTTGGGGGTGGGAAGCTGCGACCGGGCTGCGCACTGCAATGTACATCCAGTCTGGCAAAAAGTGCAGAGCCAGGTGGTGGCCATCCTTGATAACGTTACCATTGAGGAGCTTGCCAGAGAAGAGCGTTGAGTAACGCTTTTTTTTGCTGGCCAATGGGAGTAAAAAGGTCCTGTTTATACCGGACGGGCGGTTTGCTTTTGCTACTGCTGTGGTAGAATACTAAAATGTTTTTTTCCGGTGGGCGCTCCACGCCCGCCCTTATTTGACGACAGGAGGTTACATGAGTCTGAAAGAGGGTTACGCCGACGATGTGGTGAAAGGTTTTATGACCTGGAGCATTATCTGGGGCTTGGTGGCGGTACTGGTGGGGGTGCTGATCTCTTTCCAGCTTGTCTTCCCCCAGTTAAACTTTCCCCCTTATCTTACCTACGGCAGGCTCCGACCGATTCATACCAACGCCGCAATCTTCGGCTGGGGGATCGGCAGTTTCATGGCCCTGTTTTTCTACATCACCCAGCGCCTGACAAAGACGCCACTCTGGAGTCCTGGCCTGGCCAGGTTCCAGCTTTACCTGTTCAATGTGGTGATCGCCCTGGCGGCGGTGACGCTGGCCCTTGGGATGAACCGTTCCAAGGAGTACGCCGAACTGGAATGGCCGGTGGCGCTTTTGGTGGTGATTTTGTGGGTGATCTTCAGCGCCAACATCATCATGACCATCGTTCGGCGCAAGGAGGAGCAGCTCTATATCTCCCTCTGGTATATCCTCGCCACCTTGGTAGGGGTAGCGGTCCTTTATCTAGTCAACAACGCCGTTATTCCGGTTTCGCTGTTCAAGTCCTACTCCGCCTATGCCGGTGCCAATGATGCCAACGTCCAGTGGTGGTATGGCCACAATGCCGTGGCGATGGTCCTGACCACTCCGCCGCTGGCGATCTTTTACTATTTTCTGCCGAAGTCGACGGGGGTTCCCATCTACAGCCACCGGATGGGGATCATCGCCTTCTGGAGCCTGATCTTCATGTATCTCTGGACCGGCGCCCACCATCTCCTCTGGACCCCTGTGCCGGACTGGGTGCAGACCCTGGCCATGGCTTTTTCGATTATGCTCATCGCCCCATCCTGGGCGGCGGTCTTTAACGGTTACTTCTCCATGAACGGCCAGTGGCACCAGATGCGCGATAATTACTTGGTCAAGTTCCTGATCTTTGGCATCACCTTCTACGGCCTGCAGACCCTGCAGGGACCTTCCCAGGCCGTACGTACCTTTTCTGCCTTCATCCACTACACCGACTGGGTTCCTGGTCATGTCCACATGGGGGCGCTCGGCTGGGTCTCGTTGGTGATCTTTGCCGGCTTCTACTACCTGGTCCCCCGTCTCTATGGTCGGGAGATTTACAGCGTCACGCTGGTCAATCTCCATTTCTGGCTGGCGGTCATCGGCCAGTTGATCTATTCCATCAGCATGTGGGTCGCTGGGGTGCAGCAGGCTGCCATGCTGCATGCCAGCAACCCCGATGGCACCCTCCACTACAGCTTCATGGAGACGTTCGTCGAGATGTACCCCTACTGGCATGCCAGGGCGGGTGCAGGAGTGATCTACCTGATCAGTCTGCTGGTGTTCATCTACAACATGGTAAAAACCGTGACCAGCGGCAAGCCGACTCAGCTGACTGCATCTGCTGCGTCCACCAACGCCTGAGAGAGGAGAGATCATGTTCGAGAGAAAGCCGATTATCCTGCTGTTGCTCGCCGCCCTTGCCATCTCGGTCGGGACCCTGGTAACCATGGTGGCCCCGTTCAGATGGATCAACGACCCGCAGCTGAAAATCGCCGAGGTCAGACCCTACACCCCACTACAGCTGGAGGGGCGTGATATCTATATTCGTGAAGGTTGCAACAACTGCCATACCCAGACGGTTCGACCGCTGTTGGCTGATGTGGAGCGCTATGGCGACTATTCCAAGGCGGGCGAGTTTGTGTATGACCAACCGTTCCTCTGGGGGTCCCGGCGGACCGGCCCCGACCTGGCACGGATCGGTGGAAAGTATCCAGATGCTTGGCACTACCGGCACATGGTTGATCCGCAGGCAATGGTACCCCGCTCCAATATGCCGAAATACGCCTTTCTGCAGCGGCCGCTCGACACAAACTTGACCTCCCGGAAGATGCAGGCGCTTCACTTCCCCTATACTTCTGCGGATATCGCGGCGCTGCAGGGAAAGAGCGAGCTGGACGCCATGGTGGCCTATCTGCAAAAACTGGGGAGCGATATCCAGTGGCGTAAAACGGCCCAAGTCGCGGTGGTTGGCGACCTCAGGAACCCTTTTCAGGAAAACAAGTCCGTTTTGTCAGAAGGAAAGGGGATCTACGAAAAAGAGTGCGCCCAGTGCCACGGTGCTGACCTGAAGGGAGGGGTAGGCCCGGCCTTGGCCAATCTTGATAAACCGGATGCCGAAGTGTTCAAGGCCGTTTACGAGGGTCTATCGGCTGGCGGCATGCCCGCGTTTGGCGATACCCTCGGCAAGGAGCGGGTCTGGAAAGTGGTCACCTACCTCAAGTACCAGCAGAGGCATTGATATGAACCTGGCAAGCATCTACTATCTCGGCGTTACCCTGCTCCTGTTTCTGCTGTTTGCGGCGATTGTTGCAAGAACCTGCAGCAAAAAGCGGCAGAAGCAGGGGGAGGCACCCAAGTACCGGATGATGGACGACGATTGAAACCTGCAAACTTCGCCACGGAGACACAGAGACACGGAGGAACCACAGAGTTCTCAAAAATTGGCAGACACCGAAACAACTGACGGCTTATTCAATCTATTCCGGTTGTTCCTTGTTGTAATTCAACAAATACTTTCTCTGTGCCTCCGTGTCTCCGTGGTGGATTGTTGGTGTAAAGTTACAAGTCTACAAACCTGCTACTGGTAAATAAAACCGGTTCGTTTGAGGAGGAAACATGTCCGAACAAAATGATTTTGATGGAATCAAATACCGGGAGGAGCGGAAATCCCCCCTGGTTTTCAGGATTCTCTTTTATGGATTGATCATCTGGGGGGTCGGTTTCAGCGGTTACTTCCTCCTTGGCGGGTGGAGCTCGGTGGGGGAGTTTGCTGCCAAAAAACTGGCCAAGAGTGAGCGGCTGGCCAAGGCCGAGGTGCCGGGAGCGGCTGCATTCCCCCATCGGGAAGGGGATCTGAAGCAGTATCTAACCATAGGGAAAACCGTCTTTGCCGAGCGCTGTTCCGCTTGCCACGGCCATGATGCCAAGGGGTTGATCGGCCCCGATCTGACCCGTAAGGATTTAAAATACGGCAAGTCTGAGACGGCCCTGGTGGAAACCATCTCCAAGGGGCGCGCCGGCGGCATGCCCGCCTTTGCCAATGAACTTTCCCATGAGCAGCTGGAAGGGGTGGTGCGCTATATCCTGTCGTTGTAATGCCATGCTGCCAGAGCCGCTGATTGCCCCGAAAAGAAAACTGGTGCAGTTCCTCTCGACGTTCCTGCTCCTGCTCATCCCATTCCTGCGGAGCGGGGGGGAGTCGCTGCTCCGCCTGGATGCACCCACCAGAACGCTCCTTTTTTTCGGTGCCAGCGTTCGCATCGAGGAGTTTTTCCTGTTGCTGTTGGTCATGCTGATCCTGGTCAGCGGTTTTCTGCTGGCGACGCTGGTACTTGGGCGGGTCTGGTGCGGCTGGTTCTGCCCCCAGACCACCATTACCGACCTTGCCGAATATTTTGACCAAAAAATCAGAGCCAGGCTGGGGGAACACTTCATTGGACAGGCCATCCGCCAGCTGTTCAACTTGCTGCTGGCCCTGCTCGTCGGCGCAAATCTGGTCTGGTATTTCATCTCCCCCTACGCATTTTTTCCACGGCTCCTCACCGGCGAGCTTGGCGGAGTGGCAGCCATCTCGCTCCTTGCTGTCGCGACGGTGGTTTATTTGGATCTGACCCTGGTGCGCCGCTCTTTCTGCAGGGCGGTCTGTCCCTACGGTAGGATTCAGCTGATGCTTATGGATGAAAACAGTCTAGCCCTCGAGTTTGATCCTACGGATGCCGGCCGCTGCATCCTTTGCCGTTGCTGCGAAAAGGCCTGCCCGATGGGGATCGACATCAAACGGGGAATGCAGGTGGAGTGCATCAACTGTGGCCGCTGTCTGGATGCCTGCCGTACCATCATGAACGAACGCATTGAGCCGGGGATTATCCATTACACCTTTGGCATTGGTTGCGCGGGGAAGGTGCGGCTCCTCTCCTGGAAAGTGTCCCTCCTGGCAGGGGTGTTCCTGGTGCTGGTGATGGTTCTCGTGCAGGGTATTGTCGGACGCAGCGAAGCAACCATCAAGGTGGCGCGCGGGACAGCCAGTGAGGTGCAGCGGCTGAACGACGGGGCGGTGGCGAACTTCTACACCGCTTACCTGGAGAATCGCTCCGCGAAAAATGGTCGTTATGACTTGTCCGTCAATGTCCCGGCGGGCGGGAGTGCCGAACTGCTCGGGCCCGTGCAGGGAATTTGGCTCCCTGCCAATGAAAACCGGCGGGTCGTATTTGCGGTCAGGATGGCTAGGCCGCCAGCCGTTTCTCAGCCGGTTCTGCTCCAGCTCAGACATGATGGGCGAACGGTTGCCAGCGCGGAGATCCTGTTTATTGTGCAATGAAAGAACCGCGAAAGGATGAATAATGGTTGGGGAATATATCAGAACCGGGCATTTCTGGAAGTTATCGATCATTGCGCTGCTGGCGCTCTTTCTGCTGGTTACGGCATGGTCATTGGTCCGGGCCGTCCGGGGAGTCAGTCGGGTGGTTGACGCCGATTACTACCGTCACGGCCTTGATTACAACAGGGAGCGCCATGGGGTGGCTGTTGCCGAGCGGCGTGGCTGGCATATGCAAAGCGCCTTTGACGACGGGCGCCTAACGGTAAAGGTGGCTGATGGAAGCGGGGCGCCGGTGGGAGGCGGGGTAATGACCCTCAACCTGGCTGCGCCTGTGGCACCTGGGAACGGGCCCACTTTACAGGTTTCGTTACTGGTGGAAGGCCGGCCGGGGGTTTATTCTGCTGGCTTGCAGCTGTCCAGGGGGGATGAGCTGCGGGGCACCCTCGTTTTCGCCAGAGGGGACGCCGCCATGACCGGCAAAGTGGTGGTTTTGAATTGAAGAGTCTTGGTGAGGCATGCCGGCACTGTGGTGCCGTTATCCGGCCCCAGGAGCTGGTGGAGGAACTCTGCAACCGTGAGCGGCTGATTTTCTGTTGCCGGGGATGCGCCGGCGCCTGGCGGATGATAACCGGTGCCGGTCTCGGGGATTATTACCTGCGCCGCGATTGGTCGGAAACGGGCCTCGCCACCGGATCTTACCGTGAAGAATACAGCGATGCCGTGCTTGGGAAGTTTGTCTATCCGTTGGCAGGGAAGAGTGGGATCGATATCTTGATTGCCGGAATTCGCTGCGCAAGCTGTGTCTGGTTGATCGAAAAGATCCTCAGCCGGCTCCCCGGCGTGGAGGAAGTCAGGCTTAACTATGCCACCAGCCGGGCGCGGGTGCGGTTTGATCCGGCAGGCATCTCTCCGGCCGCAATTTTTCAGCGTATCGACCGGCTTGGCTATGTGCC
>JANXYN010000156.1 GCA_025356035.1 Geobacteraceae bacterium
CCATGCCACCCCCATCTGTGAAGCGGTCATCCGGGTCTTTACCGAAAAGATCGTCGAACATTACTGTGATGAGGACGTCGCCCGGGGGGCCATCGACGGGGTCGACCGCTACGGCGTGCGGCGCATCTTCCCGATCATGACCATCTCGATAGCGGTAATTATCTGTCAAAATGATGAGTACGATTCAGCGGTGGAGATCGCCAAGAACGCCGCCGAGATCAAGGACTTCGTGAAGGTGACGGCAGGGAGCAACTTTCTCATTAACAGGAGGAAGAAGCTCCGATGAAAAATATGGTCCTTCTCGCCATTTTAGCTTTTGCCGTGAGCGGCTGCGCAACCACCAGCGGCGCATTCTACCGCCATCGTCAGGCGCGCAAGCTTTGTTCGGCGGTCACCCTGTTACAGAAAAAGGAAGTGCCGGCCGCCATGGAACTGCTGACCACCATCACCACCGATCAGGGGGTTGCCGGTGTCACTGATGAAGCCATGTTCCGGCTGGCGCTGCTTAATCTCGGTACCGAGCCGGACAAAAGGCAAATTGTGAAGTCACTGCAGCTGTTGAAACGCCTCGAAGAGGACTATCCTGCCAGCCCTTGGACGGTACAAGCCGCACCCCTGCAGAAACTGCTGACAGAGACCAAAGAGCTGCGCCGGAACTTGCAGAAACTAAAAATTCTGGATATAGAACTGGAGCAGAAGCGGGATTTACGCTGACCATTACCCATTAAACAGACTATTGTCGCCACTCAAGCGGCACGCCAGCCTTCGCTGCCTGCTGGTCCAGGGCGGCCAGCTGCTCATCGAGTTCCTGCAGGCGGGTCTCATCCGCCGCAATCTCTTTTGCCAGGTCATTATAGGCAACCCGGTCACTCCCCCGCTGAAAAACGACCCGCTTTCTCCGGAGGGCATCCAGCTTCTCCTTTTTTTGCGGAACCCCCTCCCTGATCCCCTTGATCTCATTACGCAGCTCGGCATAACGGGAACGCCACCATTGTTGATCATGGCCGGCATTAGCACCTTCCGTCATGCCGCCGGGTATAGCAGCAGCTGGGGGTGCCGGTTGTTCGGAGATGATATTCTGGACGCCATTCTCCTGCTTTTTCGCCTTTTCCCGGTATTTTTCAGGGATATTGCCGGGATCGTCGGTGAAGTGGACAACCCCACCCACATCCACCCATTCATAGGTCGCCGCTTGGCCTGCGCCGACCCCGGCCAGCAGGACCATCAACAGTAGTAATGGTAACAAAGAGCGCATAATGCATTTCCTCCCCGGACTTTTATTATCCCCACTCATTTCTGCCGCATTTCCCCGCCCCAGTCAATATTTTAAATTGACGACCGAATGTTTGATGTGTATAGTTTTTCGGTTATAAGCTGCTGTTACATTTAATGTAAGGAGAGTGCCATGAAGCTTCGCTTAACCTGCCTTCCCATCCTGATGATACTGTTACTGTTAATCCCCGGTGCCGTCCTGGCCAAAGAAACCAAGTCGGTCCTCTTCAAGTTCGCTAATGCAGAACCGGTCGCGTTCAATCACGACATCCATCTGGAGAAGTATAACAACAACTGCCGGATTTGCCACAACGCCATCTTCAATCTGAAGCAGCGCCGTCATTACACCATGGCTGAGATGGAAAAAACCAAATCCTGCGGCGCTTGCCACACAGGGGTTAAGGCCTTCAGCGTAGCTGACGAAAAATCCTGTGGACGCTGTCACAAGGGTAAACCCCGCACTATTCCCTTCAAGGTGAAGGGAATGGGGGAAACCAGCTTCAGCCATGAATTTCATCTTGGCAAAACCGGCGGCAAGTGCAGGAACTGCCACGATGGCAAGGTAATCACCGGCAAAGAAAAAGCGGTAACCATGGCCCAGATGGGAAAAGGGATGACGTGCGGTGCCTGCCATAACGGCAAAAGCGCCTTCAGCGTAGCCGGCAACTGCGACAGGTGCCACAAAGGGTTCAAGCCGGCAACCATTACCTTCAAGACTGACGCCGGTGAAGCGTCCTTCAGCCATGAGCTCCACCTCGGCATGTTCAAATGCGCCGATTGCCACACTGGCATCTTCCCCTTCAAGGCAGGTGCGAAACACGCCACCATGGCGGAAATGGAAACCGGTAAATCCTGTGGCACCTGCCACAACGGCAAGGAAGCGTTCGCCGTCAAGGGCGACTGCGCCAAGTGCCACAAGATGTAAGCTGAGCTTAAGTCAGCTGGAATAAAAAGGCGGGGTTCCTGATGAACCCCGCCTTTTTTCGTGAATAGAATCGCTCTAAATTTTCAGTTCTCTGTTATGCGCCCTTCTCCCTGACTGCATTATAAAGCCCCCACGGGGTCGATTCGGCAACCAGCACAGCACAGCCGAGCTCTTTCTGCAGCTCATCAATGCCCAGATCGTCGAGAAACACCCCTTCCCCCTCCTTTAACATTACATCGGGAACAATCACCAGGGAGCCAAGTTCACGCCCACCAAGTGCCTCAACTATATCTCGCCCCGCCACCAGCCCGGTGACGGTGACATTGTCGCCGAACAAGCGGTTTCTTACCGCCACCGGCGCGAAGTTTACACCAGTTTTCCGCGACAGCGCCTGGAGAAAACTCGCCAGATAATGGTAGGGTGATTCACCGGTGATTACGGTCACGGTCCGCGTATCCAGCCACACGGCCTCGCTTAAAACCTCGCGGGCCTCCTCAAGAAACAGCGGGATCATGCCGACGCCGTTCTCGATTTGCGGTAGATCGCCGTACTCTTCCAGCGGCGGGAAAGGGAGTTCACCCTTGATGAAGAATTCGTCGGCGAGGTACAGAAACGGCCGGCCGAGCTGGCGCGCAAGCTCCCGTCCCCGCGGGTACCAGCTCTCGATAAAACTGGCCGCGTACTCCCTGGTTACCGGCTGAAGAAGAGGCAAGCCGTTACGATGGCGGGTGATTCCAACCGGCACAATAGCCAGCGACGCAACCTGTGGCTGGAGGGCGACCAGGTCGCTGACGGTCTGCTCCAATGCCGCGCCGTCATTCAGGCCAGGGCAGAGAACCACCTGGGTATGCATGACAATCCGGCTGGCCGCCAGTTCCCGCATGATATCCAGCACAGGAATAATCCCGGCCGTGCCAAGCAGCTTCTCCCTTAGTGCCGGATCGGTAGCATGAACCGACAGGTAGAGGGGCGAAAGACGCTGCTCCTTGATCCGCTGCAACTCTTTGGGGCCAATGTTGGCGAGGGTGACATAATTACCGTAAAGGAAGGAGAGGCGATAGTCCTCGTCCTTGACATAGAGAGGGGGGCGCAGCCCCTTGGGGAGCTGATGGACAAAACAGAACAGGCACTTATTGCCACACTGCATCGGCTTTGGCGCAGGGAAAACCAGCCCCAGCGGCTCATCCTCGCCGCGTTCCACCTCGATTTCCCAGGCCTCGCCGTCGGCCCGGACAATTTCGAGGACCAGTTCGGTGTCCGCCCCGTAGAAATTGTAGTCGATAATGTCCCGCAGCCGGTGGCCATTAATGGCGACCAGCCGGTCCCCTCCTTCCAACTCCAGTTCTTCGGCAATACTTCCCGGTACCACGCTTTCTATGAGCAATCCGTCCATCAAGAACCTGTGTAATATGAAGAGTGACGGTAGTCGTCAATCAGGGAGCGGAAGAACACATTTAGCACGGCAGTCACCGGCACGGCAAGCAGGATGCCGATAAGGCCGAAAAACTGGCCTCCCAGAAGGATCGCCAGAATTGTCACCACCGGGTGCAACCCCACCTTGTGCCCGACCAGTTTGGGTGTGATGACGGTTCCTTCGATCCCCTGCACCAGTAGAAACCATGCCAGACAGAGTAGTGGGTGGGCCAGGTCGTGGAATTTCAGCACAGCCATGATTATGGAGAGGACAATGCCGACAATGGTGCCGAGATACGGAATTATGTATGCCAGGCCGGCGAAAGTGCCGATTACCACCGCCAGGTCGATGCCGATGAAATAGAGGCCGATGCTATAAAGAACTGCGAGGATTAAGCAGAGTGACAGTTGCCCCCGGACGAAGGCAGCCAGCACCTCGCTGATCTCGCCGGTTTTACCCAGGAAATTCCCCCGGTAGCGCTCAGGGACAAGTTGCAGAACCCCGTCACGGATCTTTGGCAGGTCCTTTAGAAAATAAAAGAGATAAACAGGCATAATGAAATAACTGAGTACTGTCAGAATAAACGCCAGGGTTGAGGTGAATGCCTGCTGGACAACGGCAAACGACTCCCGGACCAGATCGAAGGAGACCCCGCGCAGCTGCGCCAGCGCATTATCGATCTGCAGGTAGAGTTTTTGCTCGGTCTCAATATCAAAAAAAGTCTTGATTGCCGGCGGAATGAACTCATAGATGCGGGAGGCGTAGGCCTGTAGATTGATCTGCACCCCCTGGAATTCCCGAATGAACGAGCCGACCATCCAGACGCCGAGAATGCCAAACAGGGCAAGAAAGGAGAAAAACACGATGACAATTGCCAGGGAACGGCTGACCCGCCGTTTCACTAGCAAGGCAACCAGTGGATCAAGAAGATAGGCCAGCATCAAGGCGATGACGACAGGGGTGAACGTGGAACCAGCAAAATAAACAACCAGCACCCCACCCACACTCAGCGTGCCGAGCAGGATCAGCAGAAACTTTTCGCTTTTTTTCATGTATTGAACGCTCCCTCTGGTGAACCATGGGGGTGCCGCTGCCGCGGACTCTCACCAGGCAGGGTGCGGTCCCTTTCCGAAGTATCTTGCTGAACAACTACTGATGCAACCGGAAGTTGCCGTCCATGGAGGTTATACTGGCTATGGCATGCTTGTAAATGAGGAGATCCCCCTTCATTTCAATCAGGACCGAAAAGTTATCGAAGGATTTGATGTACCCCTCCATTTTCTCACCGGACATCAGCTGGATCACCACCTTGATATGCTCTTTGCGTGACTGGTTTAAGTACTGGTCCTGGATATTAAACGGCGCTTTTCCCATATGCCACTCCTTTAGGCAAGAAATTCCATCACAGTTGAGCAAATAGTAGCAAAGTTTGCGGGATATTCAACCCAATTAATTGCAGAATCTTTATTGAACCAGGTGAGCTGGCGCTTGGCATAGTGCCTGGTGTCACGCTTGATTAGCCGCACCGCCTCCGCTAGGGAACATTCCTCCGCCAGGTGGGCGCAGAGCTGCTTATAGCCCAACGAACGAAGCGCTTTCAGCTCCGAGGAATACCCCTCCCTCAGCAGCCCCTGCACTTCCGCCAGCAGCCCGGTTGTCAGCATCTGCTCCACCCGCTCGTCAATGCGCTGGTACAGGTCAGCGCGATTCAAGTGGATGCCGATTTTCAGGGTAAGGTAATCGGCACCGGCAAAGCCGTGTTCGCCATGAAATGCGGAGAAGGGCCGGCCCGTCAGCATGAATACTTCCAGCGCGCGGATAATGCGCTGCAGGTCGTTGGGGTGGAGGCGCGCGGCGCTCTCGGGATCGATGAGGGCAAGCCTCTGCAGCAACGCCTCGTTCCCTTCCAGCTCCGCCTGCATCTGTAACACTGACCTGATGGCTTCGTTTCCCCCTGGGGAGGCCACTAACCCTTGCAACAGGGCTTTCAGATAAAGACCAGTGCCGCCCACCAGAAAAACCGGTTTCCCCCGCCGGTGGATATCGGCAATGGCCCGGCTTGCCTCAACCCGGAAATCGGCAGCGGAAAAGCCCTGGTCCGGAGTGACCAGATCAAGAAGATGATGGGGCACCCGCTGCAGCGCCTCCGCCGATGGCTTGGCGGTGCCGATGTCCATGCCACGGTAAACCTGCACCGAATCGGCATTGACTATTTCGCCACCAAACCGTTCCGCCAACCGGAGTGCCAGCTCACTCTTCCCCGAAGCAGTCGGCCCGACGACCAGTACCAGCCTGATTTTTTCCTGATCATTCATGCTTTAAGTTTTTCCTGGTCACTGGTCACCGCCTTCACCCCCGCCGGAACAGCCGTTCCACCTCGGCCAGGGTAAGTCGGTGAGAGACCGGCCGGCCATGGGGACAGTTGCTGGAGAAGTCGGTTGCATCCATCTGGGCAAAAAGGGCCCTGATTTCCTCGAAAGTGAGCGGGTGGCTCCCACGTACTACGCTGTGGCAAGCGATCCGGGTCAAGACCTCCTCGACGATGTTGGTAAAGACCCGGTTCTTGCCAAGGGTGAGGAGCTCTTCAATGATATTGCGCAGGGTGCGCCGGTAATCGGCACCGGCAAGAAGCCGCGGCACCCCTTTGAGCAGCCAGGTATTGCCGCCGAAATCCTCCAGGACAAAACCGCAGCGTTCCAGCTCGGCCAGATGCTCCTTGGCTGCCGCCGCCTCGCGAAAAGAAAGTTCGACTGGATCTGGGAACAGGAGACCCTGGGACTCCACTCCCTGGGCGGCAAACTGCGCCTTCAGCCGTTCAAACGCCACCCGTTCGTGGGCGGCGTGCTGGTCGATAAGGAGCAGATCCACACCATCCTGGCAGACGATATAGGCGGCGTTATACTGGCCAATGATGGCCAGGGACGAGAAGTGACCGGCGGCACTTTTCAGGTTCGGCTGCGCCACCATAACGGTGGGAGTGACTTTGGGCAGCTCCCTAGGAGCTGGCAGGTTGGGTTGTCGCTCCAGACTGGCTGGCGGCTGGTAGCTGCCAAGGGCCTCCCGCACCTCCGCCACCCTCAGCTCACTTACTGACTGTGACTTGAGAGTCGGTTGCGGTATAGCAGTGCTGTTCGTGCAGGTTTTACGCCAGGGGGTAGTGCGCAATACCGACTCCAGTGCATTCCTGATCCCATCGTGGACCCGCCCCTGCTCCCGGAAACGGACCTCGTGCTTGGTCGGATGGACGTTCACATCCACCTCGGCGGCCGGTATTTCGATGAACAAGGCGACTACCGGATAGCGGCCCCGCTCCAAGAGATTGCGGTATGCCTGGAGGATGGCGTGCTGCACGACCTTGTCCCGGATGAAACGGCCGTTGATATAGGTATAGAGATAACTGGCCGCCGACCGGCTGCATTCGGGGCTGGCGATCAGACCGCGGACCGTGAGCTGTCCATCGCTCTGCTCGACCGGATAGAGGTCGGCCGCCACGGCATTGCCGAGCAGGGCGGCGACGCGTTCCTTCATCCCCCCAGCCAGGGCCCTGAACACGGTCTTTCCCTCGCTTATATAGGTAAAGCGGAGTTCCGGCCGGGAGAGCGCCAGCCGCGTCACCAGTTCCCCCACGTGGGCACCCTCGGTGTCGCTGCTCTTCAGGAACTTCAGGCGGGCCGGGGTGTTGAAAAACAGGTTGCGCACCGTCACCACCGTCCCCTCGGCCATGCCGCACGCCTTCACTTCCCGGATCTTCCCCCCCTCGGCGTAGATCTCGGTTCCTTCGATCGCCTGATGCTCCCGAGTGGCCAGGGAAAACCGGGCAACTGAGGCAATCGACGGCAGCGCCTCGCCTCTGAAACCCAGGGTAGTGAGACTCTCCAGATCCTGCTCAAGAATGATCTTGCTGGTAGCATGGCGCTCAAAGGCCAGCAGCGCATCTTCCCGCGACATGCCGCTGCCATCGTCGGAGACCTTAATCAGGCGCTTGCCGCCCCCCTCGATCTCCACCGTTACCTCGCTGCACCCCGCATCCAGAGCGTTCTCCAACAATTCCTTCACCACCGAAGCGGGACGCTCCACCACCTCGCCGGCCGCAATCTTGTTGGCCAGGTTTTCGGGAAGGATTTTGATCCGCGTCGACAAAGGTGACCTCGATACCTGACAGCTTCAGTAGTAATGACGGCAGCGGGCAGACACTCCACCGTCTGCATAATAAAAGGGGAGCCTGGTAAATCGGTTGCGTCGGTGTTCTTGGCGCTTTGCTGCCAGGAACTATAATAGGATAGCGTAACTCGCACTGCTTTGTAAAGGGGAACCATGCTGCGTGAGGCAAGGCGAGCCCCACCCCGAAGGAAGCGACACTGGTGAATTCTTACAGCATTCCTGCTGTTCTGTCCAATAGTTCAACATGTTATCAGCATTCCTGATCGGCCCGCCATCGACACTTCCCCCGTCATATGGGCTATTTGGACTGTTTTGTCGCTATCCAAGTAAAGATATTTCATAAATCTGAAATAATGCCGATAACTGTACCATCTGCTTTCCTACTCCCGCGGATGGAAAAGGAAAATGTGCAGAAAACGACAGCACCGCAAGGGAGGTTGCATGCTCAGGAACATGAAGATCGGTCAGCGGCTGGCGCTTGGATTCGGAGCGGTACTGCTGCTGATGGTATGCTGCGGTACCTTCGCCCTGGTGAAGATGGCAGGGATTGAGGAACAGCTGGACCAGATCGTGCACGACCGCTGGCCGAAAACGTCATGCGCCGACGGTATCAAGGACAACATCAACCTGGCAGCCCGCGCCCTACGGAACCTGATACTCTTCAACGATCCGGCGGAGGTACAGAAGGAGCACCGGCGCATTCAAGATGCCCGGGAAGCGAATAACAAATACATCGGGGAGCTTAACCGCACCGTCACCACCAAGGGCGAGAGGGCGCACCTGCAGAAGGTAATGGATGCCCACGCCCGCTACATCGAAAAACAAGCCACCCTGCTGAAACTCATCGATGCAGGGAACCGGGACAAGGCTAAAGGTGAACTCATCACCACTTTCCGTCCACTGCAAACTGCCTATTTCGAGGCATCGGACGGGCTCATCCAGTACGAGGCGCAACTCATGGATCGGGCGGGTGACGAAGCGGCAAACTCCTATCGTATATCGCGTAATTTCATCATCACCCTGCTCCTCGTCTCCCTGGCCCTAGCGGCCGGCATTACCTACTTGGTTACGGTGAGCATCACCCGCCCCATCGGCGAAGCGTTGTCGGTGAGCGAACGGCTCGCCAGCGGCGACATGAACGTTACCATTTTTTCTTCCCATAAGGATGAAACCGGCCGGCTCCTGGATGCGATGGGAAGGATGATGAGCAAGCTTCGCGCGGTGGTGGGTGAAGTGAAAAACTCCGCCGATTACGTGACGTCAGGGAGCCAGCAGCTGGCGGCCGGAGCGGAACAGATGTCCCAGGGGGCTTCGGAGCAGGCGGCTGCCGCAGAGGAATCAGCCGCCTCCATCGAGCAGATGGCCACCAGCATCAAGCAGAACGCCGGAAACGCTATGGAGACAGTTTCAATCGCGGCAACCTCAGCCACTGACGCGCACGAGGGTGGAGTCGCAGTGGTTCGAACGGTAGAGGCAATGAAAGCAATCTCCGGCAAGATCGCCATCATCGAAGAAATCGCCCGCCAGACGAACCTGCTGGCCCTCAATGCCGCAATTGAGGCAGCACGAGCTGGTGAGCACGGCAGAGGTTTTGCAGTGGTGGCTTCGGAGGTACGAAAGCTTGCGGAGAGGAGCCAGAATGCTGCCGCTGAAATCGGCAGCCTCTCCATATCCAGCGTTGCCGTGGCGGAACAGGCGGGAGAGATATTCTCCAGGATGCTGCCGAACATTCAGAAAACCGCCGACCTGGTGCAGGAAATCAGCATTGCCAGCAGCGAACAGAACGAGGGAACCAAGCAGATCAACAAGTCGATCCAGCAGCTCGACCAAGTGGTGCAGCAGAATGCCGGCGCCGCCGAGGAAATCGCCTCCACCGCCGAAGAATTGGCGGCACAGGCGGAGCAGTTGCGCTCAGCAATCGATTTCTTCCAGATCAACGACTTCATCCACCTATCGTCGACGGGAAAGCCCTCCGAGCAGGGTCACCACTACAACATCCGCCACCTTGCGCCGCAGAAGGTGGACAACGGTGCAACCGGCATGATCCTCAACCCCGCCTTCTCTTCTGCGGGGCTGAACAACCAGATGGCGAGTACCGAACAGTTATAAGGCCCCCGACTGTCAATATTGCTAAGACCAGTTTCACCCACCGGGGAGAGCACACACGCGTAGGGGTCACCCATTGACACTTGCGACCCCTTTGACACTCTGTCTTCCGCAGGGCTCTCTCTTCAGAGCTGCAAGAACGTTTCTACTGGCAAGAACAGCCGCTGTGGCCGCCCATCGGTACTGACAAATCCATATTTCTCGTAAAACCGCTTCGCAGCATCATCCTTGGCATCCACAAAGAGGCCGAGCAAGCCTGCCTGCTCGGCAATCGTTGCCGTGCGATGAACCGCTTCGCCCAGCAATGCCTCGCCGTATCTTTTGCCTCGCTCTTTAACCGAGACAGCCAGCCGCGTGAGACGAACGGCGGGAAGACCGTGTTGCGGAGGATACTTCTTTACATAAGCCACGGGTACCGCTTTTATGTCGACCTCGCAGATCGTGAGCGTGAAAAACCCCAAGATGACCTTGGGGTTCTGCTCGTCTATCAAGACAAAGGTCCTGCTGATCCCTTTGTCGTTATGCTGCCGTGCGGTCGCTTTCAGGAAGCGGTTGAGTTCTAAAACGCCACAATCGAAGCCGGTACGGTCATGATCGTGGGTAAGCAGAACTACTTGCAAAGCAGTTCCTTTCGTGTTTGCAATGCCCTCTTGAGCTGCTTGCTCGGTTTCGGCGGGTTCTCGATCAGGTCGAAGACGATCTTGGCCGATTCAGCGCTCAAATCAATGACGCGCTCTTGCTCGAGGATGGCATTTGCTTTCTCGATTGCAGCGGAAACGAGAAATTGATTGAGCGTGGCGCCCACAGCCGCTGCCGCCTCGCTGATCTTTTCATAAACCGCAAGCGGCATGCGCGCCGGGACTCTTTCCTCCGTTTTTGCGACTGCCATGATATTACCTCCGTCTGTCCTGATTCAACTACCCCGGAGTCCTGGTAATCGTGAATCCGTGACACACACTATAATCGTGTGACGCCAAAATGGCAACAAATATCTCTTTATCTTTCCGCGAGAGCCAGCCTGACTCCTAAAGATACGAAGACACCAGCGGTCAGCCAGTCAAAATACTTCGCTATATTTGGTCTTGCCAGGATGAAGTTGCCGATGCTACCGGAAAAGTAGCCAATCAGGCAGAATATGATAACGGCTTGCACCATGAAGACGAGTCCCAAAAGCAACATCTGGAGAGGGAAATATCTGGTTGTGGGAGAAACAAACTGCGGCAGAAACGCCAGGAAGAACATTGCGACCTTGGGGTTGAGTACGTTCATGACGAATCCCCGCTTGAACAAGGCTAAGTCACTTCTGTCATCCGGGTTTGAAAGCTTTACCGATGATCGTTCCTTAAGAGTTTTGTAAGCCAAGTAGAGCAGGTATGCCGCTCCGGCATATTTGACCGCGTTGAACGCAACAACCGATGAATAGAACAATGCCGAGATGCCAAATGCCGCAGCGGTGGTATGAATGCTGATCCCGCTGCACATGCCGAGTGCGGTGACGATGGCAGACTGCCTTCCACGGGCGATCCCTTGTGTCAAAACAAATATATTGTCAGGACCGGGCGCGATTGTAAGTGCAACGGATGCGCCCAGGAAGTACAGCAAAGTAGATGTCATATTCATGATCCTTTCTTTTTAGGCGAACGTGGTCGAGGCGCACCGGCATAGCGAAGCGGAGTCCGTGTGCCGACGAGTGGTTGGGGCTCATTTTTACTTCAGTGCGCTTTCTACTGCACGTTGAAGGAGCTGAGCTGCTTTGGCAAGAACTGGTCCGCCCATAGGATCTTTCTGCAATGCGTCAAATGGTCCTTCGCCAAAGTACAAACCGTCAGAGACTAAGAAAGTCATACGAACATTTCCAGGTTTGGGTGGGGGAAGTCGTTCTTTTTCCCAAGGTCCGATCTGATTGACAACAGGTAGAGAGACAGCAACCAGTTCTTTTGCTAGGTTTTCGACTGGGTGTCCGTTACCTTCGAAAATAGCGATCTTTCCTGATTGGTTAAGGTAGCGAACGCCACCTTCTGCAAACGCGGCAAGCACATCCAGGCCTCCTTTTTGCGGGACTTCAACGATAACACCAAGTAATTTCTTGATAGGAATCTTTTGACCAGACGCACGAAGACGATTGAAGGCAATGGCCCTTACTCTTCCTTCATTTGTTTCGTCTTCAGCGATTTTTTGGAGAGATTTCAAGTCTGGTTTATCGGCCAGCAATGCTGGCCAAAGCCCTTCCCCCTTGATATCTTTATCGTTTTTGAAAAGAGCAATGTCGTCGCAGAACAGAAGGTTGTAAAAAAAGTTCACGTGGGATTCAGCATACGGTTTATAGAACTCTGAAGCAGTCGTTGGAGAAACCGCCGCCAAACCAATTCCAAGTGTCATCAAAAGTTTCTTTATCATTTGTATCTTCTCCAACGGGGTGAGCCTTGACCTGCCGTCTTTGTTTTTCAGGGCAGGTCTAAGGCGTTGGTTAGGCATTCGCCTCTATAGCTTTTTGGGTTTCTTCAAATTCTAATTTTTTATTTCTTGCCTCATCAACGGAGCGAACATGGTTAAGAACATCGTGGAAATGGGAAACATCTTGAGCAATAAGGAGGCCGGGGAGTGCTTCTCCGGTTGCTCTATTGGCTTGGTAGGCGGAAACTGTGCCGATGATTTGGACTCCTTCAGTTTCAGTCAAGAAGAGAACAGGACCTCCGCTGACTCCATTAATTGCAACTCCATCAACAAGGTAGGCGTTTCTGAACTCTTGTCTTGCGCTGACGTTACCGAACAAAAGTGGGGTCAGGCTTCCAAGTTGTTAAGTTGCTTCCTCAAATGAGGTTTTCAGTGACCGCACCCGGTCGGCCAGCCCTGGCACTTCCTGCATACGCTCCGCCAGACGACGAACGGATGAACTGATGCTTCCCACATCCCGGTTGACAAGCTTACCAACGTCGGAAAGGGTAACGCAGCCCAACTCGCGGGCCAGCCAGCCCACCACCGCTCGCGCCTCAGAGGCGATTCTCTGCTGCGACTGCGACCTTAAAGAGATCTCGTCGATATTATATGCGAGGCACACCTTGACGACAATTTCTTGCGCTGTCAAGCGGAGAGTTTTGCTTCCGGAGCCGGAAAGGCATATATCCATAAAACTGCCGTCGCCAAGGAGCCGCGAATCTTCTTTCCCGCCGTGAAATTCAGGCCGATGATCCTCCCCCAACCCATCCAACACGAAAGACCTGTACCCTGCACGCCCCTGTGCGACCGTTTTTCCAAACTGCTCAAGCATCCAGTCGGTGGTCAGCCAGGGGAGGGATTCACTGCCGAGGTAGGCCCGATGACCGCTCCATGGATATCCCTCCGGCGACTCAACCATGCCGGCACGCACCGGATTAAGGTGTATGTAGCGGACCAATTCCAGCAGATAGCTGTCGCCATCCACCAGAACGGCTTTGTAGCGTCCCTGGAAGAGATGACCGGTTCTCTTTTCCCGCCAGTTGATCCAACGGGTATAACGGAACAAGAGATTCTGCATGCCGCGAGAGAGGGGGGTGTCACCAGCCTGCAAAGCAAGATGGATATGGTTGGTCATGAGACAGAAAGCATGCACGCGGTAGCCGAACCGGTTGGTCCCTTCCTGGAGCAGGAGGTAGAAACGGTATCGGTCGTCGTCGGCGAGGAAAATGGGCTGACCGTCGTTACCCCGGAGTATGACGTGATAGAGTCCGCCGGGAAGATGAATGCGTGGTTTGCGTGCCATGTTGAAAAGATAACTCAGATTCTCAACTTGTCAACTTGGAAGCCTGACCCCATTTCCTGCCATTTCCTGTGTTGGAGCTCGTACCAAATGGCTGATCGTCGGTTTTTGGCCGGCCCAGCTGCTGCCTGGAAAATTAGCTCCTATGGCATAACGGCAAACACGGGGCTTGAAAATTCAAGCCCCTGTATACCATATTAATCACACCTTACAAAGTCCAATTATTAGCGCACATCCCGGAGGTCGGTGGAAGGCGGGAAGTGCTCCCCTTGGAAGGTCATGGGGAGTGCGCAGAATCGGGGCGCACGAAACAAAAAACCCCAGCGACTAAAGTCACCGGGGTTTTGATTTGTTTTGGAGCGGGAAAAGGGATTCGAACCCTCGACCTTCAGCTTGGGAAGCTGACACTCTACCACTGAGTTATTCCCGCTCAATGGAATGGCCAATTTAGCGCAAGGGGGGCGGTTTTGTCAACAGGTTTTTCGTGAGAAAGGTGTTGCTCTGACTTAGAGGGGGCATCGTCACTCCCTGCTCTCCGCATATACAATCCCGCCATTGGCCACGGTGACAGGAAGAATTTTCCCATACTCTACCATCAGCCGCTCCCCACGCTTCAGTAATGCAGTGAACGCCTCTATCGGTAGCGGCCGGCTGAAGTAGTACCCCTGCAGCTCGTCACACTGGTGTTCAATGAGAAAGGCCAGCTGCTCAGCTGTTTCCACTCCCTCGGCAACTACTTTCAGCCGCAGACTGTGGGCCATGGCGATGATCGTGGTAACAATGGTCGCACCATCGGCATTGCAGGTAATGTCGTCGACAAACGACTTGTCGATCTTCAGCTCGTCAACCGGGAACCTGCGCAGATAACTGAGCGATGAATAGCCAGTGCCGAAATCGTCGATGGACAGACTGATCCCCATCTCCTTCAAGGACTGGAGTTTTCTGATCACTTCTTCCACATTCTCCATGAGCAGGCTCTCGGTCAGCTCCAGCTCCAGATACTGCCCGTCGAGACCAGTCTCCCGAAGGATATCCTGAATCATTTCCACCAGGTTAGGCTGTTTGAACTGGCGTACCGAGAGATTTACCGACACCTGCAACGGCGCCAAGCCTTGATCCAACCATTGTTTACACTGCCGGCAGGCGGTGCGGAGGACCCAGGCGCCAATCGGTATGATGAGACCGGTCTGTTCGGCGAGCGGGATGAACTTCACCGGGGGGATGAGGCCAGTAACGGGGTGTTGCCAGCGGAGCAACGCCTCCATGCCGGTAATACAGCCGGTGGTCAGATTGACCCGAGGCTGGTAATGGAGCAATAATTCCTCCCGATCTAGAGCCCAGCGGAGACTGGTCTCCATGGCGAGCCGGTCATTGACGTTCCGGTTCATCTCGGCGGCAAAGAACTGGTAATGGTTACGCCCCTGCTCCTTCGCCTGGTACATGGCGGTGTCCGCATTTCTCAGCAGGGCGTCCACACCATCACCGTCAACCGGGGAAATCGCCACCCCGATGCTCGGCGTGATAAAGACCTCATGACCGTCTAAGTGGAACGGGGCTACAAACAGCCCCAGGATGTTCCGTGCTACGCTGATCACATCCTGGGTATCTGCTAGATCATTGATGACCATGACAAATTCATCCCCGCCAAGCCGGGCGACGGTGTCGTAACTGCGGATCGAGCTATCCAGACGCTGGGCTACCACTTTAAGGAGAAGATCGCCGATGGGATGGCCAAGGCTGTCATTAATCAGCTTGAAGTGGTCGAGGTCGAGGAGGATGACGGCG
Organism: Geobacteraceae bacterium; assembly: GCA_025356035.1. GTDB lineage: Bacteria > Desulfobacterota > Desulfuromonadia > Geobacterales > Geobacteraceae > JANXYN01. The sequence goes on from JANXYN010000156.1 coordinate 15,400, forward strand.
ACCAACCGTTGTTTTCGCTTTTTAAAGGCGAGTGCCAGCTTGAGCCGGTCCCGAAGCAGACTCTGGTTGGGAAGACCGGTGAGGGCATCGTGGGTGGCCTGGTGCATCAGTTGCTCTTCGCTTTCCACTCCACGCTGCCGGGAAATGGCCAGTTTCTTGAACAGCAGGGAACTTATCGTGGCGAATGCCAGGACGGCCATGGTGAACCAGAAGAGGAAATAGCGAATAGTCTCCATCCCCTGCCGGTAGATCTTGCGGGGCCCCTCTACCCGTGCGATCATCACTGGCCTGCCGTAGATGTCTTTCACCAGCGCATAGCCGGCTATGAGATCTTTTCCCAACGTCCGTACCAGGATCGGGTTGACGGGGGAAATTTCCTGGAGGGCGGCACGCTGGTCAACCGATAGCCGCTCATCGCTGATGCGGGAAAAAGTCACCGACAGGTGGGTGGTGCGGGCGAGCCGCTCGATCTCCGCGGCATCGAAGTAGCGCCCCATGATCAACGAGCCGCGGATCGGCCCCTTGAATTCGCTGGTCAGGATCGGCCGCGATGCAACGAGCATTGGTCCTTCCGGCAGCATGATAATCCCGGCAATGGAACTGTCGAAGTTTGCATGGCGCAGCAGCGGGCTGTCAGCGGTGAAATGGGGGGTAAGATAGCTGTTAAACGGCTGCGGCTTCCCGGTCTGATGGACAAAATTTCTGCCGGAAACGATTCGCCCGCTGGTGTTGACGTAAACGGTCAGATTGAGGCGGAGCTTGGTGTAGACGGAAGGGGCCAGGTTGTCGGTAATATACTTGGGATTGCCGTTCTCGATGAAACTATAACTCTCGTCCCACCCCGCGTAGTCGCCAGCGGTGGTACTCATATTGGAAAGCTCGTCCTCCAGGGCGCTCAGCACCCGCTGCACGTTCTTGACGGTATCATCCGCCTCGATCTCGCTGAAACTGTCGAGGAGGATCAGTTTCGAACCGACGCCGAGAAAGAGGAGCAGCCCGACGAGCGCTGCGCCAACAATCAAGATGGCTTTCCCGCGCCATGTCATGTCAATCCTCCCGGCAAATTCAATTGCGCAGCAGAAACCAAAAAGCCCACTGTTCGGTGGGCTCCTTGAGCTGCTGACTGGCGCTTATCGCCCTTTCAAGATCCGGACCATCTCCTTCTGTTTCTCCAGCATTTTTTCGGCAACCGCCGTGCCACTTACCTGGTAGTTGCCGGCATCGATCCTGTTCTTCAATTCAGCGACCCGGTCCGTCCTGACCCCTGAAGAAACCTTCACCGAAGCATTCATTTCATCAACCCGCACATTGGTCAGGAAAAGTTCCACCCTGTCCCCCTTCACTTCTGGCTGCACCACCGCTGACCCGGCATTCCTTTTCACCGGATCGGCTGCGGCACTGGCAGTTTCACTCTTATCTTGGTTCGGCACAACCAACGTATTCATCTCGTTGATTTTCATCACAATCACCTCTTACTGTCGTTTTAATATTTATATCGACCACCGTCCGGCAAAACTTGAGAAAAAAAATGACGCTCCCCTGTCAATTTTTTCCAACAATCGGTGCGGAACGCTGCAAGGCAATGGGGAACAGGGTCGCGTCAGATTCCCGCCAGGTGTCTGTTTTTTGACACGGGCTGGGGGCTCAAAGACCTCGCAACCCCTTCCCCTCCTGCATAAGTAGCTGGAATTCTTCGGCCGACACTGCACGACTGAACAGGAACCCCTGCATTTCATCACAGCCAATCTCCTGCAGAAAGGCCAACTGCTCCATGGTTTCCACCCCTTCGGCAACAACCCGGAGCTTCAGACTGTGCGCCATGGCGACAATAGCCCTGGTAATGGAGGCGTTATCCTGGTCCGCCGGGATATCCTGGAGGAAGGAACGGTCGATCTTCAACGCATTCAAGGGAAAGCGTTTCAGGTAACTCAACGAAGAATAGCCGGTGCCGAAATCGTCGATGGAGATCTGCACCCCCATATCCTTCAACTGCCGGAGGGTCCCAATGCTTTGTTCCTCATTCTGCATGATGCTTTCCTCGGTAATCTCCAGCTCCAGGTAACAGGGGTCGTAGCCGGTTTCGTCGAGAATCCGCGCAATGGTTTCCCTTAGATCCTGGCGCATGAAATGCCGGCTGGGGAGGTTAAGCGCCATCCGTAATGGCTTGAAACCGGCTTCCTGCCAAATGCGGCTTTGCTGGCAAGCGGTGCGAATGGACCACTCAACCAGAGGGACGATCAGCCCGGTTTCATCGGCCAGCGGAATGAAGTGGGCGGGGTAGAGCAAACCTTGCTCTGGGTGCTGCCAGCGGGCCAACCCCTCCATGCCGATGATTTCCCCGCTCCGGAGGTCGAGCTGCGGCTGATAATACAGGACAAACTCCTGACGTTCAAGGGCCTTGAGCATGTTACTTTCAAGAACCAATCTTTCCAGTGCCCTGGCGTTCATCGACTCCGTATAGAACTGCCAGTTGTTCCGCCCCTGTCGTTTGGCGAAGTTGAGCGCCGTATCGGCATTTTTCAGGATAGTGTCAGCATTGTCCCCGTCCAGTGGATAGAGACTGACGCCGACACTGGCCGTGACGAACACCTCGTGCCCCCCGAGCATGAACGGCAGGGAAACCGTATCGAGAATGCGCCTGGCCACCTTTACCGCGTCCTGGACACGGGCAAGGTCGGTCAGCAGGATACTGAACTCATCACCACCGAGCCTTGCCAGGGTGATGACCGCTCCATCCATATCAAGATAGGTAACGGTATCGGTCTGCCGCAGCGACTCAGCCAGCCGGATGGCAACCTCCTGCAACAGCTGGTCGCCAATACTGTGGCCAAGGGTATCGTTAATCCGTTTGAACCGGTCGAGGTCGAGAAACAGGGTGGCAACCATCTTGCCGTTGCGCTGGGACTGCTTTAGCGCCTGGCCCAGCCGATCCTTGAACAAATAGCGATTCGGCAGTGAGGTGAGGTTGTCGTGATAGGCAAGCTGCGTAATCCGATTTTCTGCTTCGCGCCGCTCGTTGATGTCCTGAATAATGCCCGACAACGAGCTGGCCCTGCCGGTCTCGTCGCAGCAGACTTCCGCCTCCTGGTGGACGAAGCGCAGCCGGCCATCCGGCAGCACAATCCGGTGCTCTAAACTGTACGAGGTAGCGCTAGCGATGGCCTCATTGACCGTAGTGACGAACAGCAACTGGTCTTCAGGATGGACTACGTCAAGAAATGCTTCGTAGTTCAAGGGAGGGGACGATTCCCGGTCGAGGACCCGATACACCCCGACAGAGCAGGTCAGCTCCCGGCTATCCAGATCCCAATCCCAGTGTCCCAGGCGGGCGATCTGCTGAGACCTGGCAAGCCGAGCCTCACTTCGGCGTAGTTGATCAAACAACCGGCCGGAGCGGAGCATGTAGCTTACCTGGAATGCCAGATTCGACCAGTTGATTGGCTTGGTAATGAAATTGGTGGCCCCCGCCTGGTACGCCTGATTAATCGACTCAACATCGTCGAGGCTGGTCGTCATCAGGATTGGCGTGTGCATACCGCTTGGCAACCGGCGCAGCGCGGCGCAGGTAGCAAACCCGTCGAGTCCTGGCATTATGATATCGAGAAGCACAATGGCCGGCTGCAGTCGCTCGAAAACCGCGAGACACCGGTTGCCATCCTCCGCCTCCTCAACCCGGTAGCCCGCCTGCCCGAGCAGATCCCGCATCTGGGTCCTGATCAGCCGGTCATCGTCGACGATCAGCACCAAATCGCGACTTTTCCCTTCGGCAACATCGGCCATCGGTTCCACCTCCGGACTGCGCAGACCTGACAGGCAAAATACGGGCAAAAAAAGGGGTTCCCCTCAATCCACTCCCCCAGATTTTCTGGACAGCTAACCCTATATTGTATAATCGGCGAATATCATGAATAGGTTAAATCCACAAAACCAGCTCAACCCCAAGAACTATCGAGGCGACGGAAGTATTCCGTGCGGCACCAGTTTTCCACCTCCACCAGGGCACGGAACGCCTCGGCGAAATCGAGCCGGCCGATGGTAAAGACCCCGTGGCCATAGACCACGGCCTTGCCCGGTCCGGCAATGACTGGTGACACCCTCCGGGCAAGCCCGCCGGCGCCGATCTCCCCCGCCACCACCGGGGTGTCTCCCAACAGCCTTACCTTGGCGCAATCCTTCCAGCAGTCAATAATCGGACAGTGTTGTTCCTCGCAGAGCATGCTCATCACCACGGCAAATTTGGGATGGCCGTGGAGTATGGTGTGGCAGCCGCTCGCCTCGTAAATCCGCCGATGAGCAAGCAGCTCACTGGAGGCGGTGATCCCGGTGGTGGTGGAGTTGTCCATGGGGACAGGGTCGATACGCCCCGCCAGTTCGTCAAGGCTGGCGGCAGTTTGGGAGATGTAGATGATCTCCCCGGCCCGGCAGGAAATATTGCCGAAGAACGAATCCACCAGCCCGCGCTCCACGGTATGCCGGCCGACTGTGGCTAGTTCCGCCAGGATCTCGTCGGCCTTGGACAGTGGCCCACTGCGGAAACCAAGCCCCTCGGCGGTCAGCGGCCGTAGCCAGTTCTGGCGAAATGCCTGGAAGGCTTCCCGTTCACCCGGCAGCAAAAAGCCATACCGGAGGAGGTCCTGGAGATACTCGACCTTCGTCAAGTATCTCCAGGACCTCCTCCGGTATGGCTTTTTGCTGC
>JANXYN010000202.1 GCA_025356035.1 Geobacteraceae bacterium
CGAACCATTTCCATCTTCTCTCCAAGTGCACGGTTTATTGAGATTTCGCCAGCCTCCAGCCTGTCAAGCTGCTGCCAAAGAACAACCGTCCCGCTCCCTTGTTGCTTCAGGTCACTTACAAAAGGCAACAGTTCAATCTCATCAGGTTCTGGAACGTAAAGTATCCAGTTTTCGCGTTCCAAAATCAGGTCAAGATCCCAGCATCTAGCCGAAAGCTCGTCTTCTTTAAGACTGACTACTGTAAGTTTCCGGCACTGTGACAGGGATGCAGTTTTTAACCCAAGGCCAAAACGACCAAGATCATTTGCAGCGCGGACAGCCCATGTATTTCTGCTTCCGTGTTGCATGGCTCTAGTGAGTTCAGACGGTTTCATTCCCGAGCCGTCATCAATAATTGCGACAAACGGATCATCATGTGGTGAATAGCGTACTGATATCTTTCTTGCACCAGCTGAAATACTGTTGTCTATGAGGTCTGCAATCGCCGATTCAAGCGAGTAGCCAACTGAACGCATAGACTCGATCAATGCAGGTGCGTAGGGTGCAAGTGACAGTTCGGCCATATTTAACTACCCTTCTGATACGATATATCTATCAAAAGCTTAGTGAATATTACTCTTTAAAGATGAGGAATGTCATAGAAAACCCCATCAAAACCTTTTTGAAGAAGTCCAGCAATTCTTCCAACAAGGGCGGAAATTTCTATCCGCTCTTTGCCTCTCAAGGCACATTCCCAGACAGTTATGATCTTCCATCCCAAGCTGTCCAGATGTAATATAACCTCTTGGTGTTTCCGTACATTCGCTTCAAACTTCTTCGCCCAGAATTCCACCCTGCTCTTTGGAGTATAGGCATACTGACATCCTTCATGCCGATGCCAAAAGCAACCGTGAATGAAAATCACTGTTCTGAATTTTGGGAACACAAGGTCTGGTTTGCCAGGCAGCTTCTTGTCATGCAAGCGGTAACGGAATCCTGCAGCAAACAGGCCGCGGCGGATAAGCATCTCAGGTTTTGTATCCTTTCCCCGGATACGCGACATCATTCGACTGCGCTGTTCCTTGGTAACAATGTCTGTCAAAGGTTAGGCTCTTATCAGGAGATCACGGACAACCTTGGCAACCCGGTAGGCAAGCAGGGGAGGCACTGCATTGCCAACCTGCAGGTACTGCTGGGTCCGGTTCCCGGCGAAAAAGTAGTTATCTGGAAATGTCTGAAGACGGGCAGCTTCGCGCACTGTCAGACTTCTGCATTGATGGGGGTCAGGATGAATATAGTAGTGACCGTCTTTCGATATGTGGCTGGTAACTGTCGTGGACGGACGTCCATACGACTGAACGCGGAACCGATCATCAAAATGACCGGATTTTGCATTCTTGTGATCCGGTAAAAGGTCAGGAGGGTAATCATGGAGCTTCGGAGATCTGCCATACAACTGAGCAAAACTGGAAGCATAGAGATAGCGATGAATGTCCTTGTGCATATGCCCCCGCGAAGTATGGTTACAGACTCCTTTCAGCTGAGGATCAATATACCACCACTTCAAATCATCTCTGACTTGGGCGTTAAATGGGATAAATTCAGCGCCTCTATCGTGAACAGGCGGATCGAGATTGTCAAGAACTTGAACCAGTTGGTCAAACAGTGCCTGCCCAACCATTTTTCTGGCACCCTTCATCCATCTGCGCTCCAGTGCTTCCAATACCCTCTGACGCCATATTGGCGCACTATCCGATTCCCTCGATAAACCACTTCTCAGTTTGGGCAACCCCACCAGTACATCTTCAACATACACTTCCTGCTCTGGCATAAGAATTCCAGGTGTAATACTGCCAAGGTCTTCTCTGACACCAAGCAGAACCACTCTATGCCTTGCCTGTGGAATTCCATATTTTTCACATTCAACAATGAAGTCTTCTGGAGCGGGACATTCATACACGTCATCCTGTATATTGCTTGAACATTTTGCAAGAGAGAAAATTTTGTATCCAAGCGCTCCAGGTTTCCTGTATCGGGGGAAAACTGTTGCTGGTTTTTTCAGATCAGAAAGTATGTGATCAAATATTCGACTACCTTGAACTGTTGACGACAGAATGCCTTTAACATTCTCCATCACAAAAACAGCTGGCCTGTGTCTCGCAATTATTCTAAGATATTCAATGTAAAGGTAATTTCTTTCGTCATCCTCAGGCCTATAGTCTTTAACCCCAGCATTGCGTGCTCTGCCTATTACCGAATAGGCTTGGCAGGGAGGTCCTCCTATAAGTACCCATTTATCATTGCCAGCTATAATTCTGGAAATTCGACTATCAAGTTCTTCATCAAACTCCGGGCCACTTCCCAGTGTCGCACACCACGCTTCATTTTTAGCATTCCATGCCTGGTCAGGATGTCTCCTGTACAGTTCTTCCCGTGTGATCCCACCGCGGAGAAAATCATAATAATCTTGGGGCACTTCTACATTTGGAAACTGCCTGAAGAAGCTGCGCAGTTCAAGAGTGCTGTGGGCTGGGATGGTTTTCTCGACAGACAAGCCAATCTTGAAGAATTGTCTGCCTTCTGGACGGCCAAGAGCCGAAAACCCCTCTCCGAGACCTCCAGGCCCCGCAAAAACGTCTATGATAGGTATGCAGTCAGTCATGTTTAACCCACAAAAAGAAAGGCCGCCCCCGTGGAACGGCCGTATATGTTCGCCTGGGGGGCAGGCACACAAAAGGTTTCTGTCAGTTAGTCGAGGAAAATCCGGTGAGCATGCTCCCACGATGACATCTTGGCGCTTTCAAGCTGCTTGAAGGTGTCTTCGGTATTGCGCTCAAGGGTCTCCCGTGCTTCCCTCACCTTTTCCTCGGTGTCAAGCAGTCCCTCAACCTTTTCAAAGTTCAGAGCGCTGATAAATTCCATTTAGATCTCCTTTAGATTGTTTTCGTACATTGCATATGGCAAAATCTGCTTAGCTGGGAGCCTGTAAGTGGTAAAGCGGTTTGGTCTGTCTCCCAATTTGTTGCGGTCATTAAACAGTATAAAGTCTGGATAGTGAATAGCAAGGAACGATAAACGATCCCAGTGATTCGCCGTTGCATCGAAGATGATCTCGCCGATTATCTGCTTTTGCGGGTAATGCCCGGAGACCGACAGCTCGCATACCCATATGAATTTCGGCATGGAGAGTTCGACGTAGTTTTTGTGAAGGTCGAATGGCAAGCGGTTCTCTCTGCGAAATGCCTTGTAGGACTTGGAAGAGGTGAGATAAATGCGTTTGATCAGCCGGTCATGGGTGACAAGCCGTGATTGGGCATTCACACCAAATGGCGGGTGTTGCAAAATCGCATCGGCAAGGCCCTCAATGTGTTCGGCAGAAAGGTACATTTTTTCGTAAAGAGGGACAATGAAGCCGTCAACGTCTTCCACTACATGTTCTGAACAATAGCCGGTTTTCGGCTTTTCGTTGCGCATGAGAAGCTGATACGGCAGATGATTGTCGTCGTTTACTACGTAGCCGGTCAAAAATTCCTCGCTGTTGTTGGTAGCTGGCCGGGCGTAATCGGAAATATGACCGATAACCGTCACCGCGTGCTCTTTTCCATGCAGACATGCAACGACGGGGATTCCCGACTCGATGTAGTAGTATAGCAGGCGGTAGAATTTGTCCGAGTAATCTCTCCTGAGATAGACTTCGGGGTAGAAGCCATACTTGGAAAAGATTTCGGTTATTTGAAAGGCCGTCAACCCTTTGGATGGGATAAGTCGACCATGTGACACGTCACCGCAGAGCTGGCTTATCTCAAAGGGGAATATCTCACGATAGGCGGTATAACGCTCGCTGAAGTAACGGAACGTCATCCAGGTAGCGGCATGGGCACAGATAGTGACATCGGTGTCCTGGCTGATGTAGGGGAATCCGTTGATTTTCAGCTCCGCCCCGAAAAGGTGGATTTTGTAAACGGTGCGACAGATGAGGCCATGCAACCTGGAAAGTTTCGATGGGTCGAAGATGGTGCGGCCGAGGGAGTTTACCTGCGTCGGCCTGATGACGCAGTAACCGATGTAATTATCGGCATGGGCTTCGAGCCCGAAGAGATCTTCAACCACAACAACCGACCGGAAGAAGTGTAGCCTGTAGGTGGTGGAAGGGTAGCTGACAAATTTCTTGGAGTAGAAATTGTAAAAGGTGTCCCGGTAATCCTTGTCGATGTAGCTTTTTTCGACGACAACGGTTTTCGTGTCGTCCTTCAGGTAGCTTTGCAGTTTGCTGAAGTCGCGTCCCGTAAGATATTCCCCACACAGAGCTGAAAGATGCAGCCAGTCGCCGGCATTTTCAAGCCGCACAAGGGCGTATAGAGGATTTTCGAGCAAAACCGCCATTAAGTTCTCTTAGTTTCTGGATAGGTCTTAAACCGTCTATTAATATTCCAAGCGTTAGAAAAAGTAAAGGGAATTGAGGCCGCTAGCGCTTCAGCTTGTCTATGAACAGGTGGAGATTTGTATCAGCAGTGGTGACACAAGAGTACCGGGCTGCACGTTGCCTCGTCATAGCCCTCACGCCCCCTCCCCCAGAATCCGCTCATACACACCGCGCACCGCCTCGGTCACCTGCTCGTAATCCTTCATCAGCTCCTCGCCGGGGTTCCGCAGCTTCGGGTCGTAGCCGAGACGGCGGGCGAGCTTGTTCAGGTACTCCCTGGAGCCGGTCAGGTCGTTGATCGAGTAGTCATGAATCAGGCGCAGCCGGTTTTCCAGACGGCGCAGAAACTTGTAACCGTTGATCAGCACGTCGCAGTCGAACTCGGCAACGAGGGCAGCCGCCCGGATCGCCTTCAGGGCGATGAGGGTAGTGTTGCTGCGGATCTCTGGAAAGCCGTGACCGTACTTGAGCTGCAGGTACTGGGTAATGAACTCCACGTCCACCATTCCGCCCCGGCCGGTCTTGATGTTGTAACTCCCCGCCTTTTCCTTGGCCAGCTCGTTTTCCATCCGCATCCGGAGACGGTGAATCTCTTTTCTCACCTCATCGTCCGCGCTGCCGCCATAAACTGTGTGGCGGATGATCTCTTCGACCCCCTCCTTGAGCGAATCTTCCCCCAGCACCACCCGGGCCTTGGTAAGGGACTGCCGCTCCCATATCTGGGCCTGCTCCCGATGGTAGGTAAGAAAGGAGTCAAGGGAGGTCACCAGCGGTCCGGCATTGCCGGACGGGCGGAGGCGAGTGTCAATCTTGTAGACGTAACCCTCCCGGGTGGTGGTGGTGAGGATGGAAATGATCTTCTGGGCGAGCTTGGCAAAGTACTCGTGGTTGGTGAGCTGCTTCTCGCCGTCGGTCATGCCGGGATGGTCGTATATGTAGATGATGTCCAGGTCCGAGTGGTAGTTGAGCTCCCGCCCCCCCAGTTTCCCCATAGCGAGGACCGCAAAACCGGCCTCCTGGAGATTGCCCGCGGAATCGGTCCAGGTGGGACGGCCAAACCTGGCCAGTTCGCTTTTTGCCAGCCGATAGGCCGCAGACAGACAGACCTCGGCTAGGTTTGTCAGCTGGGTTGCCGCTCCGGTCTGTCCCAGCTTGCCGTAGATGTCATTCATGCCGATCCGGAGAAACTCCTCATGACGGAACCGGCGCAACAGATCCAGCGCCTCCTCGAAATCGGTGGCCAGCTCCAGGAGCATGGCGAGCTCGCCTTCCACCGCGCTCCGCTCCTTCAAGAAGGCGGCGTAACTGCGCGACACCATCCCGTCCAACAGCTCCGGGTGGCCGAAAAAGATCTTCGCCAGAAACTCCGAGGTACCGAAGAGGGATACCAGCAGCTTCAGGATCTCCCGGTTCTCCGCCAGGAGGGCGTAGAAGCTGGAGCGGGACCCCACCGCCGAAAGAAAACGGTCAAGGTTAGCCAGAGCCAGATCCGGATCGGAAGAGGCAAAGATCTCCTGCAGGAGGAGCGGCGCCATATTTTCCAGGAGGCGTCGCCCCTTTTCGGTCAGATTCACCCGGGGCGGACCGTCCCTCAGGACCAACAGATTGTCATAGGCGGCATCCACCTTCTCGAAGCGACGCTCGGCCAGCATATCCTTGATCAGGTCAGGGTCAGCCTTATGATCGAAGAAGACATACACCTCCGGACTCACTTCTTCCTTGAGCCGCGCGTCCCTGGAGAGAAACAACCCACCATAAATGGCCGATACCCGGCTCCGGTGAGCCTCCAGAACCTCCCTGAAACGCGCCAGGCCATTCTGCCGCAGATAACCGCAGCGGCGGGCCAGCGCCAGCATCTCCTCTTCCTTTTTGGGGAGAGAGTGGGTCTGACGCTCCTGCACCACCTGGATCCGGTGCTCCACGGTGCGCAAAAACCGGTACGCCTCAGAAAGGGCGGTACTGTCGTCCTCCTTGATGATTTTTGCTTCCATCAGCCGCTGCAGCGCCTTCAGGGAATTGCGCTCGCGCAACTGCGGATTTTTCCCGGCATAGACAAGCTGCAGGGCCTGGATGAAGAATTCGATCTCCCGGATGCCGCCCCGCCCCAGCTTGATGTTGACCTCCCCCTCCCGTTCCCGGGCCAGCGACGCGTCAATCTTCTTCTTCATGGCCATCATATCTTCAATGAGAGTGTAATCGAGGTATCTGCGGTAGATGAACGGCTCAATAGCTACAAGTAGCTGTTCGCCAAGCTCCAGTGAGCCGGCCACCGGCCGTGCCTTCAGCATGGCGGCCCGCTCCCAGGACTGTCCCCATGCTTCGTAGTAAACCTCGGCAGAGCGTTGCGACAGAGCCATCTCGCCGCTCTTCCCCTCGGGGCGCAAGCCCATGTCGACACGGAACACGAAGCCGTCGCCGGTGACCTGGGAAACGGCCCTGGTTACCAGCTCCGCGAGCTTGACAAAGAACGTATGGAGGGAAACACTCCCCCTGACCGTGCCGGGACCTTCCCCGATGCCGGTGGTCTCCCCCTGGTCCGAGGAGTAGAAGTAGATGATGTCGATGTCCGACGAGAAGTTGAGCTCCCGGCCGCCGAATTTACCCATACCGAGGATGGTGAGGTCCGCTTCTCGCTCCCCCTGGGGCGTCTGCATCAGTGGGGTGCCGTGCTCCATGCAGAGCGTGCGGCGCGCTACCTCATAGGCAACCTGCAGGGACGAGGCCGCCAAGGCAGAAAGCTCAGCGGTCACCTCCTCCAGCGGTGCCAGGCCATTCAGATCGCGGGCGGCGATCCGCAGGATCTCCTCATGCTTGAAGCGGCGCAGGATCGGCAAGAGCTCGGCATAATCGGTTTGTTCCGTTAGCTGGGCGCGCAGGGCAGCGAGGCTTTCCGCCTCACTGCGGCGGATGTCGATCTGCCGGGCACGAAACAGCCGCTGAAAATAGGCAGGCTCCCGGCAGAGAATCGAAACCAGAAATGGTGAAGAACCGCAAATGGTCAGGAGCTGCACCAACCGGGATTTTACTGAGCAGACCACCAGCAGCTCGTCGCGGGGAACCACCGTACCGAGCCGTTCGAGATTGTTCAGGGCCATATCCGGCAGGGGGGTGGCAAGCGCCGCCACGGCTAAATTCGCCAGGAGTTCAGCAGGGATGAATTCGGCCAATAGCCGCAGATTGGTGGCGGAACGGGGGCCATAAAGGTAACCCCACGACTCAAGAAGGGTAATCAGGGGGTGATCGTCACCCACGGGGGGAGCAACAAGGAGCGGAACCAGTTGTGCGGTGTAATCGGCATTTCTGGTCATTGTCTGGTAAGGGCGACCAACTGCTTGAGATAGTCCCCCTTCACCACCCCTTTCTCCGTGATGATGGCGGTGATGTATTTGGCCGGAGTCACATCGAAGGCAGGGTTACGGACCTTGACCCCTTCCGGGGCCACCGGAAAACCCGACAGGTGGGTGACTTCCCGGGAATGGCGCTCCTCGATGGGGATCTCATCGCCGCTGGCGAGGGAGAGATCAAAGGTGGAGACGGGTGCGGCCACATAGAACGGGATGTTGTTCTCCCGGGCCAGCACCGCCACGCTGTAAGTACCGATCTTGTTGGCCGTGTCCCCGTTGGCGGCAATCCGGTCGGCACCGACGATACAGCAGGTAATCTCCCCCTTTTTCATGAAAAAGCCGGCCATGTTGTCGGCAATCAGGGTCACCGGAATCTCTTCCTTCATCAGTTCCCAGGCGGTGAGCCGCGCCCCCTGCAACCATGGGCGGGTCTCGTCGGCAAAGACCTGGATCTTCTTCCCCGCCTCGTGGGCCGCCCGGATTACGCCAAGGGCGGTGCCGTAGCCGGCCGTGGCGAGGCCGCCGGCATTACAGTGGGTGAGGATGGTGGCATTCTCCTTGATCAGGACGGCGCCGTTTTTACCAATGGCCCGACAGATCGCCAGGTCTTCCTCCTCGATCCGGATCGCCTCCGCCTTCAGGATCTCGCGGATGGCGTTGAGATCCTTGTCCCGATGGGTCTCGGCCACCCGTTTCATCCGTTCGATCGCCCAGAACAGATTGACCGCAGTGGGGCGGGTGCGCGCCATCACGTCACAGACGTTGGAGAGCTGCTGGAAGAACGAATCATGGGTATCGGCGACAATTTCCCGGGCACCGAGGGCGACCCCCATGGCGGCCGCCACCCCGATGGCAGGGGCGCCGCGGATGATCATGCCCCGAATAGCCTCGGCCACCGACTGGAAGTCGCCATACTCGTTATAGACCTCCTCGCCCGGAAGGCGGGTCTGGTCAATCATGATCACCTTGTTGTCTTTCCATTCGATGGTTCTGAAGGACATAATAAACCTCGTTTTCACCACGGAGACACGGAGGCACGGAGATAACATAAGAAAGAAATAACTGGGCCAATGGGACACGGAAACTTAGGATAACTACGGATCAAGACTTTAAACTTCTTGTTTTGGTTATGTTCGCCTTTTCTGCATTGATCCGTGCCTATTCCCAAGATTTTCAGATTCTCGCTTTTCTCCGTGGCTCAGTGCCTCCGTGGTGGATTTGCTGTTAGCCGTTAAGTTTCTTCAGCAATATCTCGTTCACCAGGGCCGGATTGGCCTTCCCCTTGGAGGCCTTCATCACCTGGCCGACGAAGAAGCCGAACAGCTTGTCCTTGCCGCTCCGGTATGCCGCCACCTGGCCCGCCTCGGCGGCCAGTACCTGGTCGATGATCTGCTCGATGGCACCGCTGTCGGAGACCTGCAGCAACCCTTTCTCCTCAACGATCCTGGCCGGCTCGTGGCCTGTTTTATACATCTCGTCGAACACGGTCTTGGCGATCTTGCCGGAGATGGTCCCCTGTTCGATCAACTGCAGCAGGGCGGCCAGGAGCTTCGGCGTCACCGGACAGTCACTGATTGCGCGGTTCTCCTCGTTGAGGGCGCGGGTCACCTCCCCCATCACCCAGTTGGCTACAATCTTGGCCTGGGGATAGAGGGCCAGACTAGCCTCGAAATAGTCTGCCAGCTCCCGCGACGCCGTCAACACCTCGGTATCGTAGTCGGAAAGGCCGAGCTCTTTGGCGAAGCGCTGACGCTTCATCTCCGGGAGTTCAGGCAGGGAGAGGCGCACGTCCTCCACCCAGTCATCGGAAACCACCAGCGGCACCAGATCGGGATCGGGGAAGTAGCGGTAGTCGTGGGCCTCCTCCTTGCCGCGCATGGAGCGGGTAGTGCCGGCATTCGGGTCGAACAGACGGGTTTCCTGGATCACCTTCCCCCCCTCGTCGAGGATCTCCGCCTGGCGTTCCATCTCGTATTCGATCGCCTGTTTGATGAAGCGGAACGAGTTGATGTTCTTGAGCTCGGCGCGGGTGCCAAGTTTAGCGGACCCTTTCGGCATCAGCGAGACGTTGGCGTCGCAGCGGAAGCTCCCCTCCTCCAGGTTGCCGTCGCAGATCCCTAAGTAGACCACGATCTGGTGCAGCTTCTTCAGGTAGGCAATAGCTTCGTCGGGGCTGCGCATGTCCGGCTCGGAGACAATCTCCAGAAGCGGTGTGCAGGCCCGGTTCAGGTCGACGCAGGAGTCGTCCCCCACCCCCGGGATATCCACATGCACCAGCTTCCCCGCGTCCTCCTCCATATGGATGCGGGTAATGCCGATCCGCTTGGTTCCTCCCTCTGCTTCGATGTCGAGGTGGCCCCCCAGGCAGATGGGGAGCTCGAACTGGCTGATCTGATAACCCTTGGGGAGATCCGGGTAGAAATAGTTCTTGCGGGCAAAGACGCTCCGCTGCGCGATCTGGCAGTTGGTAGCAAGCCCCGCCCGGATGGCGAACTCCACCACTTTCCGGTTCAGGACCGGGAGTGCCCCGGGGAGGCCGAGGCAGACCGGGCAGCTCTGGGAGTTGGGAACGGCGCCGAACTTGGTCGAACAACCGCAGAAGATCTTGGTATCGGTAAGAAGCTGGACATGCACCTCCAGCCCGATGACAACTTGGTATTTGGATGACATAGTAAACCCTCGGGTATTCAGGAGCCAGGAGTCAGAATTCAGAATAAATCCTCCTGACTCCTGAATTCTGGCTCCTGACTCCTGGCCTTTAAATTTTTGCTTTTTGCCTGTGCCACTCCGTTGCCTGCTCGAAGGCGTAGGCGGCGCGGAGGATGGTCTCCTCGCCGAACGGTTTGCCGATGAGCTGCATGCCGATCGGCAGGCCTTGCTGGCTGATCCCGGCTGGCACCGAGATGCCGCAGGTGCCGGCCAGGTTGACCGGGATGGTAAAGATGTCGGATAGATACATCTGCAGCGGATCGCTGGTCTTCTCGCCAATCTTGAAGGCCGGGGTAGGCGCCACCGGCGTAAGGAGCAGATCGACCTGCTCGAAGGCCTTGAGGAAGTCGTGCATGATCAGGGTACGGACCTTCTGCGCCTTGATATAGTATGCATCATAGTAGCCGGACGACAGCGCATAGGTGCCGAGCATGATGCGCCGCTTCACCTCCATGCCAAATCCTTCGGCGCGAGTCTTGGCGTACATCTCAACCAGCCCCTTCGCTTCGGCGCTGCGATGGCCATAGCGGACCCCGTCGTAGCGGGCCAGGTTGGAGCTCGCCTCGGCGGTGGCAATCAGGTAATAGGTCGCCACCGCATAGTCGGTATGGGGGAGCGAAATCTCGACGAACTCGGCGCCGAGGGACCGGTAGGTTGCAATCGCAGCCTCCACGGCCTTCTTCACTTCCGGGTCGAGCCCGGCGATGAAGTATTCCTTAGGGAGGCCGATCTTCAGCCCCTTCACCCCGTTCGCCAACCCCCTCACGTAATCGGGGACCGGCAGGTTGACGCTGGTGGAATCTTTGGGGTCGTAACCCGCCACAGCTTCAAGCAGGATGGCACAGTCGGTCACATCGCGGGTGACTGGACCCACCTGGTCGAGGGAGGAGGCGTAGGCGATCACCCCGTAGCGGGAGACCCGGCCATAGGTAGGTTTCAGCCCTACGCAGCCGCAGTGGGATGCCGGCTGGCGGATCGACCCGCCGGTGTCGGTGCCGAGTGTGGCAGTGGCCTGTTGCGCGGCAATTGCCGCTGCGGAGCCGCCCGAGGAACCACCGGGGATATAGTCGGTATGCCACGGGTTTCTGGTCACGCCGAAATGGCTCGATTCCGTGGAGGAGCCCATGGCGAACTCGTCCTGGTTAAGCTTTCCCACCAGCACCATCCCCCGCTCCCGGAGCTTTGCCACACAGGTCCCGTCGTAGGGGGGGATGAAATTCTCCAGAATGCGGGAGGCGCAGGTGGTCCGGACCCCCCGGGTAAGAAAGATATCCTTCAGGGCGATCGGAATGCCGGTCAAAAGGTCCACGTCGCCGGCGGCAATCCGTTTATCCGCCGCCGCCGCGTCCTGGAGCGCCTCCTTTGCCGTAACGGTGATAAAGGCATGCACCTGCGGCTCCACCGCCTCGATCCGGGCCAGAACCGCCCTGGCCGCCTCCACGGACGAAACCTCTTTCCGCTTCAGCTTCTCGTGCAGCTCGTGGATGGTCAGTTCAAACAGTTCCATGTAAAAATCTCCAGAATCCAATGGGACGCGGATCAAATCGAAAAAAGCGGATCAAAAACCGTAAACTTTGAAGCTTACGTTGGGACACAACGACTAAACGCCGTCAAGGCGATTCGATCAAATCCGTTTCGATCCGATTTTTCCGATTTGATCCGCGTTCCATAAGTATTGTTATTCAATCACCTTAGGCACTCGAAAGAAGCTCTCCGCCCGGGCCGGCGCGTTGGCCAGCGCGTTCTCGACGCCGATGGACGGTTGCACCTCGTCCTCGCGGAAGGCGTTCTCCATCGGGACGGCGTGGGCCGTCGGGATGATGCCGTCGGTATTGAGCTCTTTCAACGTATCTACATAGGCGAGAATGGCATCCAGCTGGCCGGTGAAGGTGTCCGCTTCCTGCTCGGTCAGCTCCAGGCGGGCCAGCCGCGCCACATGCTCCACTTCCTGGCGGGTTATTTTCATTGTCTCAGACTCCGATTTTACTTAATGGGAACGGACGTTTATATCATGCATGGAGGGAAAAAACAAGGCGCAGGCGTTGGGCAAGGGTGTTTATGATTTACCTTTTGCCTTTAGCCGTTCGCCCTTTGCCTAGATCCTTTCCAGCCCCGCGAACTTGACCAGCAGCTTCTTCGGTCCCACCGAGTTAAACCAGACGATGACCTTCTGGCCGTCCCCCTCTCCCTCGATCTTGCGGATGGTGCCGGGACCGAACTTGCCGTGGCTTACCCGCATGCCGAGGAAGATTTCCGCCGAATCGTCAGGCACCACCCGTACCTCGTTAGCGAAATCGGGCTCCAGATCCATCTCGAACACCGAGGCCAGGTTGTGGCGGGCCGGGGCAGCAGCTTCCCGGGAGCTTTCCCCCTCCCCCCACCCCCCTGGGGCCAGAGACGACTGAACACCAAAGCTCAAGCCCCCCTGATAGACTTCCTCCTCCTGATCGAGCAGCTCCCGGGGGATGTCATCGATGAACCGGGAGGGTGCATTGAACTGCTCCTGGCCAAAAATGCGGCGGCGGCGGGCATTGGTCAGATAAAGCCGCTGCCGCGCCCTGGTCATCCCCACATAACAGAGCCGGCGCTCCTCTTCCATCGCCTCCGGCTCATCGAGGGAGCGGATATGGGGAAACAGGCGCTCCTCCATACCGATCATGAACACCACCGGGAATTCGAGCCCCTTGGCCGAGTGGAGGGTCATCAGGGTCACCGCCTCCCGCTGCTCCACTCCCTGCTCCAGGTCGGAGATCAGCGCCACCTGCTCGAGGAAGGCCGACAGACTTTGCTCGGCACTCCCCCGCTCGAATTCCTCCAGGGCGGCAATGAGTTCCTGGAGGTTTGAAAGGCGGTCGTCCGCCTCTTCGGTCCGCTCCCCCTTCAATTTGGCGGCATAGCCGGTATCTTCAACGATGCGGGAGGCGAGTTCCGCCAGCGGTACCGTCGGCACCAGAGCCCGGAAGCGTTCCAGGAGGTCGACAAAACCGGCAATCTTTCCCCGTGGCCCGGCCCCCAGGAGCCCGCCAGAGGCAGCCATCTGCATGGCCTCGTAAAACAGGATCTGCTGTTCCCTGGCCAGTTCGGCAATCTTGTCCACGGTGGCCAGGCCGATGCCGCGCGCCGGGGTATTGATGATCCGCTTCAGCGCCACCTCATCGGCCGGGTTGTCGAGCACCTTCAGGTAGGCGAGGATATCCTTGATCTCGAGCCGGTCATAAAAGCGCATCCCCCCCAGGACCCGATAGGGGATGCCGTCACGCACCAGGGTATCCTCCACCACCCGGGACTGGGCATTGGTCCGGTAGAAGACCGCCACCCCCCGGATATCCCCACCCTTGCCTGCGTAGCTTGCGATCTCCCGGCAGACCAGGCGCGCCTCATCATGCTCATCGGCCAGCCGGCGGTAGACGATCCTTTCCCCGGTTGGGTTCTCGGTCCAGAGGGTCTTCCCCTTGCGCCCCTCGTTCTTTTCCACCACCCTGCCTGCCGCCGTCAGGATGGTCTGGGTGGAGCGGTAGTTCTGTTCGAGCTTCACCACCTTGACGCCGGGGAAGTCCTTCTCGAAATTGAGGATGTTGCTGATGTCCGCCCCGCGCCAGCGGTAGATGGACTGGTCGTCGTCCCCCACCACGCAGAGGTTGCGCCGGGCGCCGGCCAAAAGCCTGATCAGCCGGTACTGGATCGGGTTTGTGTCCTGGTATTCGTCCACCATGATCCAGCGGAACTTTTCCCGGTACCGGTCGAGCACTTCCGGCGCCGTCTCGAAGAGCCGCACCGTCAACAGCATAAGGTCGCCAAAATCGAGAGCATTGCATTTTTGCAAGCGCTCCTGGTAAGCGGCATAGACCTGCGCCAGCTTTTCCTGGTAGTAGTCGCCGGTAGGGAGGTCGTCCGGGGTCCGGCCGGCATTCTTGCAGTCGTCGATGGCCGCCGCCAAAGACTTCAGCGGGATTCGCTTCTCGTCAAGTTGCAGCTCGGCCATGATCTCCTTGAGGAGTTTCTGGGCATCCTTGTCGTCGTAGATGGCGAAGTTTGCATCATAGCCGAGAAAGTGGATCTCCCGGCGCAGAATGCGGACGCAGGCCGAATGGAACGTGGCGATCAGTGGCATTTCGCCACCCCCCAACAGTTCCTGCACGCGGTTGCGCATCTCGCCGGCCGCCTTGTTGGTGAAGGTCACCGCCAGGATCTGCCAGGGGGGCACCCCCCGCTCCTTGATCAGATTGACGATGCGCTGGACAATCACCCGGGTCTTCCCCGAACCGGCGCCGGCCAGGATCAAAAGCGGCCCCTCGCCGTGCAGCACCGCTTCACGCTGGGGGGGGTTGAGTTGGTTAAGGAGGTTCATGTCCCTTCCTTTGAGGTTTGAGCAATGGTCAGGATTTCAGCGGCGATACCATCGAGAAATTCTGCGGGGGTGATGAGAATATCAGAAATTGGATTCTAAGTACATTCGGAAAATAACATTGAAGCGGCTCAGAGGCCACGCGAAATCCCAGCCCAGAGGCCCGCTGCAGGGTTCTACAGGCCGGAGCCAAGCCGGTCTATGGAAGTTGTCGAAGTAAAGGATTGGCGGTGTGGGGAGAGTTTCCGGCTGTTGGAGGTAGCCTTTTCAGGCATGCTGGCGTCAGCAGAGGAGCTGTGCCTAAGGGGCAAATCACGATGGACAGCGGTCTCTGCTGGCCAAGCAGACTTCGTCCTGTAAGCCATATAACGTTTTTAGCACAAATTTCGCGGGGCACAAACTTCGCTTATAGTTTCAGCCAGTTGTTGTGCAAAGCATGCACCCGCTCTGTAATGGCGGCCAAGCAACCCGGTGTTTTGCCGTATGTGCATTAATTGGGCGTCCAACCTGGTGCATCCATAAACCGGTAAATAACCGGGGTTTTGCCATTTAAATTAATCTTGGCACTTCAATTGCTTTATTTCATTATTGCCATAATTGAATGCATGCATGATTTTTTTCTGATTTTTTGTTTACTGTGTTCTTCAGCCTGGTTACACAATGAACGGCAGGGTGCCCATGACCAAGCGTCTGTCACTACTTCTAATCGCCATTATTTTCTGTGCGACGCTCCTCCCCTCTTTTTCCCAGCACGATAGCAGCGCGGCATATCCCGATTGCCCCAGCTGCAAAATCGTTCAGGATCTAGCGGCAGGCGCCAGCGCAGCACCGCCGGCAGTCGTGCCGCCTACCTTCACTCTCACCACCTTTCGCCATAAAACCGTCGTTTCTTCATCGGTAATTGTTGTTTCCCCCGCAAATTCACGCGCCTCGCCAGTTTAGCCCCTTTTCCGCAAGCTGCTCTGACTCAATTTACACAATACATCTGAATAATTCGGATTAGCCCTGACCACAAGCAAGTGCTGCATGGCTAGTCCCATTGCTGCATCATGACATGTTTCATGGCAGATTGGGACCCATACTCAATTCATGGGGCCAGGTGTTGAAATGACTCCCGGCCCACTAATCAAAGGAAGGAGGTGAAAGTGACTCTACGTGACCATTGAACTATTCGTTCAATGTGTATGACGGGTAAAGGTGTGCATTTAGACTTTTCCCGAAAGTTTATATCAGCTTCAAGGAAGAACCTATCTAAAACATGGAGGATTTAAATGAAAAGCATCAAGAAAAAGATGGTGGTAGTAATGGCTGCGGCTGCTATTGCGGTCCTGTCCATTGCCTCAGCAGCATCCGCTTATACCTATAAGGTCCTCGCCCGTAACGACCTCGGCATGCATTGCGCCTGCCCGACCTTTGAAGGGTTCCTGCTTCTGCCGCCTTTCAACACGATCCGCGCCCAGGTCTTCAGGATGGGTGGCGACCCAAGCCCCATCACCAGCGGCGTGACCGTTAGCTACTCAATCCCGGAGAACACCGACGCCATCCTCAAGGCAGATCCCTACTATTCCAGCTGGCTTACATTCTCTCCCAAGCTCTTCCCCGGCTTTGCTCCGGTGAACGCCCAGGGTAACATCGTTGGCATCACCGGCAAAAAGCTGGCCGACACCATGACCTATGACGCCACCTCCAGATCGTATATCGCAGTGGGGGTCCCAGTCTATCCGGTCACCACCGGTACCACCAAAGACATCATGATCGACCCGCTCGGCGGGCCGAAGCGTAACCCTTACATTACCGCCAACATCACTGTGAAGGATACCGCCGGGACCACCCTCGCCACAACCAGCACTATCATGCCGGTTGCCTTCGGCGGCTGTTGCACCTGCCACCTCCCACTTGCCGCCCAGAACGGCTATCCCGCTACCCCGGCAGGCTCCTTTGCCTACCTCGGTGTTATGCACGCACAGAACACCAGCAAAATCAACATCGCCATGATCGATCCGGACGGCGATGGCGTAGGCGGCCCGGTCCGCTGCTCCTGGTGTCACTGGGATCCAGCCATGGGTGAAAGCGCAGCCCCCGGCTGGCCCACAGCCACCAAGCTGCTTCCCGGTGCCACTTTTACCCTCAAGAAGTCGGTCTACTCCTTCTCTGACGTGCTGCACCGCTTCCACGCTAAGAGCCAGAAGGTGCTGACCCAGTTCGACGCGAACATCGCCACCAACTGCTACGACTGCCATCCGGGCAACAACGTCAACTGCTACCGCGGTACCCACAAAGGCAAAACCGCCATCTGGTGCACCGACTGCCACGGCAACCTGACACAGCGTATAGCCACCAACCAGATGGCCAAACCATGGCAGACCGCTTCGCTGCCGACCTGCTTCGGCCCGAGCGCTGGCATCACCTCCGCCTTCGCCTGCCATGCGACCTTCACTGCCTCCACTTGGGATCCGGGCCTGTTCGGCAAGTTCATCAACGGCGTCGGGCATGAAGGGAAAGTACTCTGTGAAAGCTGCCACGGCTCGGCTCACTCCGAGGCTCCGTCTACCATGGCCCTCGATAACGTCGAGAATGCAACCCTCCAGGGAAACACCGCCTTCACCTTCCCGGCCGGCAAGGACAAAACCTACTCTATTGGCGTCTGCAATGTCTGCCACACCAGCAGGTCCAACAACTGGTCGCGTCCGCCGCACAGCGGCAACTAGGCCAAGATACGTCTAATGCCACAAGGGGGGGAGGGAGCAATCCCTCCCCCTGCTTTAAGGATGCGGCGGGTGCCATACTTACCTTGCTGACGGTGACACAGTGCTGCGGCAAGACCCAACATCCACCAGCAAAAAAGCCGCCAGTCAGCATATCCCTGCCCCTGGCGGCTTTAACTGCCAAATCCACACTTTCAACAACTGACTGCCGTTTCGCTACTCCACGGTCACCGATTTCGCCAGGTTGCGCGGCTGGTCCACATCGGTCCCCTTCAGCACCGCCACGTGGTAAGCCAAGAGCTGCAGCGGCACCGAGAGGAGGATCGGGGTCAGGTCGTCGCCGCCGGGGGGGATTTCGAGGGTGACTTCGGCCTTCTGCCGGATCTCTGCATCCCCCGCCGAGCAGACCGCGATGACCCGGCCACCGCGGGCGATGACCTCCTCCATGTTGGAGACCACCTTCTCGTAGGTGCTGTTTTTCGGCGCCAGCACCACCACCGGCATATGCTCGTCGATGAGGGCGATGGGGCCATGCTTCATCTCGCCGGCCGGATACCCTTCGGCGTGGATGTAGGAGATCTCTTTCAGCTTCAGCGCCCCCTCCAGGGCGATCGGGTAATTGATGCCCCGGCCAAGATACAGGAAATCCCTGGCGTTCATGTAGTGGCGGGCCACCTTCTCCACCTGCGGATTAAGCTCCAGCGCCTTTTCCAGCAGGGCCGGGATCTGTACCAGCGCGGCGATCATTGCCCGGCCCTTGCTCTGGTCGATGGTCCGACGGGCCTGGCCGAGCCGGATGGTGAACAGGTAGAGGGCGGTCAGTTGCGTCACGAATGCCTTGGTCGAGGCAACCCCGATCTCCGGGCCGGCGTGGGTGTAGATCACGCCGTTGGCCTCCCTGGCGATGGAGGAATCGACCACGTTGCAGATGGCGACGTTTCTGGCGCCCCGTGCCTTGCCTTCGCGCATAGCCGCCAGGGTGTCGGCGGTCTCCCCCGACTGGGAGATCAGGATCAGCAGGGTCTTGTCATTGACCACCGGGTTGCGGTAGCGGAACTCCGAGGCGATGTCCACCTCCACCGGGATCCGGCAGTGCTCCTCCATCAGGAATTTGCCGACCAGCCCGGCATGCCAGGAGGTGCCGCAGGCAATCACATAGATCCGGTCAAAGGCTGCCAGCTCTGCGTCGCCAAGCTGCAGGTCTTCAAGATAGACCCCCCCTTCCTCCTCCCGGAGCCGACCGGCGATAGTATCGCGGATCGCGCGGGGCTGCTCGAAGATCTCCTTGAGCATGAAGTGCTTGTAGCCACCTTTTTCCGCCATCATCGGCGACCAGTCGATGTGGCGGGTGCTCTTCTGCAGAGGCGCACCGGCCACGGTGGAAATCGCCATCTGCCCCCAGCGAAAAACCGCCAGCTCCCCATCTTCGAGAAAAATCATCTCCCGGGTGTGAGCGAGGATGGCCGGGATGTCCGAGGCGACGAAATACTCGCCGTTGCCGACGCCTAGCACCATCGGCGACCCCTGCTTGGCGGCGATCAGGGTGCCGGGCTCCTGTTCGCAGAGGATGCAGACCGCATAAGCGCCGCGCAGCTCCTGCAGAGCGAGCCGCACCGCCTGCTCGAAGCCGACCTTCCCCTTGAGTTTTGACTCGATCAGATGGGAGATCACCTCGGTGTCGGTCTCGCTTTTGAACTGGTGGCCGCTCCCCTTCAACTGTTCCTTCAGCTGCAAGTAGTTCTCGATGATGCCGTTATGCACCACGATCACCGGTCCGGCCTGATGGGGATGAGCGTTGATCTCCGAAGGCCGTCCGTGGGTGGCCCAACGGGTATGGCCAATGCCGATGGTCCCGCTGATCGGTTCCTTGGCAATCAGCTTTTCCAGATTCACCAGCTTTCCCTGGCTCCGCCTGGTCGCCGCGCTCCCGGCGCTGATGGTGCTCACCCCGGCAGAGTCGTAGCCCCGATATTCGAGCTTTTTCAGACCGTCAATGATGATCGGTGTCGCTTCCTGCGCACCGATATAGCCGACAATACCGCACATGTTTTTCTCCAATCGGGACCGGGGATCAGGGACCGGGGATCAGGAAAAACGATTTTCCGGTCCCCAGCCCCCATTTCCTAGTCCCGCTTTTTAAGTTTCCAACCTTCCTTGTTCACCTGGGGGGTCCGGGCGATGGCGAGCGCATCAGCCGGGACGTCTTTGGTTACCGTGGTACCCGCCGCAATCAGGGAGTTGCGGCCAACCGTCACCGGAGCCACCAGCTGCACATCGCTCCCGACAAATACACCGTCCTCAATCACCGTCCGGTGCTTGTTAACCCCATCGTAATTGCAGGTGATGGTGCCGCAACCGATGTTCACCTCCCGGCCGATAGTGGCATCCCCCAGGTAAGTGAGGTGCGAGGCCTTCGACCCCTCCCCCATCACTGTCTTCTTGGTCTCGACGAAGTTGCCGATCTTGACATGGGCCTTGAGTTCGGTCCCCGGCCTGAGATGGGCCATGGGGCCGACGCTCACCTCATCATGGAGGAGGGCATCGGTCAGCACCGAGCCCGCCTTGATGGTCACGCCATTGCCGATGGTGCAACCACTGATCACCGCGCCCGGCTCGATGGTGCAGTTGGCGCCAATGGCGGTACGGCCGCCAAGATGGACGTTGGGGGAGATCACCGTGTCGCGTCCCACCGTCACCCCCTGTTCAATGTAGGTAGTGGCAGGGTCGATAATCGTTACACCGCCAAGCATCAGCGCCTCGTTGATCCGCTGCCGCAGCACTCTGCCAGCAGTAGCGAGCTGCACTCGGTCGTTCACCCCCATTACTTCGGCCGGCTCCCGTGCCATAAACGACACACAGATGAGTCCCCGGTCAGCGGCCGTCTTCACGATATCGGTCAGGTAGTACTCCCCCTGGGCATTGTCGTTGGCAATGGTGGTCACGGCATCAAAAAGAAAGGGAGCGTCCACACAATAGATACCGGCGTTCACCTCGGTGATGCTTCGCTCCTCGTCGCTGGCATCCTTCTCTTCAACGATGCGAAGTACCCTGCCAGCTTCCCGCTTAACCACCCGACCATAGCCATAGGGGGTCTCCAGGTGGGTAGTCAGTACGGTCAGCACTGACCCGCGGCTCTTATGATAGGCGAGCATTGCCTGCAGGGTCTCGGACTTGATCAGTGGCACGTCGCCGCAGAGGATGAAGACCTGGCCGCTGAACCCTTGCAGAGCCTGACTGGCACAGGCCACCGCATGACCGGTACCG
Organism: Geobacteraceae bacterium; assembly: GCA_025356035.1. GTDB lineage: Bacteria > Desulfobacterota > Desulfuromonadia > Geobacterales > Geobacteraceae > JANXYN01. Next base: position 20,770 of record JANXYN010000202.1, read on the forward strand.
AGCTGCTCATCCTGGACGGCAAAGCTGATATCCGCCGCCCCGGCAAAGTAATCCCGCACCTTGTCTGACTGGTGGCCAATCACCAGCACACTTTGCACGGCACCCACCGCCCGGGCGGCTTGCACCGGCCAGGCCACCATCGGTTCGCCACCGAGGGGATGCATCACCTTGACCAGCTCGGACTTCATCCTGGTCCCCTTGCCGGCCGCCAGAATAACCGCGGCAATCTCTGCCATAATTAAATTTCTCCTTGAATGGAAATCTGGTTCACTTTACATCTCCTCAAGCAGAGCCGATATCTGCCGAGAAGAAAGATAGGCAAACAGCGCTTCCGCGTGGGAAAGCGCCGCTGCCAACAGCATACTTTAAACGATGCATCGGTGCCAAGTCAAGGTTTTTAACCCTTGATTTCAGGGCTTTGCCAGCCTAAGCTGGCTGGTTTTTCTCTTTACAGCGAAAACCGTTCCGGCTATACTTTTCGAGGGAGTGTAACTATGGGCGCACCGGAAGACATCGGCCTGATGGAAAAGAGCCTCAGCGAGCTGGTTATCAAGTACGAGCAGTATTTTCTCGGCCTGGAAAAGCGCGAGCCGGTAAAACTGCTGGGGGATATAGAGCAACTGGCACGACGCTACCAGAACATAAAAATTGTCAACTCCATGTTGAATTTCAAGTATAACTCTCTGGTAGCCAAGTTGAGCAGCTACAAGCAGCACTGGAACCGGATCAATCGCCTTATCGAAGACGGCAAGTATTCCCGTGACAAGTTCAAGGCGGAGATGCACCACCGTAGCGCCCCTGCTACCAACAACTCACCCGCCATCCCTGAGCCCAGGGAGCCAAAAGCCAGCCCGGAAGTGGAAGCGGTCTATCAGCAATACCTGCAGGCCCGCAAAGCCTGTGCCCTCCCCGTCGAAAATGTGAACCGCGAGACGATTGCCGCCGCCCTGGAAAAACAGAAACCCGCCATCATCAACAAGTACAACTGCGCCAATGTTGAGTTTAAAGTGGTCATCGAAGACGGCACGCCGAAGATCAAGGCCAGGCCAAAATCATAAGAGGCTCTAGGCAAGGGGCAAAAGGCAAAAGGTTAACCCTTCGCCATTCGCCTTGCGCCAGCCATTTCACGGAGTAACCGTGCAGGTAACCCTGGCCGCTATTCATGCATATCCCTCACCCCAGGCCATCCCTCTTGCCAATGCCTATCTGAAGGCTTATCTCACCAACGACGAAGAGCTGGCAACCACCATTGCCGTTTCTCTCTGTGACCTCTTCGTCGGTGACCCGCTTGAGCAGTCTGTCACTGCCATCCTCGCCAGCAAACCTGCGGCGGTCGGCCTTTCCCTCTATGCCTGGAACCGGCAGCAAGCGCTGGCAATTGCTGCTGAACTGCGGCGATGTTCTCCGGCTTTGACCATCTTCGCCGGCGGCCCGGAAGCGACTGCCGACCCTGGCGGGGTCCTGGCGGCCGCCCCCTTTGATTTCCTCATTGTTGGCGAGGGCGAACTGCCGTTTCTGGAGTGCATGGCGCGGCTCGCAACCGGTGAGGCGCTGAGCGGGATCAAGGGGATCGCCTTTTTAGCGGCCGCCAAGCTCTGCCACTCGCCCCGGGAGCCGGTGGAGCTCCTCGATACCATTCCGTCCCCCTATCTGACCAGCGCAATAGATCTGCACAATTATAGCGGCGTGCTCTGGGAGTTGTCACGGGGGTGCAGCTTCAGTTGCGATTTCTGCTTCGACTTCAAAGGGGGGAAGGGAGTCCGGCGCTTTTCCCTGGAGCGGGTCGAAGCGGAACTTTGCCACTTCTCCAGGAACCGGGTAACGCAGGTATTCGTCCTTGATTCCACCTTCAATCAGGAACTGCCACGGGCCAAGGCGATCCTCCGCATGATCAAAAAGATCGCGCCGCACATCCACTTCCATTTCGAGGTGCGCAGCGAATTCATTGATGCTGAACTGGCGCGGCTCTTCAGCGAAATCCACTGTTCACTGCAAATCGGTCTGCAAAGCGCCGATGCTGCGGTGCTCAAGGGGGTAAACCGGAGCTTCAACCCAACCGACTTCCGCAAGAAAATCGCCCTGCTCAACGAAACCGGCGCCATCTTCGGCTTCGACCTGATCTACGGCCTTCCTGGCGAAACGCTCCAGGGGTTCGCCAGAAGCCTCGACTTTGCCCTGGCTCTGGCCCCCAACCATCTGGACATCTTCCCGTTGGCAGTCCTCCCCGGCACTCCCCTGGCGGCAAGATCGGTCTCCATCGGGATAAATCACCTGCCGGCGCCGCCTTATACCTTGACCAGTTCACCTACCTTCCCGCTGGAGGACATGCAGGAGGCGACGAGGCTGGCCGCAGCCTGCGACATCTTTTACAGCAGGGGAAAAGCGGTCGCCTGGTTCATTGCGGTGCTGCAAGCGCTGCAGATGAAACCAGCCGAGTTCCTGGGAGGGTTCCAGCACTGGCTGGGAAAAGAGGTGGCGGGTGAGCTTAGGGAAAGTCTCTTCAGTGATGAGGAGGTTTGGCAGCTGCAACGGCGGTTTGTGACCCACATCTTCAAGCAACTGCGTCGGGCGAAGCTGTTGCCAGTGGCGCTGGATCATCTGGATTACAACTACCACTATGCTGCGGCCCTGCTGGCACCGGAGCCAGAGCTCCCCACCGACCGCGAACTGGCGAATAGCGACCTGTTGGCGCTGCGCTTCTCGCTATCCCCCGCTACCCGACTGGCGCAGTTCAACTTCGAAATCTTCGACCTGCTGGAGGCCGGCACCCTTGAGCTGCGGGAATTCGCCGCCTGTTTCAAGCCGACCGTCTCCTATGCCGCCATCTACCCCCGCGCCGGCGAAGTATTCACCGAACCGCTGATCGAACCCTATTACCGGCTCCTTGAACTGCTAGACGGCGTAACGCCGGCAGGAAAGCTCGCCGAGAGATTGGCAATCCCCCCAGAGGAAGCCGCGTCATTTCTGGAGTTTGCTGCGGCCGAAGGAATCGCTTCCTTTACAACCTGATATCTTTCAACCACTCCCGGTTCGCCACGTGCCAGTCAACAGTCCGCTTCAGCCCTTCATCCAGACCCACTGTAGGCTCCCAGCCCAACAACCTGTCCGCCTTGGCAATATCCGCCCAGGTCTCCTTCATGTCCGCCTTGTGGAATTGCCCGTAGTCAATCCGAGCCGACTTCCCCAGATATTCTTCCAGCTTCCGGATCAGATAGGTGATCGGCACCGGGTTTTTTCCGCCGCCGAGATTGATGATCTCGTAACCGACTTCCTGCAGGGCCTTCACCGTGCCGGCGGCAATATCGTCCACATAGGTGAAGTCCCGGGCCTGGGAGCCGTCACCGTATAATTGCAGCGGCTTGCCTTGGTCAATCCACTGAATAAACCGGAAGTAGCTCATGTCCGGCCGGCCGGCCGGGCCAT
>JANXYN010000010.1 GCA_025356035.1 Geobacteraceae bacterium
CAGATCCCGGGAGGAGCCACGGCCCGGCCTTTTGTTACACATCATAATGCCCTGGACATGCAGCTCTACCTCCGGATCGCCCCGGAACTCTACCTGAAAAGGCTGGTGGTAGGGGGCCTTGAGCGGGTCTTCGAGATCAACCGTAACTTCAGGAATGAGGGGATCTCGGTTCGGCACAATCCCGAATTTACCATGATGGAGTTTTACCAGGCGTACGCAACCTTCGAAGACTTGATGGATTTCACCGAGGAGCTTCTCTGCCATGTGACTGAGGAGCTGCTTGGCACGCTGGAGCTCTCCTACCAGGGGGTGGCCATCTCATTCAAGCGCCCCTGGCAGCGCCTCACGGTTAAGGAAGCGATTGTCGAGCATGGCGCCATCGACGCCAAATCACTGGAGGACCGGGAGCTGGCCTTTGCCTATGCCAGCAAGATCGGCCTCGAACTGCCGGCGGATATCGGCTATGGCAAGCTCATCACCGAACTCTTCGAAGAGGTGGCAGAATCGAAACTGATCCAGCCGACCTTTATCACTGCCTATCCGACTGAGGTTTCCCCCCTTTCCCGCAAAAATGACCTTGACCCGGCCATCGTCGACCGGTTTGAGTTCTTCTGCGCCGGCCGCGAGATGGCCAACGCCTTTTCCGAGCTGAACGATCCGGTGGACCAGAAGGAGCGTTTCCTGGCACAGGTGGAGGCCAAGGACAAGGGGGACGAAGAGGCGCATTTCATGGACGAAGATTACATCCGGGCGCTGGAATACGGGATGCCCCCCACGGCTGGCGAGGGGATAGGCATTGATCGGCTGGTAATGCTTCTGACCGACTCCCCATCGATCCGAGATGTCATCCTGTTTCCGCAGCTACGGAAGGAAACCAAGTAGAACCCGTACGTCGTGCGACGTGCGACGTTAATTATTACGCAGCACGATGTACGTCGCACGAACCGAGAGATCCCCTATGCCTTTTGAAATGTTTATAGGTTTGCGTTACCTGAGGGCCAAACGGAAGTCGGCCATGATTTCCATCATCACCTTCCTCTCCATGGCCGGGGTGGCGGTGGGGGTAATGGCGCTGATCATCGTGCTGGCGGTGATGACCGGCTTTGAGGAAGACCTGAAAGAGAAAATCCTTGGCACCAACGCTCATATCGTGGTGCTGAAGAGTGGTGACGGGATCGCCGATTACGCCTCGTTGATGGAGAGGCTGAAGAAAATCAAGGGGGTGGAGGCGGCGACCCCCTTTATCTATAACCAGGTGATGATCTCCACCGGCAGGAATGTGTCGGGGGTGGTGTTGCGCGGCATCGACCCCCAGACCGACGCCCAGGTCACCAATCTCGCCAGTACCATCAAAGAAGGAAAGCTTGGCGATCTCGAACGGCAACCCCTGCGCCGGAACCGTCAGGAACCTGCATTGCCGGGGCTGATCGTCGGCAAGGAACTGGCGAAAAATCTCGGCCTGTTCCTCGGTGATCCGGTTGACATTGTCTCGCCGCTGGGGAACCTGACCCCCCTCGGGATGATTCCGAAGATGCGGCGGTACCGGGTGGTCGGCATCTTTGACACCGGGATGCTCGAATATGATTCGACCCTGGCCTTCGTGGCGCTTAAGGAGGCCCAGTCGTTTCTCGGCCTCGGCGACAAAGTTACCGGCGTGCAGCTCCGAGTCACGGACATCTATCGGACCGGCGAGATTGCTAGGGATATCAACCGGCAACTCGGCTTTGAATACGTGGCCCGCGACTGGATGCAGATGAACCGCAATATCCTGTTTGCCCTGAAGACGGAAAAGATGGTGATGTTCATCATCCTCTCCTTGATTGTGCTGGTTGCCGCCCTCGGCATCGCCTCCATGATGTTCATGGTGGTGGTGGAGAAGACCAAGGCGATTGCCATTCTCAAGTCGATGGGGGCCACCAGCCGGAGTATCATGAAGATCTTTGTCCTGGAGGGGCTGATCATCGGTACAGCCGGTACTCTGCTCGGGGTGGTCGCCGGCATCGGCTTCTCCCTGAATATCCAGGCTATCGTCGATTTTATCCAGCACCTGACCGGCTGGACCCTCTTCAATCCCAACGTCTACTATCTTGACCATTTCCCATCCCGGGTCATTCCGGGCGACGTGGCGCTCATTTCCCTGACGGCGGTGCTGATCTCCTTTGCGGCGACCATTTATCCTGCCTGGCAGGCGTCGCGGCTGGCACCGGCGGAGGCACTCCGCTATGAGTAGCCTGCTGGAAGTGGTGGATCTGCACAAATCCTACGGTAGCGGGAGTGGCCGGGTTGAGGTGCTAAAGGGGATATCCCTCTCGGTTGCGGCCGGCGAGACCATCGCCTTGGTCGGGGCCTCCGGTGCCGGGAAAAGCACTCTGCTTCACGTGATGGGGACCCTCGACCGCCCTACCGCCGGCAAAGTGTTGTTCAAGGGGGATGACGTATTCCGCCATGGCGATATGCAGCTGGCGGCATTCAGGAACCGTTCCATCGGCTTCGTCTTTCAGTTCCACCATCTCCTGCCGGAGTTTTCTGCCCTGGAAAATGTCATGATGCCTGCCCTGATTAACGGCATGAAGCGCGTGGCTGCAGAGAAGGCTGCCGGTGAGTTGTTAAGGGAGGTAGGGCTAGCGCACCGCGTCACCCATAAGCCGGGGGAACTGTCCGGCGGCGAGCAACAGCGGGTAGCCATTGCCCGTGCACTGGTCCTGTCACCAACTCTGCTGTTGGCCGATGAGCCGACCGGCAATCTGGATATGAAGACCAGCGAAGAGGTGCATGAACTGTTGGCCCGGCTGCACCGCAGCATGGGGATTACCCTGGTGATCGTCACTCACAACGAAAAACTGGCGGCCAGGCTGGGGAAGACCATCCAGCTGGTGGACGGCCGGATCAGATAGCCTTCGGTCCAACGCCGTGCAGTTTATTGCTGTCGCAATTGGCCGCCATTTCAGTGGTGGCGCCACCATTCTATTCAATCTATCAGCAAACCGGAGTAGCTTTTGCTCACTGCAATCAGAAACATTGCCGCCTCGCTTATCCTGTTGCTCCTTACCGTCTCCGTTGTCAACGCTGCCGAACAACGGATCAGCGCCGTTGCAATCAAGGGGAACTCCAGGGTAGAGACCGCCGCCATCATGCTGGCGGTCAGCAGCAAGGCCGGTGAGCTCCTTGATCCGGAACGGGTCGATGCGGATGTCAAGGCCATCTATAAACTCGGCCATTTCCAGGATGTGAAGGCCGACACGGAACAGGCTACCAGCGGCGTCACCCTCACCTATACGGTGTTGGAAAAGCCCATTGTCCGCGAGGTGAAGATCGAAGGGCACAAGGAACTTGCCATCGACAAGGTCCGAGAGGTCATCGAGATCAAGGCCAATACTGAGTTTTCGTCGAAGGAGCTGGCAAAGAGCGTGAAGAAGGTGAAGAAGCTCTATGCCGACGAGGGGTTCTACCTTGCCGAGGTGGATGCGACCACCGAAAAGCGCTCGGCCACCGAGATCAATGTCCTGCTCAAGATCAAGGAGGGGAAGAAGATCTTGATCAAAGAGATCCGCTTCGAGGGGAACAAGGCTTTCAGTACGGGGAAACTCAAAGGTTCCGGTTTTCGCAGGCTCACCGGCGGCGGGGTAACCGAGACCAAGGAGCAGTGGCTCTTCTCCTGGATGACCGACGCAGGCAAATACAAGGAAGAGGTGCTGAAGAACGACGTGAACCTCATCGCCGACCTCTATTACAATAACGGCTATGTCAACGTGCGGGTGGGCGAGCCCCGGGTGCAGCTGCTGGAAGACAAAAGCGGCTTGCTGGTCACCATCGGCATCACCGAAGGGGAGCAGTTCCGGACTGGCGCCATCGATTTCAAGGGGGATCTCCTTGAAACCGCCGATTTCCTTGGCCGCCAGGTGAAGCTCAAAACGGGTGAGGTATTCAGCCGGGCCCTGCTCCGCGCTGACGTCTTCACCCTTACCGATCTCTACGCGGACAAGGGTTACGCCTTCGCCAACGTGACCCCCCTGACGAAGGCGAGTCCGGAGAAAAAGACCCTCGACATCACCTTCGACATGGAAAAAGGGGAAAAGGTCTACATCGAACGGATCAATGTCAGCGGCAACACCAAGAGCCGCGACAAGGTCGTGCGCCGGGAACTGCGGCTGATGGAGGGGGAGCTGTACAGCGCCACCGGCCTGAAGAGGAGTAAGCAGAACCTCAGCAATCTGGGCTTCTTTGAGGATGTTAATCTGGCCACCGCCAAGGGGAGCGCCGACAACAAACTGAACCTGAACGTGGAGGTGAAGGAGAAGCCGACCGGCACCTTCAGCATCGGTGCCGGTTACAGCTCCATTGACGGGCTGATCGGTCAGGGTTCGATTCAGCAGGCCAACTTCCTCGGCCTGGGGCTGAAAGCCAACGCCTCGGCCTCCATCGGCGGCAAATCCCAGACCTATAATGTGGGGCTCACCGACCCTTATTTTCTTGACAGCAAATGGACGATTGGCGGCGACGTGTACCGGGCCGAGCGTGAATACATAGACTTCAGCCGGCGGGTGACCGGCGGCGATATCAAGGCCGGCTATCCCCTTTCCGACATCCTTTCCACCTTCTGGCTCTATAAATATGAGGCAAAGGAGATCTTCAACGAATCGTTGGCGTACCAGGCGGCGGCAATCAAGCCTGACGCCAATTCCACCACCAGCGCCATCTTCGCCAGTATCACGCGGAACAGCACTGACTACCGGCTCGACCCCTCCAGCGGCATGGTGAATACGGTTTCCACCGAATACGCCGGGCTCGGCGGCACCAACCGCTTCCTCCGCTTCATCGGCGAAACGTCGCTCTTCTTCCCGGTCAAGTGGGGGACTGTGTTTTCGGTGCGCGGCACCATGGGCTATGTCCAGGAGATCGGCAAACCTGTTCCGATCGACGAAAAGTTCTACCTGGGGGGGATCAACACGCTCCGTGGTTACAGCTCCAGGACTGTCAGCCCCTTTGTGCTGGTCGATGTCAAAACCACGACGGAAACTCCTGAAGGAAGGAAAGAATCAACCCAGCCGACCCGGGCCTATATCGGCGGGAACAAGGAGGCGTTTTTTAACGCGGAATACACGTTCCCGCTCCTGAAGGACGTGGGGCTGAAGGGAGTGGCCTTCTTCGACGCCGGCAACGCCTATGACAAAGGTCAGGAATATTTCTCCACCGTGAGGACGAGTTACGGCGGCGGGATCCGTTGGTTTTCGCCGATCGGTCCCCTCCGCTTGGAATACGGGATTCCGCTCAACCCCCGGGACGGCATCGACAGCCCTGGCGGCAAGCTGGAATTCTCCATCGGCGGCTTTTTCTAATACCACATTATAAAGGAGAAGGATCATGAAAAGGATTGTCGGGCTGGTTGTCATCTGTATCACCCTTTCACTCGGCGTGGCCGCTATTGCCGCCGATGGGGCAAAGTTTGGCTACGTCGACCTGCAGAAGGCCCTGAACAGTGCCGAAGCGGGCAAGGCTGCCCGGGAGCACCTGACAGTGAAGGCCAAGGAGTTGCAGGACAAGATTTTAGTCAAGGAAGCGGAAGTGAAAAAGCTTAAGGATGAGTTGGAGAAGCAGAGCGTGCTCCTCTCCGAATCCGCGCGCAGTGTCAAGGAGAAGGATTACCAGCAGAAGTTCAAGGAGCTGCAGCGCTTTGCCAAGGACGCCCAGGATGAGCTGCAGGCCAAGGATGAAGAGTTGACCAATGTGATCGGCCAAGAGATCGTCCGGTTGGCTCAGGAGTTCGGTCGCAAGAACGGCTACTCCTTCATCTTCGTCAAGAACGATGCACTGGTTCTGTATGCCGAGGAAAAGGCCGATCTCACCGATGAAATCGTGAAGCTGCACAACGCCTCCAGGAAGAAATAGAGCCATGACGGGCGCGAAGAGTCTGACAGAGCTCGCCGAGTTGTTGGGAGGGAGGGTCATCGGTGACGGGACCGCGCTGGTCAGCGGTGTCGCCAGTCTGGATGACGCCGCAGAGGGAGAGATCACCTTTCTCGCCAACCCCAAATATGCCGTCAAGGTTGCCACTACCCGGGCTACGGCGGTGGTTATTCCTCCCGGCGCCGAGCGCTATGGGAGGAATGTTGTTGAGCTGGACAACCCCTACCTGGCCTTTGCCAAGCTCCTGACCCTGTTTCATGTCCAGCCAGTCCCCTGTCGTGGGGTCATGGCCGGGGCCGTGGTCGGCGCCAACGTGGTGATGGGGAGCGATGTCAGTATCTATCCAGGGGTCCATCTGGCCGATGGGGTCAGGATCGGCAATCGGGTGACACTTTATCCTGGGGTGGTCCTCTACGAAGGTGTGGAACTGGGGGACGATGTTACCCTTCACGCCCACGTCATCGTCCGCGAAGGGTGCCGGCTCGGCAATCGGGTCATCGTCCATGGCGGGACCGTGATCGGTAGCGATGGCTTCGGTTACGCGCCGGACGGCAACGGTTACTACAAAATCCCCCAGATCGGGACGGTGATCATCGAAGACGATGTTGAGATCGGTGTCAACAGCGCCATTGATCGGGCCGCCCTCGGCGCGACCCTGATCAGGCGCGGCACCAAGATTGACAACCTGGTTCAGATCGCCCACAACTGCGTGATCGGCGAAAATTGCATGATAGTTTCCCAAGTGGGGATCTCGGGGAGTACCAGGATTGGCAGCCATGTGACCCTCGCCGGCCAGGTCGGGGTCGCCGGCCATCTGCAGATCGGCGACAACGTCATAGTCGGCGCCAAGTCGGGTGTTCCCGGCACGCTTCCCGGCAATGCAATCTATAGCGGGATCCCGGTCATCCCTCACCGGGAATGGCTCAAGGCCTCGGCAACTTTCCCCAAACTACCCGAGCTGCGCAAGACGGTGGGGGCGCTGGAAAAGAGGGTGCAGGAACTGGAAGCGAAATTGGCCGCTGCAGAACCGAGACTGTTGGCGTGTGACAAGTGACCGGGAAAACGTGGGATAGTGTCACCCGTTACTGACTTTATGGAGGGTTGTTATGCTGGATATCAATGAAATCATGCAAATTTTGCCGCACCGTTATCCGTTTCTGCTGGTGGACCGGATCACCGAGATGGAACCGGGCAAGCGGATTGTCGGCCTGAAGAACGTGACCATCAATGAGCCATTTTTCCCTGGCCATTTTCCCGGCCATCCGGTGATGCCGGGGGTGCTGATCATCGAGGCGATGGCCCAGGTGGGGGGGATCCTCGCGTATCTATCCTCGGACGAAGCGACCCGCAGCAAGGTCACCTATTTCATGGGGATCGACAACGCCCGCTTCAGAAAGCCGGTCTCTCCAGGAGACCAGCTCCGCCTTGAATTGGTGGTTACCATGCACCGCCGCGGCATCTGGGGCTTCAATGGTAAGGCCTTCGTCGAGGACAAGCTGGTGGCCGAGGCCGATCTGATGGCGACCTTTGGCGACAAAGCATCTTAGTGTTCAACCGGAGTCATTGATGATTCATCCAACCGCTATCGTCCACCCGGCCGCCCGTCTGGCTAAAGATGTGGAGATAGGCCCCTACGCCATTATCGGTGAGCACGTCAGCATCGGCCCCGGCAGCAAAGTCGGTGCCCATGCCGTGATCGACGGCTGGACGGAGATTGGCGAGAATAATCAGATCTTTCATCTCTCGTCGGTGGGGGGGATTCCCCAGGACCTGAAATATAAGGGTGAAACGACCTGGCTGAGGATCGGCAATGGCAACATCATCCGTGAATTTGCCACCCTCCATCCGGGGACGGTGACCGGCGACAACGAAACGACCATCGGCGACGGCAACATGTTCATGGCATATTGTCACGTGGCCCATGACTGTCATGTGGGGAATCACGTCATCATGGCCAACGGCTCCACCCTGGCCGGCCACGTGCTGGTGGAGGATCATGCGATTCTCGGCGGGCTTTCCGCCGTGCATCAGTTCACCAGGGTCGGCGAATCGGCCATGCTGTCTGGCGGTTCGATGGTGGGGCAAGATGTCCCCCCTTACACCATTGCCAGTGGGGACCGGGCAGAACTGAAGGGGCTCAATCTGGTCGGCCTGAAACGGCGGGGTTTTGCCGAAGAGACCATCGCCAGCCTGAAAAAGGCCTATAAGATCCTGGTCCGCTCGGAGCTCCGGGTCGATGAGGCGCTGGCGCGGATCAGGAAGGAACTCCCCCCCTCGGCCGAACTGCAGCACTTTGTGGAATTTGTGGAAAAATCGGAAAGGGGAATATGCCGTTGATAAAAAAACTACGGACCGCTGTCATCGGGGTTGGCTATCTGGGGCAGTTTCATGCCGAAAAATACGCCGCCCTGCCAAATAGCCAACTGATTGGCGTCGTCGATGTGGACCAGAAACGGGCCGATGAGGTGGCTGCCAAGGTGGGCGCCAAAGGTTTCGCCGATTATCGGGAGCTGTTCGGCCAGGTGGACGCGGTGAGCATCGTGGTGCCGACCCAGTTCCATCATCTGGTGGCAAAGGCCTTTCTCGAAAATGGGGTCCATGTCTTGCTGGAGAAGCCGATTACCACCACCCTGGCCGAGGCCGACGAGCTGATCGGGATTGCCGCCGACAAGGGGTTGGTGTTCCAGGTCGGCCATCTGGAGCGGTTTAACCCGGTGGTCATGGCCCTTGCCGGGGTCCTCGAAAATCCACGCTTTATCGAATCGGTGCGCATTGCACCGTTCAAACCGCGCGGTACCGACGTCAATGTGGTGCTCGATCTGATGATCCACGATATCGACATCATCCAGCATATCGTCCGGTCACCGGTCAAGCAGATCAACTCCATCGGCGCGCCGGTCTTCACCGATGAGGAAGATATCGCCAATGCCCGGATCCTGTTTGAGAACGGCTGCGTCGCCAATGTCACTGCCAGCCGGATCAGCCTAAAGAGCGAGCGGCGGATGCGGATTTTCCAGCCGGATGCCTATATTACCCTCGATTTCCAGAACAAGAAGGTGGCCGTGTTGCGTAAAGGTGAGGGGGAAATGTTTCCCGGCGTTCCCAATGTGCTGATCGACGAGCAGACCTTCGACCAGGGGGACGCCCTTAGGAGCGAGATCTCCTCTTTTCTCGACGCCATCGAGCATGGTACCAAGCCGGAGGTTTCCGGCGAAGACGGCAAGCGGGCGCTGGAGACGGCGCTGATGATCAATAAAAAACTATGATGCGTGCTGCGCACACCGCACGTCAAACGAGGTGAAACAATGATTCCCATGGTAGACCTGAAAGAGCAGTACCACCAGATCAAGGAGGAGATTGACCGGGGCGTTCTGGAAGTGCTGGAGAAGACCCAGTTCATTCTCGGGCCCAACGTTTCCTCGTTCGAGGAGGAAGCCGCCGCCTACCTTGGCGTCAAACATGCGGTTGCCTGTGCATCCGGGACTGACGCCTTGCACCTGGCCCTGCTGGCCGCTGGGATCAAGGCCGGCGACGAGGTGATAACCTCGCCGTTTACCTTTATTGCCACTGCCGAAGCGATCTGCTATGTGGGGGGGAAGCCGGTGTTCGTCGACATCGACCCCCAGACCTTCAATATCGACCCGGCCAAAATCGAGGCCGCCATTACCCCTAAAACCCGCGCCATCATGCCGGTCCACCTGTTTGGTCAGCCTGCCGACATGGCTGCCATCGAGGCCATTTGCAAGAAGCACAACCTGCTCCTGATCGAAGACTGCGCCCAGTCGTTCGGCGCCGCCATCAATGGCCGGATGACCGGTGCTATTGGGAGCATGGGCTGTTTCAGCTTTTTCCCGAGCAAGAATCTTGGCTGTTATGGTGACGGCGGAATGGTGAGCGCCGCTTCGGCAGAGCTGGCTGAACAGCTCCGGATGCTGCGCAATCACGGTTGCAAGGTCCGCTATCATCATGACATAATCGGCTACAACAGCCGCCTTGACGAGATCCAGGCGGTGATTCTGCGGGTAAAGCTGAAGCGGATCAAGACCTATAACGAGGAACGGCGCCGGGTGGCCCACCTTTACAGCCGGCTGCTGGCCGGCTCCGCCGTTATTCCGCCGGTGGAGGACGGCAAGGGGGTCCATGTCTATCACCAATATACCGTCCTCACCAGCAGTCGTGACCAGATCATGAAGGCGCTCGGCGACAAGGGGATCGCCTCCGCCGTCTACTATCCGATCCCGCTTCATCGGCAGAACGTCTTTGCCGCAGATTACCGGGGTGTTACCCTGCCGGTTACCGATGATGTGTCGGCACGCTGCATGTCGCTCCCGATCTACCCGGAGATGACCAACGGGCAGGTGGAGGAAGTAGTCGGGGTCATTAAATCGGCTGTCTAGGGACTCGGGACTCGGGACTCGGGACTCGGGACTCGGGACTCGGTTTTACGATTTCCGGTTCCCGAGTC
>JANXYN010000017.1 GCA_025356035.1 Geobacteraceae bacterium
TCGGGAGATTACAGGCGAAGCAATTGCAGAGGCTGTTGAACGGCTGAACCACAGACCTCGTAAATGTCTCAGTTACCAGACTCCACATGAGGTTTTCACCCAAGCTCTACATGGTGCACTTGCAATTTGAATTCACCGTCCTCTGCTTTTGTCTGTTGACGACGAATGTTTTTGCCGTTGCGGTCGGTCCTTATCTGGATCTTTCGAAGGGGAGCGGTGAGTTCGAGTGGAATTGGGGCGGATCCAGCTTTGATTTTGACGCCTGGTCCGGAGCGGTGGGGTTCGTACTAGATACCGCGCCGACGAACGAGAGCGTCTTCAATTATCGGCTTAACGTCGGTGTTGCGAGACAAGACCTTGATTTCAAAGATTCAGTTGGAACCACCTTCGAATTGACAGGGGTTGCGGTGGAAAACGTTTTCGGTTTTGCCTTAGTCAGAGAACCGGGATTGCGCTGGTGGGTTGGGCCACTGGTTGATTTAGGCTATTACGCCGGCGAAAGTAAGGATGATAGTATTAAGGACGTGGGGATCTTCGAACTCGGCATCGGAGCGGCTACCGGCATGAACTTCAGGGCAGGAAGAAACGTCATCATTGCGCCTTCGGTCGGGGTCCGCTTTACTGGTGCCGTAGGCAATGCAAAAAGTGCTGGTATCAAAGAAGATTTCTCGGCAGGTTTCACAACCGGGTTTGCAAACCTGGCTGTTCTTTTCGATTAGGAATCGGCGATCATTTATTGCCTCGAAAAAAGCCACTCGGCGAGACCTGGGTGGCTTTTTTTCTTGTTCAGCCGTTTTCCAAAATAATATTATTATTGTACAATGTTCGGGACATTGAGTATCAGGTAACCGACGTCACGGTGCATAAAACAGGAGGGAGTGACATGCAGAATATTGGGTTTATCGGGCTTGGCATCATGGGGACCCCCATGGCCACTAACCTCATCAAGGCCGGTTTCAAGCTGACCGTTTGGAACCGGACGCCGGAAAAATGCAAAGCCTTGACAGCACTGGGGGCGACCGCGGTTGCCTCCCCCCGTCAGGTCGTTGCAGCTTCGGACATCACCATTGCCATGCTGGCTGATCCGGCCGCGGCAGAGGCGGTCTGCCAGGGCGAAGATGGCGTAGTGGCAGGAATCAGGGCGGGAAAAGGGTATATCGATATGTCCACGGTGGCGCCCGAATCGGCCAAGGCAATAGCCACCGCGGTCCGGCTCGCCGGTGGCCGCTATCTGGAAGCCCCGGTTTCCGGCAGCAAGAAGCCGGCAGAAGAGGGGACCCTGATCATTCTGGCGGCTGGCGATCGCGGGCTTTTTGAGCAGGCAAAACCGGCGCTGGAGGCAATGGGCAAAAAAATCCTATTCCTCGGTGAGGTGGGCCAGGGTGCGCAGATGAAGCTGGTGGTGAACCTGGTGATGGGCGGGATGATGACCATGCTCTGCGAAGGGCTGGCGCTGGGGGGGAAAGCAGGACTTGCGTCGGAACAGATCCTCGAGGTCCTTGATTCAGGGGCGGTGGCAAATCCGATGTTCAGGATGAAGGGGCCGCTGATCGCCCAGGGCCGATTTCCGACGGCCTTTCCGCTCAAGCATATGCAGAAAGACCTGCGCTTGGCCTTGAACCTGGGTGGTCAGTTCGGCCAGCCGCTTCATACGGCAGCCGCAGCCAACGAGCTATTCAAGGCCGCCTTGGGAATGGGGCTGGGGGAGCTTGATTTTTCGGCGGTCAGCCGGGTATGTGAGCGATGAGGAGTTAATCTTCGGCGGTGAATGGTGTGTAGCGCACGGCCAGAATGGTGAAGGTGGCGGTGCCGGCTGGCCGGCGTACCACGATTTCGTCCCCCTCCTGTTTCCCCATTAGGGCCCGCCCCATCGGCGCGTCCATGCTGATCTGGCCTTTACTCACATCGAACTCGTCGGGGCCTACCAGCCGGTACTCCAGCACCTCGCCATCCTCCGCTTCCAGCCGTACCCAGGCGCCGAAAAAGATCTTGCCGGTCCGGTCGGGGGAGCCATGCACCACGGTGAGCAGATCGAGGCGGGTGGTAAGGAAGCGGACGCGCCGGTCGATCTCGCGCAGCCGCTTCTTGCCGTAAATATACTCGGCGTTCTCCGATCGGTCCCCTTCCGCGGCGGCGTCGGAGACCCCCTGGGTGACCCGGGGGCGTTCGACCTTCCAGAGCCAGGTCAGCTCGTCACGTAGGAGTTTTGCCCCTTCCGGGGTGATGTAGTTGGAGCGCGGTGCTTCAGCTGGCTGGTTTTTCGACATTATGCAGACGACTCTCTTCGGGGAAGCCCCTCTTGCGCGGATAGGCTGGAACACTGTTGCGCCAGAAACATCGCAACAGTGTTTCACTAATTATTTCTTCCCTTTTTCCAGCTTCTTGCTCAAAAGATCCCCGAGTGTCCCCATGGTCGCAGGAACGGCCTCGGTTTGTTTGCGGAACTCGGTCATGGTGGAAGCCTGCTCTTCCTCGGCGCGGCTCACTTCCGCCAGTGCCAGGGAGAGGCGCCGGTTTTCCCGGTCCACCGCTTCGATCTTCACCTCGATGATTTCCCCTTCTTTTATAACTTCGCGGGGATGAGTAAGGCGCTTTCCTTTCCCCAGCTTGGAGATGTGGATCAGGCCGTCCACCCCTTCACTGAGGGTGACGAAGGCGCCGAAGGGGACCAGCCGGGCCACCTTGCCGGTGTGGAACGATCCCTCCGGGAACTGCTGCACTATTTTGTCCCAAGGGTTGGCAAGGGTTTCCTTCAGGCTGAACGAGATCCGGTTGTTGTCCCAGTCGAGCTGCTTGATCGCCAGCTCCAGCTCCTGGCCGACGGTGAGTGCTTCTCGAATATCCGTGACGCGCCCCCAGCCCACTTCAGAAATCGGCAGAAGCCCTTCGACAGCACCGATCGAAACAAAGGCGCCGAAATCCCGCAGCGAGGTGACCTTCCCCTTGACGATCATTCCTTCCTTGAGGGTCTCTTTCAGCGCTTCCCGCTGCTCCTTTGCCTCCTCTTCCAGGACTGCCCGATGGGAGACGACGATGTTGCGGCCGTTCTCGGCATATTCGACGATCTTGAACGGCAGCTGTTTGCCGACCTGCTCCGCCTGGTTTTCCGTGCGCCGCAGCCCCATCTGGGAATGTGGGCAGAAGGCCCGGACGCTGCCGGCAATCTTCACCGAGAAGCCACCCTTCACCTCTTTTTCCACAGTCCCCTCTACCGGGATGCCGGCTTTCCAGGCATCCTCCAGCTGGGCATTGCCGGCCTGCCCTTTCCCCACCCTGGTGGTGAAGCGAAGCTCGTTGTTGGAAACCGACAGGAACCAGGCGGTAATGGTATCTCCTTCTTTTACGGTGAGATTGCCGTCCTTGTCGATCAGCTCTTTGCGGTCGAGGACCCCTTCCCCCTTGCGGCCGGTATCGAGGAAGACCCAGTCATTGCTGATCTTCAGAATCCGCGTCTCCATCTTCTGTCCCGGTTCAAACCGCCCCTGATTCTTGAAGCTCTGCTCGAACATTTCGGCAAAGTTTTCTCCATCAGCAGTTTCGGTCAGGTCCTTATCGTCGTTGTCCATGGTGTGGTTAACCTCATATCGAGTAAAATGGGCCGCTTTCCGACCAATATGGAAGCATATAGGAGAGGAGAGGCGCTTGTCAACTGTCCTGTGTTGCTGCTGAAATGGCGCACGTCGGCATTTACCCGGCGGTGCCGAATGGACAGGCTTTTAATGCATATT
Organism: Geobacteraceae bacterium; assembly: GCA_025356035.1. Taxonomy (GTDB): domain Bacteria; phylum Desulfobacterota; class Desulfuromonadia; order Geobacterales; family Geobacteraceae; genus JANXYN01. The sequence goes on from JANXYN010000017.1 coordinate 3,729, forward strand.
TTCCGTTTATATATGGCAGGTTATCTGCTATGCTGCGTGCGTTCGGCACGGAGAGCATGATGGGCGCATGGCATGCGCCCCCACCAATAAGAAAGGAAACTACCGATGGACAAACAGTGGCAATTGGAAACGCAGGCGATCCAGGGGGGGTATGAGCCGCGCAACGGCGAACCACGCATCCTCCCCATTGTGCAGAGCACTACCTTCAAATACGAAAGCGCCGATTTCATGGCGAAGCTCTTCGATCTGGAAGCGCCGGGGCACTTTTACACCCGCCTCAGTAACCCAACCAGTGAGGGGTTTGAGAAGAAGATCAGCCTGATGGAGGGGGGCGTTGGTGCGCTTGCCACTTCGTCCGGCCAGGCCGCCACCACCCTTGCAGTGTTGAATATCTGCCAGGCCGGGCAGCATCTGATTGCGGCCAGCACCCTCTACGGCGGGACCTTTTCCCTGTTCGCCAATACTTTGCCGAAGATGGGGATCGAGGTGACCTTTGTCGCGCCTGACGCCAGCGCCGCCGAGATCAAGGGGAAGTTCCGGCCGACCACCAGGGCGATCTTCACCGAGACCATCGGCAACCCCGGCCTCAACGTGCTCGATTTCGCCAAATGGTCCGCCGTTGCCCGGGAGATGCAGGTGCCGCTCATCGTCGACAACACCTTTCCCACCCCTTGCCTCTGCCGCCCCTTCGAGCATGGGGCGAACATCGTGGTCCACTCCGCCACCAAGTATATCGACGGTCACGCCACCAGCGTTGGCGGGGTCATCGTCGACGGTGGCAACTTCGATTGGAGCAACGGCAGGTTTCCGGAGCTGACCGAGCCCGATGCCAGCTACCATGGTCTCCAGTACCACCAGACATTTGGCAACCTGGCCTATATCGTCAAGGCTCGCGTGCAGTTGATGCGTGATCTGGGCACCTGTCCAAGCCCCTTCAACGCCTTTCTGTTTAACCTCGGCATGGAAACCCTGCCACTCAGGATCCAGCGCCATAGTGACAACGCCCTGCAACTGGCCCGCTTCCTGGAGCAGCACCCGCTGGTATCTTGGGTTAGTTACCCAGGCCTTCCCAGCCACCCGAGCCATGCCCTGGCGCAGAAATATCTGCCGAAAGGGGCAAGCGGGGTTCTCACCTTCGGCATCAAGGGGGGGGGAGCGGCCGGCAAGAAATTCATGGAGAGCTGCCGACTGGTGGCGCTGGTGGTCCACGTGGGCGATGCTCGCAGCTGTGTCCTCCACCCGGCCAGTACTACCCACCGGCAACTTTCGGAGGAGCAGCAGCGCGCTTCAGGAGTCACGGCGGACCTGATCAGGCTGTCGGTGGGGATCGAGCATATCGATGATATCATCAGGGATGTGGACCAGGCGCTGGCTACCAGCCAAGGATAAACTTATCTGTTGAAGCTCGTGTAACAAAAAAAGCCTGCGGCAACGCAGGCTTTTTTGCAGTTATAAACAAAAAAAGGCTTCAACCCATTGCACGCGGATCAAACCTAAAAAAGCGGATTTAAAAGCGTAGGTTCAAAACCCTTTAGCTTAAGGTTTAATCCGATTTTTATCCAGTTTATTCAGATGTTATCCGCGTGCTGGTTTTGACTCTGTTTTGGCTGTAGTCCCAGTAAGAGATTATTTCCCGCAACATTTCTTGTACTTCTCGCCGCTGCCGCAGGTGCAAGGGTCGTTACGGCCGATCTTGTTGCTGGTGATCGGTCTTTGCGTGGCTGCCCGCCCTTCGGTGAAGTACCATTTCCCCTTCAGCTTGGCAAAGCTTGCCAGTTCATGATGGGCCCTACTCACTCCCTTTTCCTTGTAACGGGCGATGAATTCTACCTCGCCGGCGCTGTCGGCAGCTGCGCCAGCCTTGCACCCGATTATTTCCAGTCCTTGCCAGCCAGAGTTTTCCGCCCAGGCCCTGGTTCCTTCATGGTCGTACCCCTTCCGGTAATCAGGATGGGTCGTTTCATACAGATAATCGATTTCCGCCATCGTATAAGCGGTATAGCGCGAGCGCATCAGTTGCTCTGCAGTAAGCGCCGGGCGTTTTCCCGCAATCAGCGGCCCGCAACAGTCGGCATAAGTCTGCGCTGAACCGCACGGACAGGTATCTACGGTAGATCCAGGGTTCTTCTTCATGCCAGGGGCACTCCTTCGGTTAGCAGGCTGTTGAGGTTAGGTGGTCTGATAATCTACCGTGACGCTGGCTAAGGCTACCTTCTTCATATGCGGGACCACTTGGCCGGCATGGTAAGGATGGACCTGGTAGGCCTGCAGGTCGTCGAGTGAATCGAATGTAGTCACCAGTGCCAGGTCATAGGAGCGCTCGGAGCGGACTACGTCGACTCCCGCTTCGAGATGGCGCAGTTGTGGGATCTTGCCGGCCATGCTTAACAGCAGTTCGCGCGTTTGGCTGAGGTTCGCCGGGGACGGGTCGCTCAGTTTAAAAAGGACGATGTGGGTGATCATGGCTCAGCTCCTCTGAAATCTGGTGAATTTGGACGACGGGCAGTTATGATTAATACCGCGGCAGTCCCCACCCTGTCAACTGTTTCCGTAGCCGAGCGGGTCCCTCCTGATTCCCCTGCAGCCGGCCTAAGGACAATTTATCCTGTTCCTGTGCGGAACCGGGCCCCTGTGCAACTTCTGCCAGTAAAGCTACCGTCAGGCTGTGCGGGGCATTCAGCCAGCTATGCCGTAATTGTGTGCAGGAGTTGAACAGTAGGATTTTGATCGCCATTCTCTGCTGCCGCACCACCGACCGGCCAATGTTGAGCAATTCCAGATTGTTGGCCGGCATGGTCGTCAGCTTTTCCCGCTGGCACCCTAGTTGTAATGATGTCTATCAGAGGCAAGGGAATTCGTTGCTGGCCGGGGAGTTGCCCGGCAAACGCAAGGGAAAGGGGGATACTACCATGAGTAGCAGCGACCAGAATAGGGAGAAGCAGGCAGGGGCAGGTGAAGGTGGGGCCGCACGGTTTGAGCAGGAATTAGCAGCGTTTTTTGGCCTAATGGTGGGAGGAAGTCAGGAGCCGGTCTTGCAGAAGCTCGCGGAATCAATGCAAAAAGCCCTCGCAAAGGCTAAAAAGCGGAAAGATGGGGACCTATAGTCGGCTAATCATTGTGCCGCTTCGTCGATGAGATAGTTCATCAGTTCGACGACCGCTTTCACTTCCGGCTTGCTCATATTCGAGTCAGGCTTGCGCATCATCTTCACCCCATAGGCCCTGGCCGCGTTCCGATCAAAGGGCTGGCTAGAGATAGGGGCTATACCGGTCTGTATTGCCACGACGGTTCTCTCCAGTGAGTGGCACTTGATGCACTTGACCCTCATGATGGCGAAGTTTGTCTGCATTGCCGGAGGAAACCCGGTCGGGTCAAGACTCGTTTTGTCCCCCTTGCCAATCACCTTGAGGCCGGCTTGGCATGGGGCGACCAACAAACAAATGGAAATGATGATAAGTAACGTTCTCTGCATAAGTCTACCTCCCTTGTTCCTGCGGTAGACCCGGTGGTAATGTATCTCCGACACCGGGTTAGCTGGTCTGAGAGTATCAAAAAACGGCTTGGTGAGCAATGGTTATCTGGCGTGGCTGCCGATCCTGAGGAGCTGGTGAGCTGGCCGCCGTGTCGGCCGTTTCAGAGGACAGCTCCAGGCGGGGAGGACTTCTTTTTGCGTCTTCTGCGCCGGCGAGACGGTTTGGTGCTGCTCGGGACACACTTCGCCGCGGCTGGTGCAGGGGGGGTCTCCTGGATATATTTTTCCCACCAGCAGATCAGCTCCCGATTCTCGCCGCTTATCTCGCTGGCAAACCGGAGATACGCGAAAGCGTCGGCAAATCCTGCACGTGCGACGAAAGAGAGCGGCTGCCGGCCCGGGGTCTTTCTGAAGCGGTGTTGATGGGCCAGAATGTCGCGCACCATGATCCCCACCTTATGGGGAATTTGCACCGTGCTGGCCAGTTCGCCGAGGAATTCCGCGATGGCCATGTCGAGGGCCTGCTGTGGAGGCGAGCCGGTCGATCTGAAACGTTTCGTCAATTCTTCCAGATATTCGCCGAACATGAGGGCGATCAGGAGCTGTGGCGTGACTCTGGTCCCTTCCTGGAGCTGGCGATCGACCCAGTCGAGCCCCTGGCTCACCCTGGTGTGGGGGAACCCATCGGTTTCCGTGGCTAGCCAGGCATTGAAGCGAGGGAACAGCGCGGCAAACAACCCGCTTTGGCGTAAGAGCTGGTAGGTCTTCTCCGCAGCGCCAAGGAGGAACAGTTTCAGCACTTCTTCGTAAAGTCGGGCCGGGGCTGCCCTGGTAACGGTATCAGAGAGCTGCCGAAGGGTTTGCCAGTTAGTTTCCTCAATGGTAAAGCCGAGCATGGCGGCAAAGCGGACGGCACGGATCATCCGCACCGGGTCTTCGGTAAACCGCACCGCCGGCTCGCCGATGGCACGGATTACGCCTCGCTGCAGGTCGGTCATCCCGCCAACGTGGTCGATAATGGCAAAATCGGCAATGTTGTAACAGAGGGCATTAATGGTAAAGTCCCGGCGCTGGGCATCTTCTGCGGGGGTGCCGAAGACATTGTCCCGGAGTACCATCCCTTCCTCGTCCTTTAAATGCTGGGGCATGCTGCGGTATCCTCTGCCGGCTGCTGGTGCCACCGCTCCATCAGCCGGGAGTGGTTCATCCGGTTCGGGTTCGGCGGGCTCTGCGGAGCGAAAGGTGGCGACCTCAAGTATTTCGTCGGCGAAGTGAAGGTGGGCCAGGCGGAACCTCCGGCCTACCAGTCTGCAGTTGCGAAACAGCCGCTTGATCTGGGCGGGGGTGGCGTTAGTGACCACGTCGAAATCCTTCGGTTCCCTGCCGAGCAAGAGGTCCCGCACGCACCCCCCTACCAGATAGGCGATAAAGCCGTTATCATGGAGACGATAGAGGACTCGTAGCGCATTAGAACTCAGCTGGCTGCGTGAGATGGGATGGTCGGGACGCGGGATTGTTAGGGGGATGGAAGGGTTCATGGCTGTGACATTAGCACAATTGGCCATTAAAAGCAAAATTTCCAGGCGCCTGCTGGCTTATCCAAAGCCTGCCAGTCTGAGGTTAGAGGCTGCTGTTTAAAATCTTTTTGCTACCGGTCCCGGCAGTTCGAGGATAAGATAACCCTGGATTTTTGACCTGCGTCATATCTTCCCCGTACCATTTACGCGTATGATCAGCCCATGACACAGTTAGCCCCTCAACTGCACAAGGACCTGCTGGTTCTCCACCGCTTCCTGCAGCTCTACTGCAAGCTCAGGCATGCCAACCCGGCAGAGGTGAAATCGGCCGTGGAGATTCCGCCGGAACTGCAAGGGCGCATGGGTATGGGGCTTTCTCTTTGTCCTGACTGCGCCGCGTTGGCAGCCTATGCGATGGAGAGACTTCGCAGCTGCCCACTCAAGCCGAAGCCATCCTGCAAACATTGCCATATCCACTGTTATGGCAAGGCGCAGCGGGCAAACATCCGGGAAGTAATGGCCTTCTCCGGCAAGCGGATGCTTATGCGCGGGCGGTTGGACTATCTCTGGCACTACTTCTTTTAGCAGGCTGTTGAAAAACTACTGCGGAGGCCATCTGCTGCGTTGCGCGGTGCTCACTCCCTCGCCTATCTATCTGATATGTCTCGGGAGCTGTGCTCCGTGCGCCTTGCAGCTAGCCTTCCTCGCTACGTTTTTCAACAGCCTGTTAGGAATGCGCCTTTTCCGCAAGCTCGGCGTTGCCCGTCAGGACTCCTTGTGCGGCGTACTGTTCGTACGCCTCTGCGTCGTCCCTCGGGCGCCTTGATCTTGCGAAAAAATCGCATTCCTTCTTAAATTTCTACAACCAATGGAGAACAGACATGATCCGCAAAATCGTCCAGATAGATGAGGCAAAATGTAACGGCTGCGGGCTCTGCGTTCCATCCTGCGCCGAAGGGGCAATCAAGATCGTCAACGGCAAGGCGCAGCTCGCCGCCGACAACTTGTGTGATGGTCTTGGCGCCTGTCTTGGCGAATGCCCGCAAGATGCGATTCGGATCATCGAACGGGTCGCCGATGCCTTTGATGAGGCGGCAGTGGCAAAGGAGCTGCAAGCGGCCAGTGCTACCGAGACGCAAGCCGGCCCCCAGCCGGCCCATGGCCATCATGCTGGTGGCTGTCCCGGTTCACGGGTGATGACCCTTACGCCGCCGGCACTAGCGTCGGCTGACAGTGGAGTTGGTAGCCAGCCAAGCAGCCTGGGCCAGTGGCCGGTACAGCTTCATCTGGTGCCGACCAACGCACCCTATTTCCAGGGTGCAGATCTGTTGATTGCTGCCGACTGCGTTCCGTTCGCTTACGCCGACTTTCATCGGGACTTTCTTGCCGGTAAGAGCGTGGTGATTGGTTGTCCCAAGCTCGATGACAATAATTTCTACTTGCAAAAACTGACCGAACTATTCCGCGTCTCGACCATCAAGAGCATCACCGTGGTCCGGATGGAAGTCCCCTGCTGCGGCGGCATCGTCGCGGCGGCCAGACAGGCGCTTGTCGCCTGTGGCAAGGAGATTCCGTTCAGGGAAGTGACCATCGGCATCAAGGGTGATGTGAAATAGCCTGGTGCCAGCGGTTGTGCTGCCGGTTTCCGGGGAAAATTGCCGTACCTACTTTTAATTTGCTGGCTGGCTAGTACAATTAATGTTAAAATTATTTTAATACATCGTTTCGGGGATTTTGCCTCATTGCACGCATTTTTGCGATTGCCTGGTTCCTGGCCAGGCAGATAAAGGAGATAATGGATGGAACAGCGTCTTGCCAGAATTCGCGCAGCCATGGAGGAGTATTTTGGCGCGGATCAGCGTCGGATAGACCATGCCCTGCGGGTAACGGAATTCGCTAAGCGCCTCCTGCTCCATGAACCAGGGGATAAGGAACTGGTGCTAGCCACTGCCCTGTTGCACGATATCGGGATCCCCGAGGCCGAGCGGAAGCACGGTTCAGCGGCCGGCAATTTCCAGGAGGTTGAAGGGCCGCCGTTGGCGCGGGCAATCCTGGCCGGCCTCGGCTATTCTGAACCGTTTATCGCAGAGGTATGCCTGATTATCGCTTCCCATCATTCGCCAGGGGAGGTGGAGAGCGATAATTTCCGGCTGCTCTGGGATGCCGACTGGCTGGTGAATTTTGGCGAAGAGCTGAACCTGCCCGATGACAGGGCCCGCCGCAAGGCGATCAGCGAGATCTTCCTCACCCCCACCGGGAAAAAAGTCGCCGGTGAAATTTACCTCGATGCCCATCACTAGCCGGATTAACCATAGCGGACAAAAAGGATGCAAATTGTCCTATTGACAGAGGGGCCGTTCGCTGGTATCTATTTGCCATGATGGAAATTACGCCGCGCCAGAAAGGAGATTCACCCCTATGAGCCTCACCACCCTAGTTACCCAGGATGCCCCTGATTTTACCGCGGAAGCGGTCATGCCGGACAATACCTTTGGCGAGATTAGCCTCTCCGGGCTGCGGGGCAAATTTGTCATGCTGTTTTTTTACCCGCTCGATTTCACCTTTGTCTGCCCTTCGGAAATCATCGCCTTCAACAAGCGGCTGGCGGAATTCAAGAAGAAAAACTGCGAGGTGATCGGCATTTCGGTCGATTCCAAGTTCACCCATCTCGCCTGGAAGAATACCCCCCTGGAAAATGGCGGCATTGGGAACATCCAGTACCCCCTGGTCCAGGATCTCAACAAGTCCATCACCCGCTCCTACGGCATCCTGCTCAACGATTCGGTGGCGCTGCGCGGCCTGTTCCTCATCGATCCCCGCGGCAAGGTCCGTCACTCGGTGGTGAATGATCTGCCGCTCGGCAGGAGCGTCGGCGAGGCGCTGCGGATGCTCGATGCGCTGCAGTTCGTCGAAACCCACGGCGAGAACGTCTGCCCCGCCGACTGGCAGGAGGGGGAGGAGGCCATGACCCCCACCGCCGCAGGGGTGGCAACCTACCTGGCGAAAAAGCATAAGTAACGGGACACGAGACAGCTTCAAGCGGCGCGGTTTAACGACTGCGCCGTTTTTGTAGTATCGATCCGACTGCTTGGTCATCTTGCCGGACAGGGAGCTGTATGGGTGCACTTCAGTTCGAGGAAAACGAGATCCTGTTTGGCTTCGACAAGACCAGCCGGATCGTGGCGGCCGAGCTGGCCGGCAGGTTTGTCCGACTGTTCTTTCGCACCCCCCACGGGGTCACCTTCCACGACGACCCGTTTCACCCCTTTATCCTGCTGGAAGACCCCGAGCTGCTAGCCGGTTTTACCGGTACGTTTACCAGCAAAACACTCACCGGCCAGGGCGCTTATCGCTGTATGGCCACCTTCGCCGACTGGCACAGCTGTCTGGCCGCCAGGGATTTTCTGGCGCACCGCACCGGCAGAACCCCTTCCGCTCCCGATGCCCCCTATCTGTTCATCTCCGACCCAGTCCACCAGCATCTGCTCATCACCGGTAAAACCCTGTTCAAGGGGCTCGAATTCAGCGAGCTGCACCGGCTGGCCCTCGACATCGAAACGGATTGCGCGGCGGGGTACGAATTCTCCAACCCCCAGCGCGAGGAAGACCGGATTCTTTCGATCGCCGTCATGGATGAGCAGGGGTTTTCGGAGGTACTGTTCGGCCGGGAGCTGTCGGAACTGGCCATGCTGGAGCGGCTGACCGAGATCATTCGCGAGCGGGACCCCGATGTCATCGAGGGGCATAACCTGTACCGCTTCGACCTGGAATATATTCGGGTCCGGGCGGCCCGGCTCGGCTTGAAACTACCGTGGGGGAGGGACGGCAGCGAGCCGCGTGTTCATTCTTCGCGGTTCAGCATTGCTGAACGGAGCATCGATTATCCTCGCTGGGATATCTTCGGCCGCCAGATCATCGACACCTATTTTTTGCTGCAAATCTACGATGTGAGCGCCCGAGAGATGGAGAGTTACGGTCTCAAACAGGCCGCCCGCCATTTCGGCCTGGCCGCGCCCGACCGGGTCTATCTGGAGGGGAAACAGATCAGTCGCTACTACCGGGAGGACCCTGCCGCATTGCGGCAGTATAACCTCGATGATGTCCGGGAAACCCTAGCTCTGTCCCGCCTTCTCTCCTATTCGGCGTTTCTTCAGACCCGTATCTTTCCCTATTCATACCAGAACAGTGTCATCCGCGGCAACGCCACAAAAATCAATGCCCTGTTTCTCCGCGAATACCTGCGCCGCGGGGTGGCAATTCCGAAGGCGGGGGGGGATGGGAGTTTTGAGGGAGGCTACGCCGATATCTTCGCCTACGGGGTGGTCGGGCCGGTGGTCCATTGTGACGTGGCGTCCCTGTATCCGTCGATTCTCCTTGCCTATCAACTCAATCCGGCCAAGGATACGCTCGGCCTGTTTCTCCCGCTATTGCGCGACCTTCGTGAGTTCAGGCTGGCTGCCAAGAAGCGGGCCAGGGACGAATCTGACCAGCATCGACGCGATTACTACCAAGCCCTGCAACAGGCCTTCAAGGTGCTGATCAATTCATTTTACGGCTACCTCGGCACCACCTTGCACAATTTTTCGGATCCATTGGTGGCGGCTGAAGTAACCAGGATCGGTCGGGATCTCATCAAACAGATGCTCCACTGGCTGGAAGAGCACAAGGCTAGAGCGGTCGAGATCGATACGGATGGCATCTACTTTATCCCCCCAGCCGGCATATCGACCGCTGCCGAAGAGGAACAACTGATCCGGGAGCTCTCCGCCGAACTCCCCCCGGGGATCGAGGTGGAGATGGACGGCCGCTATCGGGCCATGTTTTCCTACAAGATGAAAAATTATGCCCTGCTTGGCCATGATGGCCGGGTGACGATTAAAGGGAGTGGCCTCAAGTCCCGGGGGATCGAAAAATACCTGCGCGATTTCATGGAGGAGATGATCCGGCTCCTTCTTGACGGCACCGGGGAGAAGATCGATGCGGTTTATCAAGATTATCAGCAACGGCTGCGTGGGCATACATTCGAGATAAGCTGGCTGGCAAAGACTGAAACCCTCAGCGAATCGCCCGCCAATTACCAGCAAAAGGTCAGGCAGGGGAAACGCAATGCCGGCGCGGCCTATGAGATCGCCCTACGCTCTTCTCACCAGTACCGGGCTGGCGATCAGATCAGTTACTACATCACTGGCCGGGGGAAGGGGGTCACCGCCTATGAAAACTGCCGGCCGGTTTCCGCCTACGATCCGGCCCGACCGGACGAAAACGTCGAGTTCTACCTGGCGAAACTGCAGGAGTTGCGGGGAAAATTTGCACGGTTCCTTCCCGGCGAAAAAACCCTCTTTGATTGAACGGGGCTAGACGCGCCTTGCCTCCCTTGACAAATTGTGTTAAAAGGATACAAAGTTACCTCGAGCCTGTATCTTGGAAAGGAGTTTTTATGCGCTTTGTTGCAGCCGCTGTGCCGCTTTTCCTGCTCCTTTGTTTCACCACCCCGGTCTTTGCCGTGGAACAAAAGCCTGAAATCATCGTCGACCGGATGGTGGTTAAATTAGTCCGCGGGATCACCAACGTGGCAACCTGCGTTCTCGAACTCCCCAAGCAGACGTACCGCTCCATTCGCGACCGGGGAGCTACCGGTATCATCATTGGGCCGGCGAAGGGGACGGTCATGGTATTTTACCGGGCCTTCATCGGCACCGCGGAGACGGTCTTCTTTCTGGTCCCCGCGCCTGGCTACTACGACCCGATGATCG
>JANXYN010000169.1 GCA_025356035.1 Geobacteraceae bacterium
AGACCAAGTTGTTTGATTGCTGCGACAGACTTTGCAATCTATCTCAACCTTCCTACTTTGTCAACTTCTTTTTTCCCGCCGCGTAAAAAAACTTTTTCGCTGCGCCGCTTCACCTTCAAGCAAGACGAACTTTATAACAAACCTCATGACCGGCGTCAACAAGTATATCGTTAATTTTTATTTACTCAAACGAACCCGCGCAATCCGGCGTTTACCAACCTGCAGAATATATACACCAGCAGCGAGCTCCAGATTTTCATTGGCCACCTTGTCGCTGTTTACCTTAACCCCACCCTGCTGAACGGCGCGGCGTCCCTCGCTATTAGATTTCACCAGACCGGCCTCGGTGAGCACCTTGCAAAGCAGGACTTTGTCTCCTTCCAGCGTCAGGGTAATCTCTTCAAGCTCTTCAGGAAGCTGGTGGTCCCGAAACCGTTTAACAAAGTTTTCTTCGGCTGCCGTGGCCGAATCGGCGCCGTGATAGCGGGCTACGATCTCCCGTCCGAGCTGCTTTTTAGCCTCCATCGGGTGAACTGAGCCATCCTTGATTCCTGCCTTAAGCCGTTGCAGCTCGGGAAGCGGCAGGTCACTCAAGAGTTCATAGTAGCGGAGCATCAATTCGTCGGATATCGACATAATCTTACCGAAGATCTCGTCGGCCGGCTCGTTGATGCCAATATAATTGCCGAGCGACTTGCCCATCTTATTGACGCCGTCCAGCCCTTCCAGGAGCGGCATAGTGATAACAACCTGGGGAGTCTGCCCCCACTCCCTCTGTAATTCACGTCCAACCAGCAGATTAAACTTCTGGTCGGTCCCCCCCAGCTCCACATCAGCCTGGAGTGCCACTGAGTCGTAGCCTTGGATGAGCGGATAGAGAAACTCATGGATACTGATGGGAAGCTGGTTGGCGAAACGGTTACTGAAGTCCTCCCGTTCCAACATCCGCGCCACCGTGTATTTGGCTGCCAGCCCGATCAGGTCCGAGGCGGAAAGCTTCCCTAACCACTCGGAGTTAAATACTACCTTGGTCTTTTGCGGATCAAGGATCTTGAATACCTGCGACCGGTAAGTCTCGGCGTTCTTCAGCACCTGCTCCCGGGTGAGCGGTTTTCTTGTCTCGGATTTGCCGGTCGGGTCACCGATCATGCCGGTGAAATCGCCGATCAGAAAGTAAATCTCATGCCCCAACTGCTGGAACTGCCGCATCTTGTGCAGCAGCACTGTATGTCCAAGGTGGAGATCCGGGGCGGTAGGATCGAAGCCAGCCTTGATCTTCAGTGGCACGCCGGTTTTTGCAGACTTTTCAAGCTTCTCCTGGAGGTCCTTCTCCAACAGAATCTCCACCGCGCCACGCCTGATGATCTCAAGCTGTTCCGCAACTGTCATGACACCCCCCAAACTTGAACACTTGCCACGAGCGTGGGACGCTCTGTGGCAAAAAGACTTTTAACCGCAGCTGATGTTAATCCGCTCAATACCGACCGCTTTGCCGGTCGACTCATCAACTTCAACCACCACCCCATTCAGGCGGATATCGTTTTTCGCCACCTCGAACTTGACCGGCAGCTGGGTAAGAAATTTTGCTATGGGCTCATCCTTGCGTACCCCGATCACCGAATCAAAGGCACCAGTCATGCCGGTGTCGGTAAGATAGGCCGTGCCGTTGGTCAGAATCCGTTCATCGGCGGTCTGCACATGGGTATGAGTACCGAACACGGCACTGACGCGACCGTCCAGATACCAACCAAGTGCCATTTTCTCCGAAGTCGCCTCGGCATGAAAATCAACCAGAATCAACGGGGTCTCCTGGCGCAGACGCTCTACTTCCTGGTCCGCTACCCGAAACGGGCAGTCGAGGTTGTTCATGAAAACCCGTCCCTCGAGATTCAGTACCGCCACTTTGACGCCGCCCGCGGTCTTTACAATCGCACTCCCCCGCCCAGCTGCACCGGGGGGGTAGTTGGCCGGTCGCAGCAACTTCTCTTCGCGTTTTATGAATTCTAGCGACTCTTTTTTATCCCAGATGTGATTGCCGCTGGTCAAGACATGGATCCCCTGCCCATACAGCTCTTTTGCTGTCTCTGCCGTGATGCCAAAGCCACCGGAGGCGTTTTCACCATTGGCAATGACCAGGTCGACCATGTGACGGTCCACCAATCGGTGAAGTTCACGGGAAATGGCTTGTCTGCCGGGACTCCCGATGATATCGCCGATAAACAGCAGTTTAACGGGCATATTCGGTGGCCCTGGTCTCTCTGATAACGTTCACCTTGATCTGGCCGGGGTAGGTCATTTCTGCCTCGATCTTCTTGGCAATATCCTTGGCCAGGATCAGCGTCCGGTCGTCGCTTACCTCTTCACTGGAGACCATAACCCGGATCTCCCGGCCGGCCTGGATGGCAAAAGAAGTGGAAACGCCCGCGAAGGAACTAGCGATCTTTTCCAAATCATCCAGCCGCTTCACATAGGTTTCCATCATCTCGCGCCGGGCACCTGGGCGGGCACCGGACAGCGCGTCGGCAGCCTGTACCAGCACAGCCAACACCGAAGACGGTTTTTCGTCCTCATGATGGGCCATGATGGCATGGACTATTTTCGGCGATTCGCCGTATTTCTTGGCGAGCTCCGCACCAATGACCGCGTGGGAACCTTCCACCTCATGGTCAACGGCCTTGCCAAGATCGTGGAGAAGACCGGCCCGTTTGGCCTGTTTGACATTGACTCCCAACTCGGCGGCCATGATGCCGCAGAGGAAGGCGACTTCCAGCGAGTGCTGGTAAACATTCTGGCTGTAGGAAGTCCGGTAACGGAGCCGGCCGATCAGCTTCAGCACCTCCGGGTGGATGCCATGCACTCCCAGGTCGAAGGCGGCCTGTTCGCCCGCCTCCCTGATTGCCTGTTCCACCTCTTCGGTGGCTTTGGCCACCACCTCTTCGATCCGGCCCGGATGGATGCGGCCGTCAGCAATGAGCTTCTCCAGCGACAGCTTAGCCACTTCGCGGCGGATCGGGTTGAAACCGGACAGGATAACCGCCTCCGGGGTATCGTCGATGATCAGGTCGATGCCTGTTGCTGCCTCCAACGCCCTAATATTGCGCCCTTCGCGGCCAATAATCCGCCCCTTCATCTCGTCGGAGGGGAGCGCCACCACAGACACGGTCCGTTCAGCCACATACTCGCCAGCATAGCGCTGGATCGCTAGAGAGAGGATCTCCTTGGATTTTTTGTCGGCGGTTTCCCGTGCCTCTTCCTCGATGCCCTTGATCCGCTTGGCAGCGTCGTGCTTGGCCTCATTCTCCAGGGAATCCATCAGCACCTTTTTCGCCTCAGTGGCGGTCATTCCGGAGATTTCCTCCAGCTTGCGCCGCTGTTCTTCCATAAGCTGGCCAAGTTTTTCCTCTTTCTGGGCCGCCGCTTGTTCTCTGGCGGTTACCACCTGTTCCTTGCGGAACATTTCCGCATCCCGCTGATCAAAGAGAATCACCTTTTTGTCGAGATTCTCCTCCTTCTGCTGCAGCCGTTTTTCAAGGGCCTGCAGATCACGGCGTTTATCCTTGGTTTCCCGCTCGAATTCAGCCTTGGCCTGATAAACAACATCCTTGGCCTGCAGTGAGGCCTCCTTGGTGATGTTTTCGGCCTGACGTTTTGCATCCTCCAGGGTTTTCCTGGCCAGATTTTCAGCGGTTGACACCATGGAGTCAGACAGTTTCTTACGTAACAGGTTGCCAACGAGGAAACCGATCCCCGAGGCAAGCAGGACTGAAATAATTAAGACTAAATCAATTTTCAAGCTGCACCTCCCCTTCCTATATATTTAACCCCGGCAGCGGGCCGATCATCCGCCGTTCGGTAATTATCCTGTCCATCTTTACATCGTGGGGCTCCCCAACGATCTCATCCACCAGCTGGAAATCGTGGCAAAAGCCGGTCAGCCTCCCTTTGCCTTCCATTTGGTGGAGAGCCTTGTCATAGTAACCCTTGCCGTAACCGATCCGGTTCCCGACCTTATCGAAGGCAATTCCGGGGATAATAATCAGATCTGCCTGGGTCGGGGCGAGAATGGTGGTGGCTGACCCCGGTTCCAGCACGCCAAACAGACCCGGTAGAAGGTCACTTTTGCCCGTGACCCGCCGAAAGAGGAGGCCGTTACCTGCCACCGCCGGATAGAGCACAATTTTGCCGGCGGCCAGCGCCGTTTCCATAACTAAACTAGTATCCAACTCATTCTGAATCGGAGCATAGAGCGCCACGACCCGCGCCTGCTCAAATTCCAGAGAATCAATCAACATCTGCTGGGCAAGAAGGCTCGCCACCTTCCAGGCATCGGCAGTCATGGTTCGCCGCTGTTCGAGCAGCAGCCGTCGATAATTTGTTTTAGGCATGCGGCCTCGCATCAGCACGGGAGCCCAATGAAAGTGGAGTGCTACGAAAAATGGTCTCTAGAGGGAGCGGAGCGGGGAGTTCGTGTGGATCAGCTTGTCAGGTAGGTGGAGCCGCTTGGTCCTTACAACTTCAGTACTACAGAAATTGTCATCACCAGGCGTCAAATTAAACAGCACGTTGTTGCGACAGCTACCTATATCAGCGAGACTTGCTTTTACCGTCCCGTTGAAACTGACCAAACTTCCAACCCGGGTTCCAGCCGGATATATAAAAATCTCCCTAAAGAGACTTGCACCTACCTACATTCATCAATCTGCCGCAGCAACCTGGAGACCTGCTCATTTCCCAGCTGGTCGGCTTCTTCCTGTTTGCTGGCGAGAGTCAAATAGGCTTCCGCCATATTCATCATAGCCAGAATGGCCACTACCTGCATATCACCGCCCATAATCGAGCCAGCAACCTCCGCCACCTTATCATTAACGAACGTCTCAATCTCTCGAACCCGCTCTGGGGGTGTCGTGCTCTTAACCTGCAGTTCCCTCCCCAATACCCTGATCCGGTGTGTGAACTTCACAGGTGTCAGATCCCTTCCAGCTTTTTCAGAACCACATCGATCCGTGCCTTGAACCCTTCACGCTCACCGAGCAACCGCTGATTTTCCTCTCTGAGCAGCACGTTTTCGCGTTTCAGGGCGCTATACCCTTCCAACAGGCTTTCAACCCGTTTTTCCAGAGAATCGAAGAGTTCTGGATCCATATCACTCCTTGAGAATTAGCAAATTTTATTGCATAACCCCTGAAAAGTCAAGGCAATTATCAAAAAATCGCGGCCACAAACTCGGTCGGATCAAACACACGCAGGTCATCCACGCCTTCGCCAACGCCGATGAAACGAACCGGCAGATGGAATTCGCTGCCTACGGCTACCACGATGCCGCCCTTGGCAGTGCCGTCCAGCTTGGTCAATACGATGCCGCTTACCTGGGTGGCTTCTTTAAAGAGTTTTGTCTGGGAAATGGCGTTCTGCCCGGTGGCAGCATCGAGGACCAGCAGGATTTCATGGGGGGCGCCAGGGATCTCCTTCCCCATGACCCGACAGATTTTTTTCAGCTCCTCCATAAGGTTGGTCTTGGTATGCAGCCGTCCCGCCGTGTCAACCAGGAGGATATCGGCGCCCCTGGCGAGCGCGGCCCGGCACCCATCAAAAACGACTGCCGAAGGATCAGCCCCATCCTGGTGGCGAATCAACTCCGCCCCGGCCCGCTCCCCCCAGATGGCAAGCTGCTCGGCGGCGGCGGCACGAAACGTGTCACCGGCTGCCAGCAACACCTTCTTCCCCTGGCCGGTGAATTTGCTTGCAAGCTTGCCGATAGTGGTGGTTTTGCCGACGCCGTTCACGCCGATTACCATGATGACGAAAGGCTTGGCCCGCGTAATATCCAGCGGCGCAGCAACCATGGTAAGCCGCTTGATCAGCTCTTCCTTCAGCGTCATGCGCAGTGCCTCGCCATCGCTCAGTTGATTCCGATCAAGACGCTCCTCCAGAGTCCTGGTGATCTCGGTGGTCACCTTCACCCCCAGATCCGCGCTGATCAAGATCTCCTCCAGCTCCTCCAGCAGGCTGGCATCAATTTGCTTCTTCCCCCGCATTAGTTGATCAATACGACCGACGAGGCTGTCATGGGTCCGGACCAGACCCTGCCGCAGCCGGTCAAAAAGACCGGCCTGGCCAGCCACAGTCCCCTGGTCTTGAGACTGGCTAGGCTCTATGGGCAGTCCACTGCCAGTGATTTTTGCGACGACCTCCCTGAAAAAAGGCTTTTTCTCTGCCATCATCTAGTAAATCTCCTTCTCCAGGAGCCTGGTAGCGTTGCGGAACCGGTACATGGCCCGTCCAACAACGGCTTCCGGCTCCAGGGTCATTACCAGCGAGTAATCTGCACCAACCGCGCCGATGATCACGCGCTGCTGGCCGGTGGCGATCACCGCCTCCCTGAGCTCACCGGCTGCAAACCCGCGATGGAGATCTCTCATCTGATTGAGGATGATCCCCTTATGGGCTCCGATCACCTTCAGTTCATAATCATCATAGAGACAATGCTGATCGACCGCTTCCCCCTCCCAGTCAGCCAGGATGGCGCCGCTGGCGCCGGGCGTCGATTCGACCAGTTCCTTGAGAATGGCTTTGAAGGGCACTTACGACTCCTTAAAGACGGACGTGGGGACTACAAAACTGACTTTACCGATCACTGGTCCCTGATCTCGATTCCGATTCAGTGTAATTTCACCGACACGAGTTTCGACACCCCAGGCTCCTCCATGGTCACGCCGTAGAGAATATCCGCAATAGCCATGGTCGTCTTGTTATGGGTTATGGTGATAAACTGGGAAGTGGCACTCATCTCCCGGACCATCTCGTTGAACCTGCCGATGTTGGCGTCATCCAGCGGGGCATCCACTTCGTCGAGCAGACAGAATGGCGATGGCTTGATCATAAAGATAGCAAAGATCAGGGCGACCGCGGTCAACGCCTTTTCGCCTCCCGAAAGCGCCGTGATGTTCTGCAGCTTTTTCCCCGGTGGCTGGGCTACGATCTCAATGCCGGTTTCCAGCAGGTCGTCCTCGTTGGTCATCTTGAGCGATGCGACCCCGCCACAAAACAGCCGCGGGAAAACTTCCTGGAACTTGGCATTGACCAACTGGAAGGTTTCCTCGAAACGTTTGCGGGTTGTCTTGTTAATGCGCTGAATCGCCTGCAGCAGCGAATCAAGGGATTCCTGCAGATCGATCTGCTGGGTGGTGAGGAAATTAAAGCGCTCCTCAAGCTGGTTGTACTCGTCAACCGCCATCAGGTTCACCTCGCCCAATTCCTCCACCAGCTTCTGCAGCTCAACCTGGCGGCGGCGATTTTCTTCCTCGGCAAATTCGTGTTCGAGGGTCCCCGGCACAAGCGCGGCAATATCGACCCGGTATTTTTCCAGTAGCGAATTTTGCAGGTGCTGGAGCCCGATGGAGATTTCGGCGAGCTGCAGGCTTTTCTCAGCAACCTCCTGCCGCGCTTGCTCATGGAGGCCGCGTAACCCCTTTAGCCGGGCATCCTCCTCCCGCACCAGAATGGCTTGGGCTTCATAGCGATCCCTGATGACGTTGTGGGCGGTCTCCGCCCCCAATTGTCTGGCCAGGAGTTGCTTCAAACCTTCGTCACTCCTTGACACCTCGACAGCAAGGCGTTCCCGCTCTTCTTCGCCAGTCATCAGCTCAGTCCGGCGCCCATCGATTCTTGCCAGCAAATCTTTGACCAAATCATCCACCCGCTTTAATGCCCTGAGAGTGGACTCGCGCCGTTCCTTGAGAGCTGCTGACCGGACCTTCATGGTCGTGACCCGTTCCCGGAGGACGCCGAGCTCTTCTTTTTTTACGGTCAGGCTTTGCTGCAGGGCGTCCACTTCGCTCTCCAGCCCCTGCTTTTTCTCCTCGCCAACGGTCCGGTGCCCGCTCGAATTATCCATTTCAGCCAGCAGGAGATCACGTTCTTCCCGAAGCTGGTCTTCGTCCAGTTCGTTGATCCGGAACCGTTCTTCGATGCGCTGTCGTTCTTCGCGGGCACGCTGCAGGTCCTTATCGGCATTGACCAGCTTCAGGTCCTTCTGGTGAAGCATTTGCCGCAGCTCCTTTGCGGATTCTTCAGCAGCGGCAATATCTAATTTCAACTGGTCCCGGCCCGCCTCCTGCTCCCGAACCTGCGTGGAAAGAAGCAGCGTCGCCTGGGCAAGTTCCTTGATCTCGCGCTTTTTATGGACAAGCCCCTGATCGGCACCTTCCATGGAGCCGCCGCTGACGATGCCGCCGGGAGCAACCAGTTCTCCCCCCATCGTGACAAAGGTGAGAGCAGGGAACTGTCGGGCAAGGGAAAGTGCCGCGGCAAGATCATCGACCAGAAAGGTATCGGCCAGCAACACCCCCACCAGCTCCTGATAGCCAGTGGCGACTTGCAGCTTGTCGACGATTTTCACTCCACCGGGCGGTGCCGAAGAGGACGCAGCTCCCCCCACCCCCTTCAAGACAAAGCTGCCACGGCCGCCAGCATTATCACGCAGATAACCGATCGCCTCCAGGGCATCATCCTCGCCTGCACCGATTACTGACTGGAGCCGATCACTGAGGGACGCCTCCAGGGCTGCCTCATACTGCTCGCCAGTTTCAACGATATCGGCAATTACCCCTTTAAACCGGCCCTTGAAGCGCTCGGACAGAAACAGCGAACGAACCCCCTGACCGTACCCGGCAAACTGGGCCTCGAGCTCCTGCAGGGAGTGCAGCCTTGAGCTCTTGCTGCTCAATTCCTCGCGCCGTGCCTGCAACTCTTTGTCTTGCTCAACCAGACTGGCCTTCAGTTCACTCTCCCGGCTTTGCAGTTGGGCCAGTTCTTCAACCAATTCCCCCTTCCGGCCAGCCAGCAAGCTTAACGCCCCTTCCAGCTCCGCCACCACGCGACTGGTCTCGGCCTGCTTCTCCCCCAGGGTCAAGGCTTCCCGCCGATTCCGTTCAGCGCGCTCTTCCATGGCCTCCAGCTTTTTAGCCGCAACAGCAAGCTGGTTGCTTGCCTGGGCAATCTCCGACAAGAGCGCAAACAGTGCCCGGCGGGTCTCTTCCAGTTTTCTGGCGAGCTCCGCCTCCGCAACAACGAGCTCCTCCAGCTCCTGCTCATTGAACTGCAGCTGGTCCTCTTCTTCAGCCATCTCCCGGACAAACTGGCTGCCGTGCTCCTCCAGGCCTTTCCTTTCAGCTTGTGCCTCGGCCAGCTGCCGCTCCAGACTCGCCTGTTCCTCTTCGAAACGGACCTTCTGTCGTTCCAAATTGGCCAGTTCTTTTTTCTGAAACTCTAGCCGGTTCTCAAAACCCTGCAGATCCGCCTTGGAGCGGTAAATCTCCTCCTGGGCCACGGTCAGCGACTTTTCTTCCTCCAGGAGCACAATCCGTTTCTCTTCCAATGACAGCTCAGCGCTTTCCAGTTCTCCAGCCAGGGCGGCTACCCGGCTTTTCAGTCCGGCCAGCGCTCCTTCCAGCTCCATACGGGTTTCGTCAGAGGCCAGATACTGCCGTACCGCAAAGGTCAGCTCGATCTCCTTCAGCTCCTCGCGGTATTCCCGGAACTTCTCCGCCTTTTTCGCCTGGCGCTGCAGACCGTTCAGCTGACGCTTAATCTCGGCGCCAATATCACCGATCCGGAGGAGATTCTGCCTGGTCACCTCGATCTTTCGCAGCGCCACCTTCTTGCGCGCCTTGAATTTGCTTATCCCCGCAGCCTCTTCGATGATGAAACGGCGCTCCTCCGGCTTGGCGTGGAGGATCATGCCGATCTTTCCCTGTTCAATTATGGAGTAGGCCTTGGCACCGACCCCGGTGTCCATGAACAGCTCGGTGATGTCGAGCAGCCGACACGGGGTCTTATTGAGGAAATACTCGCTTTCGCCGTCCCGGTAGATCCGCCTGGTCACCTGAATCTCGTGAAAGTTAAGGTACTTCGCCGGCACCCGGCCATCCTCGGTGGAGAAGATAATCGACACCTCGGCCATCCCGACCGGCTTGCGCAGCTGGCTGCCGATAAAGATGATATCCTCCATGCTGCTGCCACGCAGGTTTTTGGCGGACTGCTCCCCCATCACCCAGCGGATCGCATCGACGATATTCGATTTACCGCAGCCATTCGGCCCGACAATGGCGGTGATTCCCTGCTGGAAGTCGAGGGAGACCTTATCCACGAAGGACTTGAAGCCGATTATTTCTACCCGTTTGATTTTCATAAACGTGCACATAGTAACAGAGTGGGTCTTTTATTGTAAAGGCAAAGATGCGGGCGGGAGGAAAGCCCGCGGCTGCATTTTGCCGCTTCCTGGCCAGTGGGCACAACAATGGCGGAGAGGATCTTTGTTTCGCCGGAACAGGTGACAGGCCTGGCGTCGTCTCTTGTCATCTCCTGCATCGCACAAATTTTCTTTAATTTCGCTGCCAAAAGTGCCGATAAAATGCTATAGATTGTGCGGTAAAATTTCCAAACAAGGAGGGTGATGTATGTATTGCAGAAAATGCGGAGGGCAGAATGATGATAATGCTTATAAGTGCGTCAAGTGCGGCGAGGTTTTGCAGCAGACGTCACAGGGGAGTCTGCCGGTTCAGACAATCCCCAACTATCTTATCCAGGCAATCCTAGTCACGATCTTTTGCTGCCTCCCCTTCGGCATTGTCGCCATCGTCTATGCCGCCCAGGTGAACGGCAAACTGCAGGCGGGTGACGCCGCCGCTGCCGCTGACGCCTCGAAAAAAG